>DAIPJL010000203.1:0-5131 GCA_036770305.1 Bacteriovoracaceae bacterium | reverse complement strand
ACTCTTGAGTTCTGCGCGCAGCTCCTGCACCAGCGGAGTAAACCAGGCTGGTGCCTTGAGGCTTCCCTGCGGATCGAGGTTCAGCGACTTGAGTTTATCGGCCAGCCGACGGCGCTGCTCGCCGAATTGCTGAGCACGGAAGCGCTCGCGCAGCAGCTGCGCTTCGAGTTCTTGCCGGCGCTGGAGGTACACATCGAGCTTCGCTTGATTTTCTTTTTGCGTGCTCTCCACCTGCGTCGCAAGGGCCTCCACTTCTTGGCGCAGGGCCAGCACCTCGTCGACCTGTGCGAAGACGGAACCACTCAGGAGCAGTCCAAAAATAATACTTTTCATCACTCCTCCAAACCTTGCGTGGTCGAAACCGAGAGTTTCGCCACACCGGCACTTTTTAAAAGGTCCATGACTCGCACGACGTCGCCGTGGGGCACGCTCTTATCCGCCGTCACCAAGCCGGCCAGTTGTGGGTCTTGCCGTTGTGCCTCTTGCGCTAACTGGTAAAGACCAGCTTCACTCTGCATCTCGCCGTTCACTAAGAGACGGCCTTCGGCCGTGATCACCACCGCGAAGGGTTCGCCACCGGCGCCCTCACCGCTACTGCTCGAAGGAAGGTCCACGTCCATCTGCGAAGACTGGCTGGTGGGGGCGGTGACCATGAAGATGATCAGCACCACAAGGATGATATCAACTAAGGGGACGATGTTGATGTCGGAGATGGCGTCTTGATCGCCGCCGGCCGGTGCGCCCATCTTAGCTCTCCTTCTTTTCGCTCTTCTCCCACAAGAAGACGAGTTCTTTGGCGGCCTCGAGGCCTTGGTAGACGGACTTCACTTGGCGCTGGAAGAAGTTGAAGGCCAGCACCGCCGGAATGGCGACCATCAGTCCCGCCGCCGTAGCGATCAGCGCTGACGAGATGCCGGCCATCACCGAGGCTCCACCGCCGCCGCTTGCGCCCATGTCGTTAAACGATTTCATAATCCCCAAGACCGTCCCGAAGAGGCCGATGTAGGGGCCGTTCGAGCCGACGGTGGCCAGGAAGCCGAGGTAGCGCTCGAGCTTGGGTTTCTCCATCATGCCGATGGTGCGGCAGATCTCTTCTACCCCCGAGTTCCCGTGCGCCCGGAAGTGGCCCATGCCGAGGCGAATGACTTGGGCCTCAGGCCCTTCTTGCTGAGCGAGTTCGTGCAACACAGAATAATCACTCTGCGTGAGCGCTTTGCCGAGTCG
The DNA here is from genome assembly GCA_036770305.1 of Bacteriovoracaceae bacterium. GTDB lineage: Bacteria > Bdellovibrionota > Bacteriovoracia > Bacteriovoracales > Bacteriovoracaceae > UBA6144. The sequence goes on along the minus strand of DAIPJL010000203.1, from coordinate 3,907 downwards.
CCCCTGCAGCACCTTTGAACGCTTAACGGTTTTCTTGAGGGCGTACCAGCGCTCGGTGATCATGTAGAGCGAGAGAAAGCACAACATCAAAAGAAGATAGAGGACTCCTTGATCGACGTAGTGGGCGATGGCAAAAATTCTTTCGTTCATAGCTATTCCTCACGGGCCCCACGTTGGACAAGCAAGCGCTCCAAGGCAGGTAAGTTTAAGTCACGAGTTAAGCGCCAAGGGCTTTCACCCTTCGCGTTCGGTAGGTTCACATCGATCTCAACATTAGGCGCGAGGAGTGTACGCAAGACGTTCACCAAATTCGCCTTCACAGCGAGTGTCAGAGGTGTTTCTCCCTCGTGCTCCGACGCTAGCGTCGTCGCCTCACGCACGTGCGCTTCGCTGATGCGGAAATTCGCTGACAGTCCGCCGCTCAAGAGGCGACGGACGTCGGCGAACTTATTCGCCAGCACCGCCTCCGAGAGGTCGCGCTCCTGCGCGATCACGCGCTCAGGGAAGATCAAGCGCGCCAGCGCGGGATGCTCTTCCGCGTAGCTCTGCGCCGAGCGCCCCTCGGCATCCATGATCTCTAAGCTCGCTCCGCGTTCGACCAAAAGCGCGACGATGGCGAGCTTGAGTTGGGCACAGGCCTCGGTCAAGAGTGTGCGGCCACTGCGTAGGCGCTTCTCTAGCTCCCATCCCTCCGCCAGCAGAGTGCTGATTTTTTCAGCGTCATCCGCCGCGATGGCCAGCAGGATCGCCTCCTCGCCCCGCGCTTCGCCGATCTCACGGGCATCCCCTCCGGCGCGCGACCCGCTGGACTTCTGCGAATGCTGGCCACAGGCCGTGAGCAAACTAAAAAATATAACTAGCGCTAAGCGCATAACTTCTTCCTCTGCGGCGTGAACGAACGATCTTGTCGTCTTGGGTGCTGATGTTTTCAGGATCTAACAAATTGCGGGCGCGCAGGTTGTAGGCCCAGTGCTTGCCGACGCGCTTCGTGAAGACGGCGTCGAGCTGGTGCACTGGCTGCTCGTAGATGTCGGGCCGCTCACTCGTGCCGACCTCGGTGATGCGCGGGCCGACGATGTTGTAGATCAGGCCTGCGGTGACCTGTGGTGCTGGCCGATCATAGAGCAGCTGGACGTTCGCCACGTAGGGTGACTGGCCCTGTAGCGCACGACGCTCTGACGTAAGGATGCCGGCCTCTTTTTCATTAAGCTCCACGAGGGAATCAATCGCGGCCACGTTCCCCATCACACTCCAACGTCTCAGACGACGAGATAGGTGCAGCAAGCTAAAGCGCCCTTCGAGTTCGACACCACGGTTCTGCGCCGAGCGAGCGTTGGCGAATGTTTTGCGAAGATTTGGCCCCGGCTCGAAGACCGCTTCCACCGGAGAATCGAAGTCTTTAAGGAAGACTCCGAAGGAAAGATAATCCGTCGCCGTTGGGTACCACTCCCAGCGCAGGTCCACGTTGCGAATAACAGTTCCTTGAAGTGCAGAATTCCCCACCACTTCAAGGCCCGTCTCTTCTTCGATGAAGGGCACGGATGAGAGTTCACGGAAATCGGGGCGCGCCAGCGTTTCGGAATATCCGAAGCGCACGCGCTGATTCGTTCTAGGCTTGAATGTGATGTTCACCGCGGGCAAGAGATCGCGCATCTCTAGCACCCCTTGCGAGGTAGGAGCATCGGGTGCGTAGTAGTAAAAAGTTTTTACTTCTTGGCGCGAGAGCTCTTGGCGCTGTCCGACGTACACCTCCCAATACTGACTGGGCTTCCACTCAAGGCCCGCGTAGAGCGAAGTGACCTGCTGGGTTCCGGTGAAGCTGTCCGCCGATTCGGTGAGGTTGGTGAGCTGAAAACGATCGGCACCGATGTTTTCTTGGCGAAAGATGTCTTCCGGACGTTGCGTGAGATCCGGCAGCGTTCCCGGCGCATGATTATTTTTAAGATGGAGCCGGTACACATCCGCCACACGTTCCTTGGAGTTATGGACAACTCCGGCGCGCAAGGCAAGAGCGCCCTCGTGTTCCTCTCGTAGGCGAAAGCGCCCCTCGAGAGCGAGTTCACGGGACTTATCTTCTAGTTCACTCCAGATGCGCCGGTTCCCCGTCGTATCCGTATTGAGTTGGTAGACGCCGTTCATGCGCAGGTAGGTATACTCGCGCTGATCCGGCGCTATACGGCCGGCGGTGGACATGTTGGCGCGCCATGAAAGATCGAGCTTAGAAATTTTATGCGCGCCCGTGAGCTGATTGAGGAAAAGCTCGCGTTCGGCCCACTCCAGCGTGCTAGTGCGACGGGCCTCCACGGAATCAGCACTGCCGACGGCTTCGCGCTCTTCGGTTCGACGTGTGGAGTTGCGCAGAAGAATCGAGGTGAAACGAAATTGATGCTGACGCCAATCAATGCCCGTGTCGAGCGCGGCACCCAGCTGCATTTCTCTTTCGGTAAAATTTGTTTTCGAACGAACATCGCGGATCAGTTCGCCCTGGCCACCGACGTTATAGCTATTGGCCTCGCGCTCGCCGACGTCGGAGTTCTGATTATAGAGCACCGCAAGCGAAGCACCGGCCTTGGCACTGCCCACGCGAAAGGCATCGCCGACGCCGAGGTTAAAATTCGGAACGCTCTCGCCGCTCCCGGTGCCGACGTTGTAGTTGTTTGAGAGTGAACGCCCCATTTTGGTCAGCGCCTCGGCGCTCACACCGTCGGTGACACCGGGCGGGTTATTGGCGACCAAGCGACGGCCTTGGTTAAAGGCGTTGCGGATTTCACTCGGCATAGCACGAGCACCGTCATCGACACCCCAGACGTCCTGCGTGCCACCCTTGTGATCAATCCCCTCACGGAAATTATCGGCGTTCATGCCGACCGTGACCTGGCCCTGAAACTTCTTCGGGAGTGGCCGGGTGGTGAGTTCGATCAAACCGCCGCCGAACTCCGCCGGCTTCTCGGGAGAAAAACTTTTTTGCACCGAGATGCTCTCGAGGATGGAGACCGGAAAGAGATCGAGCGGCACGACTCGCCGAGAGGGCTCGGGGCTCGGAACCTGCGCTCCGTTCAAGAGCACGCTCGAGTAGCGCTCGCCTAGGCCACGCACGTAGACGAACTTACCGTTTACTAGTGTGAGACCCGTCACACGGCGAAGCGATGCCGCTGCGTCGGAGTCCCCGCTTCTGGCCATCGCCTCTTGACTGAGCACGTCCGCGACCACGGATTTTTGTTTGCGCTCCTCCAGCAACGAGGCGAGAGAGTTCTTAATCTTCGGCGCCTGCACCGTCGATTCTTGTACACCCTCAACGACAATCCCCGCCTCTTGGGCGGGGACTGCGCTTAAGAAGAATAAGGCAAGAAGAAGCATGGATTACTCTTGTGCGTTCAGCACCCAGCCACGCGTCCAGTCTTCACTCTCGTCAGCGAATGCGCCGAGGAAATCAACCGGCTCGAAGAAAAGATCATCCGGCGTCACACCTGCACCGCGCGCTGGACTTGTTGCCATCGGGAACCAGCCATTCAACTGCGAGCTGGCCGTCATGTTCCCAAGCTGCGTCGTGAACCACGTCGCGATCGACCATGGATCACTGTCTTTCATGTCGAAGTTCTTGGCACAATCTACCAATGAACTTTCGATCTTGAGTCCGCCGTGGTTGAAGGTCTCATTGTCATTCACGCGGATGCACGCTTTGGTGAAACCGGTCACGATAGTGTTCATGATGTGGGCCGAAGTTCCACGACGAAGCAGCATGCCGTAGCCGCTGTTCTTGCCACCGATGAAAGTCGCATTTGAGATCGTAGGGTTCGAGCGTGGCATAGCATTCATCGGAGAAGCGAGGTTATCAGCTTCAATGCCGTTGTCCGCACTGTCATCAGCTTGCTGCACCAACATGAATTGAATTTTGCCTGTCCACCCC
>DAIPJL010000202.1:0-5228 GCA_036770305.1 Bacteriovoracaceae bacterium | reverse complement strand
CTCTTTCTCTTTCGCCGCCTGGAGCTTGGCCTTGGCGGCTTCTTTCTTGGCGCGCTCTTTGTCGGCTTTCGTCAAAACGGCGAGGGCCTTGCCGGCGACTTTCGTGGCCGCCTTGAGGAGACCTTTCTTCGGAGCAGGTGCGGCTTTTTTTGCGACAGCTTTCTTCGCGACCGGCTTGGCAGCTGGTTTTGCTTTCGGTTTGGCCTTGACCACAGGTTTTCCTTTCGCCTTAGGGGCGGACTTCCCTTTCGCGGGCGTCTTAGTGGTCTTGATTTTAGTCTTAGCCTTTGCTTTCGCCATAGTTTTCGCGACTCCGATCAAAATACAATAAAAAACACTGACACCGTATCAAAGCGCCCTATAAACGTCTAACTATTTTACTCAAGCTATTGCAATTCCTTGAGCTCGTTGGCCGCGATGACCATGCGCTGGACCTCGCTCGTGCCCTCGTAGATCTCGGTGATCTTGGCGTCGCGGAAGTAGCGCTCCACCGGGTATTCCTTGGTGTAGCCGTTGCCGCCGCAGAGCTGGATCGCCTTGGTCGTGACCCACATCGCCGACTCGGAGGCCATCAGCTTGGCCTGGGCCGACTGCTTGGAGTACGGAAGCCCCGCGTCTTTGAGCGCCGAGGCGTGGTAGATCAAAAGGCGCGAGGAAGCGATCTTGGTGCTCATGTCGGCCAGCATGAACTGGATGCCCTGCAGGTTCGCCAGCGGCGCACCGAACTGCACGCGCTGCTGGACGTACTTGGCGGCGTAGGTGAAGGCTCCCTGGGCGATGCCGAGGGCCTGGGCGGCGATGCCGATGCGGCCGCCGTCGAGGGTCGCCATGGCGACGCGGAAGCCCTTCTCGGCGTCCCCCAGGAGTGCGTCCTTCGGGACCTTCACCTTGTCGAAGGCGAGCTGCGCGGTGGACGAGCCCTTGATGCCGAGCTTGTCTTCGATCTTGATGATTGAAAAACCAGGGCTCGAGGTCTCGACGATGAAGGCCGAGATGCCCTTGTAGTCCGGCGTCTTCTTAGTTTTGGCGAAGACAATCGCCACGTTCGCCTCTTTCCCGTTGGTGATCCAGTTCTTCACGCCGTTGATCTCCCAGTGGTCGCCCCTGTCGACGGCCGAGGTGGTGAGCGAGCCCGGGTCCGAGCCGGCGTTGGGCTCGGAGAGCGCGAAGCAGCCGATCCACTCGCCGCTGGCGAGCTTCGGGAGGTACTTCTTCTTCTGCGCTTCGGTGCCGAAGTGGAGAATGGGCCAGACGCACAGGGAGGTGTGGGCGGAGACGAAGACGCCGGTGGAGGCGCAGTTGCGCGAGAGCTCTTCGATCAAGAGCGCGTAGCTCATGTAGTCCATGCCCGCGCCGCCGTACTCTTCGGGGACGTAGGAGCCGAGGAAGCCGTTCTCGCCAAGCTTGCGGATGAGCTCCTTGGGCATCTCACCCTTGTGGTCGATCTCCATGGCGATCGGCGCCACTTCGGCGTCGGAGAACTTCTTCATCATGTCCTGGATTTCTTTGTAGTGCGCGTCGAGTAGCATCTTATTCTCCTTTGAACACGGCCGGACGTTTCGCGAGGAACGCGGCGGTGCCTTCTTTCATGTCGTGGGATGTGAAGAGCTGGGCGAAGGCATTGAGCTCGAGGCCCAGGCCCTGCTCCAGCGAAGTGTTCGAGCCTTGGTCGACGATCTGCTTGGCGAGCCCCACCGCCAGCGGCGAGTTCTTCGCCACCAGCGCGAGCGCCTCGCGGGCGCCGGCCAGAAGCTGCGCCTTGTCCTCGAAGAGCTGCACGACGATGCCGCGCTCGCGGGCCTCCGCCGCCTTCACGTTGCGGCCGGTGAAAACCAGCTCTTTGGCGAGGGCCGGGGACACGCGGCGGGCCAGGCGCTGGGTGCCGCCGAAGCCGGGGATGAGCCCCAGCTTCACCTCCGGTAGGCCGAACACCGCACTCTCGCTGGCGTAGATGAAGTCGCAGGCGAGCGCCAGCTCGAAGCCGCCGCCCAGCGCGAAGCCGTGGACGGCCGCGATGACCGGGTACGGAAGGTATTCGACGAGGGTCATCACGCCCTGGCCCAGACGGGCGAACGCCTGAGCGTCGGCGGCGCTCATGGTGGTCATGGCGGCGATGTCGGCGCCGGCGACGAAGGCCTTCTCGCCGCTGCCGGTGAGAATGAGGCCAGTGAGTTTTTTCTTCGCCGCTTCGGTGAAGAAGGCCTTCAGCTCGCGCAGCACGGTGGCGTCGAGAGCGTTGAGCTTCTCGGGCCGGTTGATGGTGAGCAGGCCGACCTGGCCCTGCTCTTCGTAGCTGAGCGTCTGGAAGTTACTCATAGATGTAGACGCCTTTCTTGTTCTTGCGGCCAAAGCGGCCGGCGGCCACGTACTGCTTCAGCAGCGGACAGGGCCGGTACTTCGAGTCGGAGAGCCCGGTGAAGAGCACGTCCATGATGGCCAGGCAGGTGTCGAGGCCGATGAAGTCGGCGAGCTCCAGGGGCCCCATGGGCTGGTTGGTGCCGAGCTTCATGGCGGTGTCGATGTCCTTGGCGCTCGCCACGCCTTCGTAGAGCGCGTAGAAGGCCTCGTTGATCATCGGCATGAGGATGCGGTTTACGGCGAAGCCCGGGTAGTCCTGGGCGCGCACGAAGGTCTTGCCCATCGCCTCGGCGGCGGCGGCGACGGTGTTGAAGGTCTCGTCGCTGGTCTCCAGGCCTTTGATGCCTTCGACGAGCTTCATCACCGGCACCGGGTTCATGAAGTGCATGCCGGCCACCAGCTGCGGGCGCTTGGTGTGGGCGGCGATCTCGGTGATGGAAATCGAGGACGTGTTGGAGGCCAGGATCGCGCCGGGCTTAACCGCCTCGTCGAGTTTTTTAAAGATTTCAAATTTCAAGGCACGATTTTCCGTGGCCGCTTCCACCACCAGGTCGCAGTCCTTCAGTTCGGTGATGTTGCCCACGGTCCGGAGGCGCGTCAGCGCTTTATCGGCGTCTTCTTTTGACCACTTCCCTTTTTCGACCCCCTTGCTAAGCTGGCCCTGGATGAAGGACTTGCCCGCCTCCAGCGCATTGGGGAACGCGTCAAAAAGCGCCACCTGATAGCCGGCCTGGATCGCCACTTGCGCGATTCCTCGACCCATTTGACCTGCGCCGACGACGCCGATGAGAGAGATCTTTTGCATACCAACCTCGCGGATTTAAACTGTGGATTTTTTTGAAATGAATGTGCCAAGAAGCACCGGCGAGGTCAACCGAACTCTGGGGCCATCGGCGGAAGAATAAATTGAGACAAGCGTCGCGCTTGCCATGACTGGGAAAAGCGTCTATAACTTCGCGAATACTTTTGTATCAGTTCTTTTTTTAGGAGTGCATCGTGGCAAACCACAAGTCATCTGAAAAGCGCGCGCGCCAAGATAAGGTCAAGCGCATGACAAATAAAATGAACAAAGCAACTGCACGTACTGCAGTAAAAGCTGTTCGTACCGCCCTTACTGCCGGTAACAAAACTGAAGCTCAGACAACTCTTAAGAAGGCGCAGTCTCGCCTGATGAAAGTGGCTAAGACTTCTGCCATGTCGAAGAAAGCTGCTGCTCGCCGCATTTCTCGCCTCACGAAGCAAGTCGCTCGTCTCGCTTAATTACCGCTTATCCTTGACCTTCGTTTCTTCGAACCCATAGTGTTGTTACACTATGGGTTTTTTAATTTCCGGAGGTCCCATGCGCTCACTTCTTCTCGCTCTCCCCTTGCTGCTTCTCACCGGCTGCGGTCTCCAGTCCATCCCGCGCGCCCTCAACGAAACCGAAGCCGCCTGGGCGGAGGTGCAAAACCAATACAAGCGCCGCGCCGACCTGGTGCCGAACCTGGTGCAGACCGTGAAGGGCTACGCCGCTCACGAGAAGGAAACACTCGATGCGGTGGTGAGCGCGCGCGCCAAGGCGACGCAGATCACGGTGGACGCCAATACCCTCACGCCGGAAAAGCTAAAAGAATTTCAAAGAGCTCAGAGCGGCCTCTCCCAGGCCCTCGGCCGCTTGATGGTGGTGGCCGAAAAATACCCCGACCTCAAGGCCGCGCAGAACTTCCGCGATCTGCAGGTGCAGCTCGAGGGAACTGAAAACCGCATCACCACGGCCCGGCGCCGCTACATCGAAACGGTGAAAGACTTCAACAACCTCGTGACCGTCTTCCCGACCTCGCTCACCAACTCGCTGATGTTCAAGCACGAGAAGAAGCCGCAGTTCGAAGCCGGCGAAGCCGAGCAGGCCACGCCGAAGGTTGAGTTCTAGTGACCAAACTTCTCTCCCTTCTCCTGAGTCTGTGCCTGGGAGCGGTGGCCTTCGCGCGGGAGCTGCCGACGCTCAACCGCGCGGTGATCGACGAGGCGCGCCTGCTCTCGCCGCGCGAGATCAGCGTGCTCTCGGGCCTGATCTACGAGCTGCACGCGCAGGGCGGCCCGCAGCTCGGTGTCTTGATTCTCTCGGAGCTCGGGGGAGAGAGCATCGAAGACCTTTCCATCAAAGCCGCCGAGAAGTGGCAGCTCGGTGACCGCAAGAAAGACGACGGATTGATTCTTTTGATCGCGCTGAAAGAGCGCCGCATGCGCATCGAAGTCGGGGGCGGCATCGAGGGCGAACTCACGGACCTCGAAGCGAAACGCTTTATTGAGAACCTCCTCACGCCGGCCTTCCGGCAGCAAAGATACGCGCTCGGCATCGAAGCGACGATCCTCGCCATCGGCGAGAAGTTCTCCATCAGACTCTCCGGGGGGTCTCCGCGCGCGAGGCGCTCCCAAGAGGTCACGATCCCCCCATGGCTTTTTGCCATCTTCATCGTCCTTTTCTTTCTGGTCGCCCCCTTCCTGCGCGTCCTCAATCGCAGCGGCCACTACTACGGAAGCTACGGTGGCCCACGCACGCGTGGGAACTACGGCGGAACACTGGGCGGCGGATTCCGCGGCGGCGGCGGGAGCTGGGGCGGCGGCGGTGGCTTCAGCGGCGGCGGCGCCTCAGGAGGCTGGTAATGAAAAATCCTTTCGAAAACCGACCGGACCTCGAAGCATCGATTCGTCGCTTCGAAGAGCGCACGGGGCTCGAGCTCATCGTGGCCGCCACCCCCGTCAGTGATCCCTATCCGGGAGCCAGCTGGCGCGCCGGGGCCGTGCTCGGAACTCTCGCCGCGCTCGCGCTCATCCCCTTCACTCCCTGGGAGAGCTACGTCGCGCACGTCTTACTCACGGCGGCGTTGATC
>DAIPJL010000201.1:0-5231 GCA_036770305.1 Bacteriovoracaceae bacterium | reverse complement strand
CTCGGCGCGTGCGTGGGTCGTCGAGGAAGAGGAAGTGCAGGACGGATTTGACGATGGCGTCGGTGTTGGCAAATCCCAGGGCGGATTTTTCACCGATGAGAAAGTGGAAGCCGCGGTCGAAGGCGTCGGCGTCGTAGTAAGGGCCCAGGCGGTCCTCGAGTGTCCAGTAGAGCTCGAAGTAGCCGACGGCCTGGCCCTCGAGCTCGACAAAGACGGGGATCATGTGCGGATCGGTCTGGGTACGCAGGAGATACTCGCGGAGCTCTTCCTTGCCCAGAGCGAGCTCCCAGAAAAAGGCCACGCGTGGCTGATTCTGCCACTGGTGAAAGGTGGCCAGGTCGCGCTCGACGTCGACCCCGCGAAGGGAGATTGTTTTTCCGATGGCCGGCACGAAGCGCTGGTAAAAGAGGCCGGATTTCCGATCGTGGCGCTGGGGATGAGGCCGGAGCGTGTCGCGAAGCCAGGCCTCCGTGGTGATCTCATGCGAAGGCCAGGCCCACAGTTTCTTGCGCTGAAAGAATTCTTCTCTGGTTTCTGTGCGATTTCCATCGGCGGTCTCTAGCTGCACAGATCTCAGTTGCGGAAAACTTGCGAAGAGGAACTCCACCCAACGGTGTTCGATTTCACCTGCGGTGCTCGCGCTGGCCAGCTTCGCGCAATCACCACTTCGCGTGAAGCGCGCGCGGTACTCCAGGGCCCCGACCTCGGCCAGTAGCTCAGTTTCGTCAAGTTTGAGGTGAAAATCGGGGAGAGTGAAGGAAGGGATTCTCATGGGTGGGCCACCAGTGCGATCGGGTTGGGAATGTGATTGTAGATGCTAAGTGGATCGACGAGAGTGTTCTCGTTGAGCGCACGTGTCGAACAGGTAAAGTTACCTTTCTGTTTGAGCGTCGGAGAGCTCAGTAGGTGGTCGACGATTTGTCGATCCATGAGCTCCGGGGCCAGGTCCAACAGGAAAGCGCGCAGTTGCAGGACGAAGTTTTTTTCCGGCACTTTCCCAGCGCGAGAAAGCGCAGAGATGGTGCTGAAGACGCTATTGACGATGAGGTAGTAGCAGAAAAGGTCTTTGGCGGCTGCGAAAGGAACATGGTGTTCCACCAGTCTTTGAGGCGCAGCGAGCTCTGTGCTGAAGCGCTCAAAGGCGAGCTTACTCACACCGGTTCCCTGCGCGTCTCGGAAATACCCACCGCAGGGAAGTCCGCGCGCAAGTCTCACGACTAAATTTTGCTGATGGGCACCGAGGAGTACGCCGAAGTCTCCCTGGGCCACGAGCAAAGGTTTTACGATCTGAGTGAGGAAGGCATCGAACCAAGAGTCTGGCGTATGTTCGCGCAGGCAGTGGGAGTAGAAAGATTGCCCGGTCAGCGGGTGGGGTTGGTTCAGGGTCGCTAGCACCATGCAGCTCGTGGAGTCTTCGGTGCGAAAGGGATTTTCTCGCAGTAGCACCATCGTCTCCGGCATTATTTTTCCGAACTCGTCGCGCAGAGCGAAGCAGGCCGGTTCGTGCATCAGGCGAAACTGTGGGAAGCGTTGGCCGAAGCGTTGTCCGGTGGGTGTGTGGAAGATGTCTCTGAGAAGCATCCCGCGTACGATCTCCTGCGGCTGCATGTGTCGAAGGGAGTTCGTCAGCTGGAGGCTCATGGAAAATTTGAGCATGTAGCGAGCACCGGCACGGTAAAGTGTTCGTAGTGAGCTGGTCGCCGTCCACTTCGCCGGATCTTCGTCCGCTGTGAAAATGAGACCCTGCTGTAGATACTGCTGGATCTGCGGGTGCTGGAACCAGCGGCGAAGCTGCCAGGGATGGGTGGGGAGTGCGAGGTACGCTGAGCGCTGTCTGCCTGGGTACAGTTCGCTCACCCAGTCAGTGTCTGCGAAGCTTTGCGCTCTGTGCTCCCACAGTACGTCGTGGTGGATGTGCAGCCATCGCAAAGGGAAGTAGTTGGCAAATTCTGGGGCGTAGGTGCGCAGATCCTGCAGCTCAAAACCGCTGCGTGCCTTGGGTGCGGGGTGAAAGTTGTGGCCCAGATAAAGACCCTGCTCCGCAGTCAGAAAATCTGGCAGTGAGGCATAAAGCTGATCCATTGCCTCTCGGCGCTCGCGGAAAATAAGTTCGAGCTCGCGCTGGCCTTGCTCCACGCGGGCGGCGAGCTGAGAAGTGCTGAGCTGGTGAATGAGTGACGAAAGGTCCTGCGCCGCAAAGCTGTGAGAGCCGAGCAAGGAATGATGCTCAACGCTTAAGGGGAAGGTCCCTGTAGGAAGGGGAATCTGGAAGCACTTTTCTGCGCTCTCATAGGGAAGATTGAAATCACGCAGATAGGAATTAAAGAATGCCCTTTGAGCATACTCGCGTGCCAGTTCTAGGTGAGATTGAGAGTGTTTCGAGGGCGCATCTGATGACATATTAAATACTTAGGTAAAATAAAAAGCCTCTTCGGACCATTTATCTACCAGAGTGTTTGATATGTCAAACCTGTGTTTGACTGTGGTTACTTTGGTTTAGCTAATCAAAATACGCTCAAGTACTGTCGATCGGACGCTTTTCTTTCCCCACCAGTAACCATCCACGGAGAGCTCTTCGGCAGCGCTATTATAGTGCTCGAATTGAAGGAGTTTTTTACGCAGCCGAGGTACTTCGTACCAGGGAATCTGCGGAAAGAGGTGGTGCTCAAGGTGGTAGCCGGAAGAGATCGGATAGAGAAAGAAATTTGTGAGCGGCGAGAAGTGGTGCGTGAGTGTTTTCTGATGCTCCTGCTCAGCGTTCTCGCCGGTGTGCTCTCCTAGACCGTGCCAGCGCACGAGCACCGGTGTGACGAGAACCATGGCCGCGATCCAGACACCAATGAAGGGAAGAAGAAAAGAGGCGAGCCAGGGGAGCATCACGACCATGAGCACACCGGCAAGGCCCTGGACGAGGTCTGGCAGACGGAGGGCCCGTAGTTCCCCGGAGTTGATTTTTTCGCGTGTGAAGTTACGCAGAAATATCAGCGAGCGAAGTGTGGCGCTCCCCGTGATATCGGAAAGCAGCGTCCCTCGTACGCGCTCCGCTCTAAGACCGTAGCCGATTTTCGTGGCGTGGTAAAAACGCACTTCGGGATCCTTCTCAGGATTCCCGGAGTACTTGTGATGCTGGAGATGAAAAAAACGGTAGTCTTTGAGTTGCATGCCGAGGGGAAAGGCGCAAAGCGCCTGGGCGAGGAAGTCATTGGTCGTTTTGTTCGGATGGAGGCAGTGATGGGCCCCTTCGTGCATCAGAGTAATGAGATGATGCTGAAGTCCCGCAACAAAGAGGAGAGTGGCGACCCAGGAAAGTGCCGAGGGGAAGCGCAGGGCAAGGTAGACCGCAGCGTACGCCGCCAGATAGACCACGAAGATGAGTAGCACCGATTTCCACGAGGACACTTCTGCGTGCGCAGCAAGCAGCTCACGCGGGATGCTGCGTGCCAGAGAGTACTTAGTCTTCATGTGCTCCCCAAAACATGAACTCGAGGCGCCTCTGAATCTCACTCGGATAGGGCATGGAGAGCCACTCTTGCTCAGAGGTGTTGAGGGTGGCGAACCACGCCCAGCGCATGAGTAGTCCGATCGTCTCTTCTCGTCCGGTGGCGCTTAGAAGAGCGCGGCAGTGCTCCGTTTGTAGGGGGGGCTGGAGGACTCCACGTGCAGGAATTTTTCCTTCAACGGGAGCACGCCAGTCGTTGAGTAGACGGAAGTTTTCCGGGAAGGAGATAGGGTAGAGCTTGAGCTCGAGGCCTCGCTCAATGGCCTCGTAGACTGCGCTGTTGAAGAGGGGCATTACCGGACGCATCTCGTAGAGACCGACGCCGGTGATGCCTTCGATGGCGAGGAAGAACTTGTTGAGCTGCCGGCGGCGCACTAGCTCGATGGCCTTGCCGGTGGTATCCCCGTGGCCCACGGTGATCATGTGGTCGCTTCGTACCATGCGGCGGGCGAGGAAGGGCGGGAAGAAGACGTCGACGTTGCCCATCACCGAGAGGCCCTTCACCGGGAAGGCCTGCTGCGTGGAGGTGTCGAAGAAGGAGTTGGCATGGTTGATGAGGAACATGTTCAGAGTCTTGCCGTCGTGGGAAAGGTCTCCGAGGTGCTCGAGGCCGTCCCAGCGCGTCTCCACCTGTCGCATCCGCACGAGGCGCTGCTGCGTAGACTGGAGGGCCTCCGGAATGGGCGCGTGGTCCTTGATCCCGGTGCGCGCGCGGAAGTAGGACTGCCACAGCAGGTTGATGAAGCGGTCGCTCGAGCGCAGGAAGTCGCGGGGAGAGTCGATGAAGGGCACGATCCGGGCGCTGCCGAAGTTGCGCGTGACCTTCGTCCCGCGGAGTTTCTTGAGTTCGTTCACGAAGCTGCCGTAGGCGTGCAGCACGTCCTGGCCCACCTTGAGGCGCTCCATGTCTTCTTCCGTGCCGAAGTGGACCTTGAGCTCGGCGTAGCTGGCGCGCAGCTCTTCGAGCTCCCGCAGACGCCGAGCTAGCGTGCGCGGCAGGGAGCCGCGTGTGGCGAGGTGTTCGCGCGCGAGGTCCTGCGCCGATGCCAGCGCCTGGTCGAAGAAGAAGTCGATCTTCTGGAGGTTGAACGCGTCGTAGCTGCGGAAGAAGGCGTCGATGTCCTGCACGTGCTGCCGCACCCGCGCATGCTGAGCTTCGTCGTCGGCGAGCTCGGCGAGCTCGAGGTAGCTCGGTGTTCGTCGGAGCAGCTCCTCATGCGCCAGCGCCAGCGTCTCTTGGCGGCGGTCGAGCTCCGCGAGGGTGAGCGCGTGGGCGGAGAAGGCAAAGCACAGCAGAAAGCTTAAGCGCAGAATCATAGAAGACCTCTTTGGCGCGATTATAGCTTCCGTCGCCCGCGGGAGGCCTCGCTAGTATTTTTTATAGGTTGGCGCCAGCGGTGCAAACTCATGGGCTTAGCGCAGCTTGAGAAAAATTGTGGGCAAGTTTCCCCTGGCCGGTCTGAAATCGGCCGCGATGAAAAAGCGTTTAAGTCGCGGAAAGCAATCGGGAAGGTGCCCAAGAGTCTTGCCGCGTTGCTGGGAGTGCGCCTGTGCCCTTAAGATGAGTTCCCATACCCAGCGGCCGTTGCACGTACGCGGAACACTCAAGCTCACGCTGGAACTTTTAGTCTCGAAAGGATCTGACCATGAGATCACTCACAGCTGCCCTCCTGACCCCCGTCTGCCTCGTACTCGCTTCAGCGTGCAACACCGAGCTGCAAGACCCCAAGAC
>DAIPJL010000200.1:0-5255 GCA_036770305.1 Bacteriovoracaceae bacterium | reverse complement strand
CATTTCAATCAGTTAGGAATCACCGATCTGCTCCTCGTGGACGAGTTCGGCGAGGGCCAGAAGTGGCTCAATCTGCGCGACCTGAAATTTTCCCAGATGATTCATCCCACTGAGCTGTGGTCACACCCCATTTGGGCCAGGCCCGGGGCGGTCAAGGCGGTCTATCACATGGGCGCGTGCTCGGACACCACCGAGATGAATATGGATTTTCTCTACGACAACAACACGCTCTACACGAACTCGCTCTTCGAGCTCTGCGCGAAGAAGAAAGTCCCGCTGGTGTACGCCAGTTCGGCGGCCACCTACGGTGACGGTGAGCAGGGCTACGTCGACGACCACAAGCTCGTGCCCCGGCTCAGGCCGCTCAACAAGTACGGCTGGTCTAAGCAGCTCTCCGATGAGTGGGTGCTCCAGCAGAAGAAGACGCCGCCGGTGTGGTTCGGCGTGAAGTTCTTCAACGTCTTCGGGCCGAACGAGTACCACAAAGGGAAGATGAGTTCGGTGGTCTACCACGGCTTCAACCAGATCCAAGACGCCGGGGTGGTGAAGCTCTTCAAGAGCTACCGCAAGGGCATCGAGGACGGCGGCCAGCGCCGCGACTTCGTCTACGTGAAAGACGTCTGCCGTGCCATGGTCGAGCTGGTCGCGGCCGGCAAGAAGAAGCCCTCGCTCTCGGGCCTCTACAACCTCGGCACCGGCGAGGCGCGCAGCTTCGCCGACCTCGCGCGCGCCACCTTCGCGGGCCTCGGCAAGAAGCCGAACATCCAGTACATCGACATGCCCGAGGGCCTGCGCGCGCAGTACCAGTACTTCACCCAGGCCGACGTGACGAAGCTCAAGAAGGCCCTGCCGAAGTTCAAGTTCCTCTCGCTGGAAGACGCGGTCACGGACTACGTCGGCACCCACCTGAGCAGCGCGCACCCCTACCTGAGTCGCACATGAAGGGCGGCAAGAAAGTCGACGGCTTCAGGGCCGCCCTCGAACTCTTGCAGCACCTCAACCTCTCCGAGCAGCAGACGCTGATCGCCGATATCGCCCGCCAGGATCCGGAGATGGCCATTCGCCTAAAATCGCAGCTCACCACCTTCGATGATCTGCAGTTCCTCACCCCTGCGATGATGGCGAAGCTCTGGCCCGAGACTCACGTGCGGGATTGGGGCCTTGCTCTAAGGGCCTCGAGTCTCGAAGTAAAAGAGAAAGTGCTCTCACTCCTTTCGAAGAACAACCGCGCCGACGTGGAGGAGCTTCTGCGTGACAAGCCCAAGCCGCTCCCGGAGGTCCTCGAGGCCCAGAAGCGCATCATGGATGTCGTGATGAAGATGAAAGAGAAGGGTGAGATTGTTCTGTCGAAGGACAAGAGCGAGCGCTACGTCTAGCGCCCGCCCCAGGAAGCTCAGCGGGTCTTGAGGTAGGTCGTCTCGAACATCACGCCCGCGTCTTCGCCCACCATGCGTAGCCGCGCGACCGACGGGTAGAGCGAGAGGTGAGCGAAGCCGAGGTTGGTGGTTTCGTATTGCGCTTGGTTTCTCACGAAGAGTTTGGTGGCCGATGCGCCGGCGCCCGAGACGACGAGCTGCGTGTCACAGTTCGCCTGCGAGCCGTTCATCACTTGCAGGCTGTGGTCGTGGCCCGCGAGGTAGAAGTGGGCGCGGCCGCAGACGTAGCGATCGAAGAACTTTTTTACCACCCGGCCCGAGGCGAAGAAGGGGAGCGGAAACTGCTCGTAGAAGCCGGCGTTGCCGTGTTTCCCGTTGGAGAGGTAGGTGTGGTGACCGGAGACGATGAACCACTTGCCGCTTTCTTGCGCACGCTTCTGGGCCGCGAGGACCATGCTCTTCTGGGCGTAGTAGCTCCGCATCCACATCAGGCGGGTGGTGTCGAGCACGGCGATCACGGCGTGCGGTGTCTCGTAGGTGTAGTAGTAGTGCGGAAGGTAGAAGAGTGGATTCTTCAGCATGTGCCGCGTCTGGTAGTAGCCGCGCTTCCACTGTAGCGTCAGTTTCCCGTAGTCGTGGTTGCCGAGGGCGATGAGGAAAGGAATATTGAGCGCGTTGTAGTGCTTGTCGAACATGCGCTCGAGGATGGGGTCCTTGAGCGACTTCACTCCGGTCTGGTAGACGACGTCGCCGACGAGCACACCGAGGTCGCAGCTCTCGAGAGTGCAGTAGTCCTCCATGGCACGGGCCACGCTCGCCTGGCCTTCGTTGTCTTTGCCGGTGTCGCCGACCACCACGAGGTTGGTGCCGTCTTGAAAGCTCCGGTCAATGGCAGGCGCGCTACCGATCGAGAGGATGAGGGAAAACGCGAGGAAAATTCCTTTTAGGGCCATGTCTCACTCCATGAGATGGGATTCAGGAAATCAGACCACGTGTGAGCCGATCTCCGCAACCCGAGAATGGGAGAGTGAGAAGAGGTAAGCTTAGGCGACTTTTTTCGTCAGGTGAGCGGCACTGATCGGGAACTGGAGTGTGACGATGACGCCTTGCCCGGGGTTCGAGAGAATGCCACAGGTACCGCCCCAGCTCTTGAGAGTTTCCCGCACGGAGGAGAGGCCCTGAGCGCGACCGGCGAGGAGGTCCGCTGTGCGCTCATGTTTTTCCATGCCGCCGCCGTCGTCGCGGATCTGCACGTGCCACTGCTGGCCACGCTGCTTGACCGTCACCCACATCTTGAGGTGGTCGCGGTTGCCGTGAGCAACGGTGTTGCGCGCAAGGTGCAGGATGATGGAGGTGAGCTCGTCGAGCTGCGGGCCGTGCCACTCGAGGCTCAGGGTGCGCTGCTTTTCACTCGCCACGGCGCTGAGGAGCTCCTGCCAGGATTTGGCGACCGGCCCGAGGCGCTCGATCTCTTTCTGCCACTTCGCCAGCGGCAGGTCGCAGACCTTGAGCTGGCCCTCTTCGGACTTGTGGATCTCGCGGGCGAGCTGAGTCAGACCCAGGGCGTGGACGTTGGCCTTGAGCGTGTGAAGCAGAATCCTCGGGCTCTTGTGACGTGGGAGCTCGCGCAGGAGGCGCAGGCATTCTTCACGGCACAGTTGCGAGAGATTCGTTCCCATATCCGCCTTATCGGGCATAGAGTGGAAATTCCTTAATGCGGCGTTTAAGGAAAAGTAAGCTGGCACCTTGTTAGTTAGGGCTCGCTAAAAAGTGCTTGGACGGGGGCCAAGTTAGCTTATACTAAAGAAAAGTCGACTCAAGGATGAGGTGAGACAGATGAGTATGAGGCTCAAGGCCCACGAACGGCGCCAGCAGATTCTAGAGGTTGCCGGCGAACTCTTCGCCGACCGCGGCTTCGCCGGGGTAACCACGCGCGAGCTGGCCCAGCGCCTCGGAATCACCGAGCCCATCCTCTACCGCCACTTCGCCTCTAAAGAAGATCTGTGGTTAGCGGTCAAGCGCCAGGCGCGCTTCCCTTTCCACGACTGGGAAAAACACATCAACGGGACGTCGCCCTCGACGGCCCATTTCCTCTTCATCACCGGGCTCTTGGTTTGGGGAATCACCCTCGGACGTCGGCCGGGCTCGCTCGGGCCCGTCGCCGGCCATCCACAAATCCTGCGCCTCTTGGGACATGGCCTCTTCGAAACCGAAGGACCGCTGCGCTTTCACCAAGAGCACTTCGCCCATACCATCTTGCCCTGGTGGATGATGAGTTACCAGGCCGCGCACACTGCGGGAGATCTCGTAGTGGACGTGGTCAGTGATGAGGCCTTGTGGCTTGCGTTTCAGCAGATGCTGACACTCGCGTTGAGTGAAGCTTCAAGGCCTCATGTTCTTTTGAGCTGGGACACGGAGCGCGAGCGCCTCGTCCACATCACTCGCTTCCTGCTGCGCGGACTGGGCGTAAGCGAAGAGGTGATCCGCCGAGGCTTCTCCTTCGCCCGTATGGCGCAGGGCTTTGAGCAGCTCGTTCAAAGGCCATTACACGAGCTAACATCTCAAAATTCCTCACTCTAAGTCATTTTTGGTTAGACCTTTTTGTCCCTGGGGCCAGTGTCTCTTTGGCCTCAGTAAGGCCTTATTGACCCCTGCGTCATGGTGATTCGAGGGGTTTGAGTGTCGCTTAGAGTTGGCACGCTTCCTGCTCTAGGGTTTGGCACGAAGCACGGGGGCCTCAAGGACGAGGCACCAAGAGAGGGATCTCTCCCAGGGCTTCTCTACGGATGGACCGCTTTCCAGGATGGATCGCGGTAAAAACCAAAACCCATGACGGGTAAGAGCTAGAAGGAGTGGTTATGGAGAAGGCGCAGATCGAAGGTTTCAAGGCAATGTTCCTCAACATCCTGGGTGCCGAGTTTTCCATGGAAAACGAAATCACCGCGCTCCTCGGCGGCGACGAGATCGACGCCTTCACGCAGGAGAAGCAGCAGCAGATGGACCTGCGCCTGCGCTCGCGCAACTCGGTGTACCTCAAGAAGGTGAAGTACGCGCTCGACAAGATCCACGCCGGCAGCTTCGGCGAGTGCGAGGACTGCGGCGCCGACATCGGCCTGTCGCGCCTGTCGGCCCGGCCCACCGCCACTCTCTGCATCCACTGCAAAGAGGAAGAAGAGCGCGGCGAAAAGCAGATGATCCACGGCAACCGTCACTCGCTGAAGTTCCAGGGCGGCAACGTCCTGAGCCTCGAGGGCCGCGCGCGCCTCGGGGCCCGCGAAGACCGCACCAGCACCTTCAGCGTCGCCGTCGGTGAGCCCGAGCTCGATCCGACCGCGGGCTAGGATACCTGTCGGCACGAGTCGGTTTATCGATGAGCACGAAAAGCCGATAATAGGACATGCTAAAGCTCTTCGTTATTTTTGTGCTCGGCCTGACTTATCAGTCAACCTTCGCTGCGAGTTGGGAGGTCCTTGAAAGGGACTCTCGGCTCCAGCTCTTTCGGCTCCGAACAAACCCTCACGTGTACGCGGCGATTACAAGGCGCTCGGATGAGCGAATCCCAGCGCTGGTGAGCGAACTCGCGAGGGGGAACCTTGGTCTGCTGGTAGAAAAGCGTGCTGCGGGGATGGGACTGATCGGCGTAACGGACTGGCAGGCAAGCACCGCGCGCTGGCTCGAGGATGCCCGTGGCGTGCAGATTGAAGGCAACTATCGTGACCATAAGGCGCAACCTGTAGAGTTCATCGAGTATCACTTTTATCAGCAAGAAGCCTCCATCCAAATTCTTGTTACAGCACCGACCTCGGAGCTGGCACGTCATCGCCGTGAGATCCAGGAACTAGTGGAGCTGCAGCGCGGTGGTAAGCCGTGATCATGCAC
>DAIPJL010000199.1:0-5281 GCA_036770305.1 Bacteriovoracaceae bacterium | reverse complement strand
CAGAAGGGCCCGGCCTCGCCGTCGAAGGGAACGATCACCGTGGGCCCGGAGTTCTTCGTCGTGAGCGAGTGGTTATCCCCCTGCACCACCGACGGGAGCGCCGTCTGGATGCCGTGGCCGAGGTCGTTGAGCTTCACCTTCGCCTGACCGAAGATCATGTTCGTGATCTCTCCGGCGGCGTCGACGATGTCCTGGGTGATCTCCGTGTAGGTCTCGCCCAGCATGCTCGAGACCACCTTCAAGAAAGTCGGCGCCGGAAAGGAAATGACGACCGAGCCGGTGAAGGACGCGCTGACGATCCCGATGACGCCGGAGATGTCCGACTGGATCCGGTCGCCGTCGGTCTTGAGGTAGACTTTCCCGGCGCTCACCTTGGTGCTGGCCTGCACCTCGAGGACCTGGATGGTCGCTTCGAGGAAGGGGTTCACGAAGGCCGTGTCGAGCTTGTGCTTGCCGGTGCTTCCGCTTGCCTTGCTGAGCGCCGCCTTGACCGACGGGACGATGACGAAGGACTGCTCCACACCGTCGCGCTTGAGCTGCTGCACGGCCGTGTGCTTGAGGCCCGCGAGGTAGAGCGGTCGACCGTAGACCTTCAGGTCGCTGCGGATCTTCAGGAGGGCACGCAGCCACAGCGGCGAGATCTCCTTGAGCTCGGAGACGTCGGCGATGACCTGCGGGCACGGGTCAGAGATGTAGAGCGGCAGCTTCGTCTCCAGGAGGCGCAGGCCCTCGTTCTTGAGCTCACCCGTGAGCTGGATCACGAGGTAACCGTCTTCCGGGAGAATCACAAAACTGTCGTGTTCCATGCGTCCTGCTCACCCATGGCCGAACCTCGTGTCCGGCGCTCTTGCGATCTGCGAAGGGATTACTTGTTGTACTTCTTGTAGACGATCTCGAGCTTCGCCTTGAGGTCGTTCACGGTGAAGGGCTTCACGACGTACTGGTCGACGCCCGCCTTCACGGCTTCGATCACCTGCGTCTGCTCAGCTTCGGCGGTCACCAGTAGGAAGGGCGTCTTCTTGTGCTTCTCGTCGGCGCGCACGAGCTTGAGGAACTCGAGGCCCGAGCAGTTCGGCATGTTCCAGTCCGAGATGATGAGGCCAAAGGGCGGCTGCGCCTGCTGCACGGCCTCCCACGCCTGCTTCCCGTCGGCCGCCTCGGCGATGCTCGTGAAGCCACACTCGCGGCACACCTTCGCAACGATCTTGCGCATGGTAGACATGTCATCAACTACAAGCACTCGGGTCGACGGATCAAACATGGGGCCTTCCTTTCTTTTCTATCCCACTATTCTAAGGCAAAACCTCTAGGAAGTGAGAACTTCCTAGAGGTGAATTTTTGCCAACTTTTCGCCGCTAACCCCCTAGAAGGTAGCGAGCAGAGAAACGTAAACGTTTTGGTCAGTGTTCTTCACCTTCGCGTCGTCACCAAAGATCCCGAAGGCTTGGCGGACGCGGTTCTGCTGGCGGTGCATGTAGCCGGCGTTCAGGAAAAGGCCGCCGTCAAAGCTCTGGTTCCAGAACAGATGGTACACCTGGCCCGCAGATGTCGCATACATGTTGATCGGGTTCACGTTCGCCGAGTCGTACACGTAGGCCTGGCGAGTCGCAGTGAAGTACTCGAGACCAATCTTGGGTCGGTTCATAGACGGGATCGGAAGCTGGTAGCGCGTAGTGAGTGCGACGGCCGTGCCGGACATGGTGTCTTTTTTCTTGTTCGTGTTCCAGCCTTGGGCGCCGCCGTAACCGGCGTTGTTACAGATCGCTCCGCCTAGACTATCAGTACACTTGAAAAGATCGCCTCGCGATTTCGTTTGAGAATACATGACTTGATAAGCGAAATCGAAACCTGTGTTGAACAAGCCCTCGTACTCGGAATAAATCACTAAGCGATCGACGCCGACCTCGAGGTCAGAGCCAAGAGCGAGGTCTTGATCTGGCACATCGTCGTTGTCCGTATCGACACGGCGGTCAACTCTCCCAAGGTAGAAGGGAGCCGTGTCACCGTGCAACCACTGAAACATTGTTAAGTTCTTGCGGAAGAAAGAGCCGTTGCTTTTCTCGTACTCAAGGATCAGAGAGGCATAGTCAGAGACAGTATCAATCTTGTTACCGTCAAAGTCTTCTAGACGGTTCGTGCCTTGGTAATTCACATTCTGCAGTGGGGTGTAGATGATTTTCCCACGGAAAACCGCTCCGTCATCTAGCTTTGACGTGCGGGTCAAGGCGAAACCGTCAAGGATGGCCGAGTAACCAAGCGTCGGGTAGTTCCCCGAGAGCTGCTGGTTCAAGGCAACGTGCTTGTTCGGGCCATCGATGGTTGGCAGTCGGCCCATGGTGAAGGTCCACTGCTTGTTGATGGCGTAGTTCGCGAAGGCACGCTCGAGGTAGATTTGCGATCCACGTTGCGACTGGCCTTCAGATAGATCCGCGAATGCGTTCGATGGTTGGCCCTGCGAACCAAGCACCGAGAAGTACTTTGATGCCGAAAGGCGGCCGAAGAAAGTGAGACGGTCGCTCGGGGCAGCTTCCATGTTTAGGTTGGCCCACATACGGTAGTAGCGATCGTTCGTACTACCTTTCTTGTTCGTCTCGTTCGAGCCTGTGGCCGTGTTCAAAGTGTCGTACTCTTTCTTGCGTTCGTTATCGATGTAGTCATAACGAGTTTCGAGAGAGCCGCCCCACTTGATCCAGGTGAGGTCGCGGGTGAGTTCGAGGTCATCGAGGCGCTCCTCGACGGTGCGGGCGGAAGCGTAGGTGGTGCTGAGCACGCTGAGGGCGATAAGCGGTAGAAGCTTTTTCATATGTTTCGTCCTTAGGAATTAGTTACCAATCTTAGAAGAAGCGTCCGAGCACGGCAGGTTGCAGCCGTCGATGTCGACGGTGCCGGCCTTGCACATCTGCCACTTAACGACGTTGCCAGTGCGGCCTGGCGTGGCCATCGCCTCGGCGTCTGCGGCGCTCTTGCCGCAGCTTTTTTGGACGAGGGCGACGAAGTCTTCTTTGGGGCCAGCGAACGCGCTGGCACTCATGAGCGCGAGGGCACAGCATGTGGCCCAGATCTTGAACATGGGAACTCCTCCAGTTGAGTTTTCGGATACCCATTATCGTAGGGAGTGATCCGATTTCGCTCAACTCTTAAGCGAGTCTTAATTGTTAAATGTCTGCAATGGATAGTTGAGAGAACTAGGCGCTGCGGGCCAGCGTCTGGTTGACCATGGCGATCAACTGCTCGGCCATGTCGTCGAGGGCGACGACCTTGTCGACGCCTCCGCGGTCGATGGCCTCCTTCGGCATGCCCCACACCACCGAGGATTTTTCGTCCTGGGCGATGGTCAGGCAACCCCTGTCGTGGAGCTCCTTCATGGCGCGCGCGCCGTCGGAGCCCATGCCGGTGAGGATGACGGAGACCATGCGGCGCTTCGGCAAGAGGCGCAGCGCGCTGGCGAACATGAAGTCGACGGAGGGCCGGAAGTGGTTCACCGGTGCGTCGTCGCGCAGCTTGATCTGCAGGCGCTCGCGGCCCTCGAAGGAGATGTGCCGGTCGCCGGGAGCGATGTAGACGGTGTTCGCCTCGACGACGTCGCCGTCCTCGGCTTCTTTGACCTTGAAGGGGCAGAGCTTGTCGAGGCGCTCGGCGAGGGCCCGGGAGAACACCGGCGGGATGTGCTGGGTGATGACGATCGGTGGGATCTCGTTGGGGAGCGCCGTGAGAAGACTGCGGAGCGCGTTCGTGCCGCCGGTGGAGGAGCCGATGAGAACGAGCGTGTCGAGGGTCGCGAAGCGGTCGCGGGACTGGATGCGCGCACGGCCCTGGGCCTTGCCGCGGCCGGCGTGGGCCGCCAGGATCTTCTGCACGAAGTGTTCGCCGGCGCTGCCCTGGAGCTCGGACATGTCCGGCTTCTGGATGTAGTCGAAGGCACCTTCTTCGAGGGTCTCGAGGACGAGCGGGCCTTCCTCAGGCGTGATCGAACTCACGACGATGGTCGGGATGTTGTACTTGGGGCGCAGGATCTTGTAGAGCTCGAGGCCATTCATCTGCGGCATGTGAAGGTCGAGGGTCAGGACGTCGGGCCGGTGCTTCTCGATGAGGCCTTCGGCCTCGCTCGGCAGGCCACAGGTCGCGACGACCTCGAGCTTGTCGGAGGCGCTGAGGATGCGCGTGAGGAGCTTCACCACCGTCGGCGAGTCGTCGATGACCATGACGCGAACTTTCCGCTCGAGCCGATCGACCACCGGAGCGCGGGGCACGGAGGCCCGCAGGGCCCCCTGGCCCGGCGCGAACTGCAGGGTGCAGCCCTCAGCGCGCTCGACCTTCGCGAGGACGCGCTCGCCGGCCTCCAGCATGATGCCGGAGATGAAGCGCAGCATGGTTGCGTTGCCGACGAGCTTCACTCCGGTCCAGCGCACTCCATCGAAGTCCGCAGCGGCCTTGAGCTCGAGGAGGCGGTTCACCTCGTGGGCGAGGTTGTCGCCGACGGAGAGCACGCGGCCAAAGCTAAGGCCCTGCGCCGAGCACACGGCGACGAAGCACTGGTCGCGCTGGAGCTCGACGATGAACTCTTCCGGGCCTTTGGAGAAGTAGATCTTCATTTATCGTCCAAGAAGTACTTGAGCATCAAATAGGGGAAGCTCGTGCGCGGGGAAACGTCGAAGCTCACGCGCGGGAGGGCCCCACCCTCCTCCACCACCAGCTTCACGCCCGAGGGCATCGTCGGAAGCTCGCCCCAGGGGACGTCGGCGCTGGCGAAGGCGAGCACGTGGCGGCCCTCGAAGAAGTGCGTGGCGACGCGCTCGAAGCTTTCGACGGAGATGCTCCGGCGGAAGTCGGCCGGGACGACGCTGTTGAGCAGCGGCGTCACGACCTCGGGGCGGCCCGCGACCCACAGGCGCAGCTTCGGGTGGTTCGCCGGGAGCTCTTTCAGAAGCTCCCAGACCCAGGCGCGCGAGGCCGGGGTGACCACGAACCAGAGTTCCTTAGACTGAGGCTCGTGGATGGCGAGCGTGCGCGAGAACTCGCTCAGGTGCGCCAGGTCGAAGGTCTCGCCGCGCGCGCGGAAGGCGCTGCGGAGCTTGGCGCGGATCTCTTCGCTGGTCTTCGGGAAGTCCTGCAGCGTGGGCTTCTCGACGAAGTCGGCGGCGCCGGCGCCGAAGCAGGCGGTGGTGGTCGCGAGGTCTTCGCGGCTCGCCGAGGAGACGATCACCACGGGCGGGTGCGCGGGGTTGAAGTACTTGCGGAGGTAGTCGATGCCGGTCATCTCGGGCATGTGGATGTCGAGGGT
>DAIPJL010000198.1:0-5480 GCA_036770305.1 Bacteriovoracaceae bacterium | reverse complement strand
CCCTTTCTGCTGCTCGCCGGCGTGTGCTTCTCGCGCTCGAGCCCGCGCTTCCACGCCTGGCTACTGGCCATGCCGGTGTTCGGCGC
Source organism: Bacteriovoracaceae bacterium (assembly GCA_036770305.1). Classification (GTDB taxonomy): domain Bacteria; phylum Bdellovibrionota; class Bacteriovoracia; order Bacteriovoracales; family Bacteriovoracaceae; genus UBA6144. Next base: position 5,394 of record DAIPJL010000198.1, on the reverse strand, counting down.
CGCCATGGAGGACTGGCGCCTCCGGCGCGTCATCCGGCCCCGGGCGAAGTTCATGTGCGCGAGCATGCTTGGCCTAAGTTTGTTTTTCATCTGGGCCGGCGAGAGACCGCCTATCTTTATCAAAATCCCCGTCAGTCTCCTCATGGTGGGTGTGGGAACCTTTGTCGTCACCCGCAAGTCGCGCTAGAATTCCTCATGCGCCTCTCCATCGTCATGCTCCTTTCTTGCTTACTGCTGACCGGCTGCGCGACGCCGTTGTACCTGCTCAAGCAGGGCGTGGGCCAGCTCTCGCTGCGGCTGCGGGGAACGCCCAACGCCGAAGTGCTGAAGGATCCGGCTGTGAGCGAGGAGATCAAGTTTAAGCTCCGGCTCATCGAGGACGCCAAGCGCTTCTTCGAGGCGACCTTTTCCCATGAAGGCGGCGGGATCTACTCGAAGACGATCTTCCTCGATGAGAAGGCGGTGAGCTGGCTGGTCATTGCCTCGAAGCCCACGGAAATCGAAGCCATCGAACATCGTTTTCCGATCGTGGGAAGCTTTCCCTACCTTGGGTTTTATTCCAAGGATGACGCGCAGGCCTTCGCCCGCAAGCTTGAGGAAGAGGAGCTGGTGACCTGGATGCGGCCGGTGTACGCCTACTCGACCCTCGGCTACCTCGAGGACCGTGTGCTCTCGTCCTTCTTCGAGTACGACGAGGTCGAACTCGTCGAGCTCATCTTCCACGAGATGTTCCACACGCTCTTCTTCATCAAGGACGAGGTCGAGCTCAACGAGAACCTCGCGAGCTTCTTCGCCGATAAACTCTTGGATCTGTACTACCAAGACCGTCCCGAGCTCAAGGCCTACCGCCGACGCGTGGCCGCTGGCGAGGCGCTCAACCGCGAGATCGTCCAGCTGGTCACCGATCTGCGCGGCGAATTCCAGAAGATGCGTCCCTACCTCACCGTCGAGCGGGCAAACGAGATGAGCGGCCGCCTGGTGCGGGAACTCCTGCTCCCCTTGGTGAAGGCCTACTGCGACACGCACGCTCTTGAGCGCTGCTCGGACAAGGAAGAGGATTGGAACCAAGCGCGCTTCGCCGCCATCATGAGCTACGAGAGTGAGCAGGAGTTTCTAGCGGAACTCTATAAGTCGCGAGCGCATCCTGTGGAATTTTTGGGAGCTCTCAGGAAGTGGTACAATGAGTGGAAGAAAAGCTCTCAGACCGACGACTTCACAACATACCTGCACCAGAAAGCGGAGCAAGCTTTGCCATGAGACATATCTTTTACATCGACCCGCTCGAGAAGCTGAACCTGAAGAAGGACTCCTCGCTGCTGCTCGCCCTGCGGGCACAGGAGCGCGGCGACGAGGTGGTGGTGCTCTTCGAAAAAGAGCTCGCCTGGGGCAACGGCGTGACGACGCTGAAAGTCCACCGCATCGCCGGTAAGGTGGAAAACTTCTACCTGCGCGACGTCGCGCTCACGCAGACCCTGGAGATCGCGCCGCACCCGGGAGACGTCATCCACATGCGGCTCGACCCGCCCTTCGATGGCCGCTACCTGCGCTACCTGTGGCTCCTCGACCAGTGGGAGCGCAAGGGCGTGCGGGTGGTGAACCGGCCCCGGGGCATCATGCAGTTCAACGAGAAGCTCTGCGCCTACCAGCGCCCGGACGCGGTGCCGAGCTGGGTGGGGGAGGACGCCGCTGGCTTCCAGCGCTTCTGCCAGGAGCTCACCGCCAAAGGCGTCCAGGAGATCGTGCTCAAGCCGCTGGACCTCTACTCGGGCATCGGCGTGGAGAAGTGGGAGCTCGACCACCCGAAACTTCACGAGCGCTTCCGCATCAAGGCCCACGAGCTCCAGGGGCCGATCGTCGCCCAGAGCTTCATGCCCGAGGTGCGCGCCGGCGAGGTCCGCGCGCTCTACTTCAAGGGCGAGCACCTCGGTAGCATCCTCAAGAAGCCCAAGGCCGGCGAGTTCATCTCGAACATCGCCCAGGGCGCCGCCTTCGAGGCCATCGAGCTCTCCGCGCGCGTCCAGGCCAAGTGCCGGCAGATCTGCAGTGAGCTGACCAGCGAGGGCGTCGACTGGGTGGCCTTCGACATCCTCGGCGAAACGCCGACGGAGGTGAACATCACCTGCCCGGGCCTCTTGGTGGAGGTGTGCTACGCCCACCAGAAGGACCTGGCGGGCCGGATCCTCGAGCTGCTGTGATTTTAGTTCGTGAGGTCGGCGGTGCTATCGGTGGCGAGCTCCACCTGCACGCTCCAGCAGCTTCCCGGAGGGTGAGGTGCCATGGCCCCAGTCGATGCACGGTAGAGCGTGTCTGTGTTCACGTTGAAGACAGACACGACGTGGCCCACGATGTTGCTGCCGAAGTTGCGCCCCTGTAGCTGACCTAGGCTCCAGTCCAGAACGGTCGAGTAGGAGTTTACGCTTTGGTTCTGAATCTGCTTCACTGCGTAGCCGCCACCGATCGAGTAGGAACTTCCGTTCTGGTACACGTCATGAACGGCGACGCTGTAGCTCACCTTCGAGTAGGCACAGGGCTGGTTGTTGCAGTTCGTCTGCGACGACGGACGCACACGTTTGTGGCACACGTCGCGGTTCGTAGAGCTGAAGATCAACGGCTGCGGATTTACCTTCACTTTAACCTTGAAGCGTCCATCGGAGTTGAAGAAGCTCACGTTCGAGCTGTTCACCGCGATGAAAGTTCCGTCGTGTTGGGTCGAGTCGTAGTCACTGGGAATGTTACCGAGGAGCCATGTTTGGCCACCGGCCTTCGTCGCGGTGAAACTCAAGACCGCGGCGGAGGGCCCGCCCGTCGTGGTACCGCCGCTTCCACTCGTCGTGGTGCCGGAGGTCGTTCCGCCGGAGGTCGTTCCGCCGGAGGTCGTTCCGGTCGTGCTCCCCGCGGTGCTCGAGCCGGTGTTGTAGTCGACGTTTCCGCTATTGCCGGTGGTGCCACCGGAGCTCGACTTGGTTTTCTCCTGGCACGCCACGATCGTCAGCGTGAGCAGTAGGGACCAGGCAATGGAAGTGCGCATAACATGTCCTTCGACTTTTGGCGTTGAAGCCTATCTCGTGGACTTATCGGCGGTGGCCCTGAAAACTTGACCAAGGCCTTGGACTAAAGAGTTAACTCGTTGATATCGCAAATGTTTACAAGTACTTGCTGCCCCTTTACCTGAGGGGTGGCCTCTTGCTATGATTTTTCAGTGTTAAAGAAGGAATTTTTCTCTCTCCTCCAACCTTTACTTCCCCGCTGCCACTCGCTCGCGATGTGCCTGCTGCCGGATGAGCTCCAGGCGCAGCAACTGGTGATCGACGCGTTCACGCAGTGCCTGCTGCGTGAACGCGAGTACTGGCTCGAGTGCGAGTGGGACTCCGACGATAAGGTCGAGCTGAAGCAGCAGCGGCGCTACCTCTTGCGCCAGCTCATCGGTGCGATCGTCGAACTCGGCGTCCGCCGAGCGGCGCACACGATGGTGAGTTACCGCGGGGACGAGCACAAAGCGTTTTACCAGCTCGAGGTGCGCACCCGGGCCGTGGCGTGGTTGCGCTTCACCCAGCGCCTGAGCCTCGAGGAGATCGAGCAGACCCTGGGCCTCAAGCGCCACGAAGTCGTAGAGAAAGTGCACAACGCGCGCTTCATGCTGCAGTCCCAGCCGCCGCACTGGACGCCGGTGCAGGAGGGACGCCCATGAGCCCGAACCTCGAGAGCTTCGAGCGGAAGCTTCCGGCCTACTTCGACGGCGGCCTGAAGGACGCCGAGCGCGCGCAGCTCGAGGCCCTCGTCGCGTCGTCTGCGGAGTTCGCGAAGCTCTTTCGCCGCAAGCAGCAGGAAACCGAGGCCCTCCGGCTCGCGGTGCCGGATCCGAAGCTCGATGCCGAAGCCCAGGAGAGCCTCGAGGCCGAGATCAGAGAGGCCATCCAGCATCTCTTCAATGACGAGAGCGCGGGGCCCGCGCGGCGTCTCACGAACTGGATCCGCGAGCGCCTCTAGAGGTTGTTCACCGTGAAGGTGTAGTAGACCACGAACTCCCCGTGCTGGTTCATCAACTCGCGAGGTGGGTTCGGAAGCGTGTCGATGGCCTTGAGCACGTCTTCGAACATGTTCTGGAGCTTATCCGCTTGGGTCCAGCGGATCATCTTGATCTGCTTGATGTTTCCGTCGGAGTCGAAGGTCACCCGTCCCGTCATGACGTGACGGCCGTCAGGCATGAGCACCGGCAGCGAGTAGCGCTTCTCGTACTCGCGGGCCTGGAGGACGATGGTGGAAAAGTACTTCTCCATCATCCGCTTCTGGAACCCGTAGAACTTGAGCTCGAACTCGTTGAGCTCGTCCTTGGACACGCCCTCGGGGACCTCGACCTGCATGTTCATCAGGGACTTCGTCAGGGTCGGAGAGCCGCCGAGCATCGCCGCGCCTCCGTGCTGCGTGCGGGAGGCGACTTTTTGTACGGGCTCCGCGCGCATCGCGAGCTGGTCGAGGGCGCTCGGCCGCGGATCCGGTTTACTCGGGCGCGGCGGAAGTTTTTCAACCGCCTCGGGCCGTGGTTTCGTGTTCGGCCGATTCATCTGCGCGAGCGTCTTGAAGGGGTCCGCCTTCTCCAGCGGATCTACCTTCGCCTTCTCGGCCTGGTCTTTCGTCACGAGAACTTTGTCCTTCAGCTTCGAGCTGCGCTCGCCGATGGTTCGAATCTCGCGAACGTTGAGCGGACGATTTCGTTCCGCGAGCTCATCACTGGGGAGTTGTGGAAGCCAGGCGAGCTGGAAAAATAGGACAAGGAGATGCAGCACGCCCATGAGCGCGAGAACAAAGGCGAGAGGAAGGTTGATGGTGAGGGTGACACGATGGCCGTCCACTCAGACCTCCTTTAAGCGCTAGAGTATCAAAATTATATGATAGAGAGCAATGTAACAGCACAGCGGGATGAAGCTAACTATTCGGAAATGCGTGATGCCGAGTAAGAAGGACAGGTTCTGCCGAGCTTGACGCTCAAGAAACCCTGTTGAGACAATAAGGAGGACCTCAAAGAATGAGGTTTTGAGATGATAAGGATGTTATCCCCATGATGAATTTAAAAAATATCGGCCCAGAAAAACTTCTTCTGTTCTGCGGCTTCTCCCTCGCTCTCACGCTCGTTGGTTTCTGGCAGTTCCAGTTCCACGTCACCGAAGCGGAGCGCTTGGCGCGGGTTCACAACGGCGTCGCAACGTGCTTCGCGCGCGTGACGCAGACCTTCACCGCCGCGATGATCAAGGACGCCGCTTCTCCCTATCTCAAGCGCGACTTCATGGCGCTCTCGGACGAATGTCTGCGCGAAGGAACGAGGTCTTCCGGTATCACGCTCGCGAACTACGCGCGGGCTAACAAGATCTTCGAAGAACTCGTTTCGGAAGTCTATTG
>DAIPJL010000197.1:0-5554 GCA_036770305.1 Bacteriovoracaceae bacterium | reverse complement strand
GAAGTGAATGGACGAACATAGTACGGGAAGGGGCGGGGATTTGTCTAGCGGGAGATGGGGGAAATGACTGACATGGTGCTGTGCGCAGCGATAGCTTATGTCGATGAAACGTCGCTTGGATCGCCGCTTTTGGGGCTGGCTCGGCTCCCATTTCTTTGAGTTCTGGTACTGGTACCTCGGGGCCTTCGTTTCCCTCTGGGCATTGCACCGCCTACAGACGCAGCTGCCGGCCGAGATCAAAAAACTAACCGACGCCGCCGAGGGCCAGGGGGTCCTGCCCGACGCGCCGGTGGGCATTTTTTTATTGATCGCTCTCGGCATCATCGTCTTCCGTACCCTCTCGCGCCTGCTCTTCTTTACCCCCGCGCGCTACCAACAGAAGCTCCTGCGCAGCGAGCTCCTGGCGCTGCTGGAAGAGGTGCCGCCGGCGCGCTACGGCGGCTGGAACGACGGCCAGCTCTACCAGGTCCTGGCGAACGACCTGAACAACCTGCGCGCCTTCGTCGGCTTCGCGCTTTTGCAGGTGGGCAACGTGGTGGTGGCGGCCTGGGTGATGATCCCGCGGCTCAACGAGGCGGACCCGGCGCTGTGGCCCGCGTTCATCCCGATGGGCCTTTCGGTGGTGCTCTTCTCCGTGCTCACGGCGCTTTTCCAGCGCTACGCGCGCCAGTCGCTCGAGGCGCAGGGCCAGGTGCAGAACCACGTCATCGAGTCCTACGCAGCTAAGGCCACGGTGAAGAACTACCACCGCGAGGAAACTTTCGTGGAGCGCTTCGTGGCGCTCTCGAAGATCGAGCTCGGCCTCTTCTTTCGGACCTCGGTGGGCTTCGCCTTTAGCATCCCGCTGATTCGCCTCGGGCTGGGGGCGTCGCTGCTGTGGGGCGCGTGGATCCTGCGCGCGCGCGGCGGGAGTGCCTCGGAGCTGGTGTTCTTCGCCGGCTACTTGTTCTTGATGCTCGAGCCGCTCATGTTTCTCTCGTGGATGGCGATGGTCGCGAGCCAGGGCTACGCCGCCTGGGGCCGGGTGAAAGGATTGTACAAAGAGCTGGTGAAGCCAGGGAGCGATGAGGCGCGCTGGCAGTCGGATGTCAGTGTGCTGGAAGGCCGCGTGGAGCTGAAGCTTCCATACTGGGAGCGTGAGGTGGAGCTAAGCCTGCTCCCGGGCCAGTGGCTCGTCCTGTGCGGCGAGACCGGCTGCGGGAAGTCGGAGCTCTTGAAGCGCTCGGCGCAGCGGCTGAGCAGTGCGAAGGTAGGGCTGGCGATGGTGCAGCAGGAGCCCTACCTTTTCAATGATACGATCGAAGCCAATTTGTTCCTAGGCCACGCTCCCAGCGACGAGGAGCGACGCCGCGCGCGGGCGCTGCTGGAGCTCATGGGCCTCACGCACCTGAGCAGCAGCGGCGAGGACGTGCTGAAGCTCGAGGTCGGGGAGAACGGCAAGCGGCTTTCCGGGGGCCAGGCCAAGCGCCTGGCGCTGGTGCGCTCGTTGATGTCGAAGGCGCAGATCGTCCTGTGGGACGATCCCTTTTCTTCGGTGGACATCCTGATGGAGAAGAAGATCATCGACGCCCTCCGGAGAGAGGCGTGGGTGCAGGAAAAGTCTTTCGTACTGACCTCGCACCGGCTGACGACGGTGCGCGCCTGCGACCGGGCGCTGCTGCTGAGACCGCAGGAGGGGATCGTCGCGAGTACGGATGGCATGAAGAGTCTGAGTGAAGGAGCGTTGTTTGAGTTCTTCCGTGAGCAAATGGTTACCCTTACTCCTGCCTGAGAAGGGGCGGCCCTGGCTGGCCCTGATGGGAGTGCACATGCTGGTCACGGCCGGCATCGGCGTGGCGTTGCCGCTGGTGACGGAGAACTTCTATGGGCACTTTCGCGACCAGGCGCTGGACGCCTTCATCGTCCTCGGCGGACTCTTCCTCTTGGAGTACGTGAACCGCATCGGCTACCAGCTCTCGACCTACAAATACGTGCAGAACCTGCTGGGCGAAACCCGCGCGCGCACTTACGCGCTCTGGCTACGGGCGCCGCTCAAGGTGAAGCGCAAAGGGGTCGAAGACGAGTTTCCGCTAGGGGAGGTGCTCGCGCGCATCATGACGGACACGGACGCGGTGAAGGAACTAGTGACCTCCGGTGCCTTCGGGATTTTCATCGACGTGATTTTTATCCTCTCCGCCCTGGTGGGCTTTCTGCGCATCGACGGCCAGATCGGGCTGGGCCTGGTGGTCATCGAAGTGGTGGCCGCGCTGGGACTGGTGTGGGGGAGCCGCAAGATGGTGAGCGTCTTCGCGCTGGTGCGCCAGAGCCAGGGGATGCTTTCGCGCGTGCTGACGGACATCACCCAGGGCCTGCGCGAGCTGGCCTTCACGCCGCACGCGCGCTACGCCTCGCTGAAGGGCGACCGCGCCTCGGATGACTTCCTCGAGAAGCAGCTCAAGGCGAACGTCTGGGACGCCAGCTACTACTCGCTGGCCGAGTCGCTCTACCCGGTGCTGCTGGCGCTCGTGCTGGTGATCTTCCCGCAGGGAGGAGGGGCGCGCCTCGCGCTGCTGGCGGTACTCATCGACCTGATCCAGAAATCCATCTCGCCGATCAAAGAGATCGCCGGGAAGATCTCTAGCATCCAGCGCGCGCGCACCGGCGTCGAGCGCATCCACGAGTTCCAAGAGCACTTCGCCCACGCGGAGGTGAAGAGCGAAGGCACGGACCTCGGCGAGCTACGAACCTTCGAGCTGGCGCTCACGGAGTTTAGTTATCCGGAGCGCCAAGGGCAGGCGAACTTTTCGCTCCGGGACATCCACTTCCAGGCGGGGCCGGGAGAGCTGGTCGGATTGGTGGGGATCTCGGGCTGTGGCAAGTCGACGCTCCTGAAGTTGCTCTCGGGTCAGCACGGCGCCTTCGCGGGCGTGGTGCGAGTCAACGGCCAAGCTTTGCAGATGGATCGGCCCGAGGATCTGCTTCGCCTGTGTCGTCTGGTGAGTCTCGTGTCCCAGGACTCGCACGTCTTCAGCGCCGACCTCGGCTTCAACATCACCCTCGGTGAGCGCACGGCGGAGTTCGAGGACTTCTGGGCCGAAGCCTCGCGGCGGCTGAGCTACCTGGGCCGCTGGGGGGTGACTCCGGAAACGGTCATCAAACCGAAAGAGCTCTCTCTCGGTCAGAAACAGCTCCTGAGCGGTCTCAGGGCCTGTTTCCTGAAGAAGCCGGTGGTGCTCTTCGACGAGGTGTCGTCCGGCCTGGACCCGGACCTCGAGCGGGCGCTGCGCGAGCTGGTGCTGATGCTGCAGGCGCAGTCGCTCACCATCATCGTGACTCACCGGCTGGAGACCATCCTGAACGCCCAGCAGGTCGTTCTACTGGATGCGGGTCGGCTGGTGGACCGGGGCCCGGCGCGCGAGCTCCAGGCGCGCTCGGTGCTTTTCCGCGAGTTCCTCGCGCACCTCTGAGGGGTGGCCAGATTCCCGAGCGTTTCACTTGCGCCTTGGACGTTCAGGGCGAAGCTCGCTATGATTGATTCATTTTCCAAGGAGATGGAACATGAAATCGATTTTCTTTGTGGCGGCGCTCGCGTTCGCCGGTGGCTGCAGCGAATCCGTGAGCAAGCCCAACTTCCAGTACAAGCCAGCGCCGAAGGCGGGCATCGCCGCGCAGTGGGGCGACGTCGAGATCTCCGAGGCGGAAGTGATGGAAGGCATCGAGGCGGAGGTCTACGAGGCCGAGCAGAAGCTCTACGAGATCAAGTCGAACAAGCTGCGCTCGATCGTCATGCAGAAGATCATGGACCAGGATCCTGCGAAGAAGGGCATGTCCAACGACGACTACCTCGAGAAACACATCGCGCCGAACGTGAAGGTCTCCGAGGGCGACATCGATAGCTTCATCAAGAAGCAGCAGATTCCGCAGGAGAGCATCAACCCCATGGTGCGCGAGAAGATCAAGGGCTACCTCGAGATGGAGAAGCGCAAGGAGGCCATGGACAAGTGGCTCGGCCAGAAGACGGCCAAGACGCCCGTCCAGGTGTACCTCGCGAAGCCGCGCCGGCCTAGCTTCGACGTGAAAGTCGGGGACGCGCCGGTCACCGGCGGGAAGAACGCGAAGGTGACCATCGTCGAGTACTCGGATTTCCAGTGCCCCTTCTGTTCGCGCGGCGCGAGCATCTTGAACGACCTCAAGAAGAAGTACGGCGACAAGATTCAAGTTGCCTTCAAGAACTTCCCCTTGCCCTTCCACAACCAGGCCGAGGGCGCGGCGGTCGCCGGACTCTGTGTGAACGAGCAGAGCTCGGCCCTCTTCTGGAAAATGCACGACGCGATGTTCGCCGCGCAAGACAAGCTCGACCCGGCTTCCCTCAAGGAGCTGGCGCGCAAGGTCGGCGCCAAGGGCGACGCCTTCGACAGCTGTTTGGACGGCAACAAGTATCTCGCTCGGGTCCGCCAGGACATGGAGGAGGGGAAGGCGCTCAAGGTTAAGTCGACTCCGACTTTTTTCGTCAACGGTCAGCTGATCAACGGCGCGCAACCGGTAGAAGTCTTCTCGGACATCATCGACGAAGAGCTCGCGCGCTAGTTTTCGCGGCTAAGCGACTGGAATGTTTGGAGCCTTGGGAAAGCGCAAAATTTTCCCAAGGCTTTTTTTATTCACCCGCGTGCTAGCCTAATCCTCAAAGGGCCAGGAAGGCCCTTCAGAGGATAGACCATGAATGGCGTAGACTACTCGAAGGCCCTCGCGCGCGAACGGGAAAACTATCAGACGACCATCCAGCGGGAGCGGGCACAGAGCCAGCAGCTGCTCGCGGACAACGAGGAACGGCACAAGAAAGTGCAGAAGCGCCAGCTCGAGAACTTCGACCGCGACCGCGTCGAGATGCAGGAGAACTACGGCGAAAAAGTCGACAAGCTCAAGGAGCAGACCCGCGCCGACGTCGGTGAACAGAAGCACCGTCTGAACAAGATCACCGACGAGGAGCAGCGCCGCTTCAGCAAGGAGCGCACGCAGCTCAAGAAAGACTTCGACGACCGCTTCACCGAGATCCGGGACTCCTATGGCCGCGCCTTTGACAGCCAGAAGAAGTACCACAGCACGATCGAGGAGGAGCAGGCCAAGCGCTATAACCAGAACGTCAAGCGCGTGGTCTCGGACAAGGACGCGCGCGTCGCCGAGTTCCAGGAGCGCATGATCGGCGCCGGTGCCAACCTCCGAGAAGAGAACAAACGCGAGAAGGCGAAGCTCACGCGCGCCCACGAGTCGCAGGTCGAGGACATCTACAAGTCGGAGGCGCACAAGCGTTTCCTGCTCAAGGAGGGCCTTCACAAGGACCTCGAGCGCACCAACGAAGCGCACCGAGCGGAAGCCGCTCAGCAGCAGCAGTACCTACGAGACAAGACGCGCATGATGTCCCAGGGCTTCAACGAGCGCGCGGTGAAGATGACGGATGACTACGCCAAGAAGAACGAAGAGCTGGTGGACCGCCAGTCGAAGGAGACCTTCCAGACGAGCAAGGAGCACAACGCCCAGCTGGCCGAGGTCCGCCGGGGCTACGAGAAGACGCTGCGGA
>DAIPJL010000196.1:0-5603 GCA_036770305.1 Bacteriovoracaceae bacterium | reverse complement strand
GTCCAGGCCCAGGCCCTTCTCCACGTCCAAATCCTGACTACCGCCCAGGCCCAGGCTATCGCCCAGCTCCGCACCGCCCGGTGTACACGCCATCGCGTCCAACCACGTACCGTCCGGTATACCGTGTCCCGGAGCGCGTGAACTACGGCACGCCTTACTACCATCGCCCACCGATGTACCGGCCGGTGAGCTACAGCCGCGTCTACCACTCTCCCTGGACCTCAGTTCACTCTAGCTCGATTCGCTACCACCGGACCTACGACTACTACATGTTCGTTCGTCGTAGCTACCCGAGCTACGTCTACCTGAACTGGATCTACTGGCCCATGACTGGTTACTCGAACGGATACTATGTCTTCGACAGCTACCCGTACTACGTCTTCAACGGCTACCGTTACCGCTACAGCAACGTCGATCGCTGTAACTACCAGCTCGTCGATAGTTACACCCACCGGGTCGAGAGAACGTACTGGGAGCAGAGCTGTAACGTCGGCTACGATCAGTGTGCCTTCGAGCGCGATCGCTTGAACGAGCGCGCCTACGATTATCGCTACTTCTGCGCCGAAACTTATCGGGAGCAGAGCTACTCAAATAGCCGGCCGACATACGAGTACAGTTACTCGGACTTCGGCTACTACGACTCGTACACCCCGGACACGAACTGGGACAACCGCTACGATAGCGGATACGACGACTACGGTAGAGATTGCTACGATTACGACTACGCTAATGACATCTGCTACGACTACTAGCAAAAAAGGCCCTCTCCCGAGGGCCTTTTTTATTCCTGCAGATGGACGAGAGAAGTGGAGTTCTGGATAAGGTACTCGGCCTTGACCCAGAAGCGGCCCGTCTCTCGTCCTGCGCTGTCAACCTGACAGGTCCCCTCTTTCGACTGCTGAATGTAGTAATCGGTCCAGGGGCAGAGTGCCCCCCAGGGCTGCTGCACGAGGAAAGAGATCGCTCCCTTGGGGTCCACGTGATAGCCGACGATGGTCATCGCCTGTAGCGGCGGAAGGAACTTCAGACCGAACTGATTTCGAGCAGCGCAGTTGCGCGTCGACTGGTACTCGGTGTGCGCTAGGAACTCCGGGCAGACTTCCACAGACGTAGGCTTGCGCTGCTCGCAGATTCGTCTTACGGCTTCGCCGATCGCCCTGCGATTTTTTTCCTCCTGCCCCAACGCCGAGATGTCGACCTCGTGATCGCGCTTGCTTACGTGCTGGCCATTTAACACCGTCGAAACACATTTCGGTTTTTTACTTTGTGCCGATGCACGCATCTGTCCCACGCAGTCCGGCATGGTAAGACCAATCAACTCTTGCACTCTGCGCTGACGTGTCTCACCCGCGCTCAGTGAAAGCTGCTGCATGATTCGATCCACGTCTGCGATCGCACGGGCCTGCATAGGTGAGGCGTCGATGCCATCCCCACACTTGTTCGTCCGCGCTTCGTCGCGCATAACTTCAGTGAAGACGCTATCATCGTGACCTTGGGAGCAGCTCAGGAAACGTCGAAAGAGTGAGTCGTAGAGATCACCGCTAGCGAAGTCATTCTTCAAGAAACTGATCTCGGGGCCTGGCAGACTAAGACCAGCCTTGAGTGCCTCTCCTAGTGCGTGGAAAGCTGGCGCATCCCCTGTAAAGGATCGGTTATTCGAAAAGCGGTAGTGATCCTCAGGAGTCCGGGGATTACGGTATTGAAAGAGAGTATCTGCAGCCTTCTTTTGTAGATCCGCTGTCATGCTACGAAGGATACTACTTTTGAGCATCAACTTCCTACAACTCGGGCGCCGCGGATCACGTACCTCCTCGAAGGCATGTCGTTTAAGAGCATCCATCGCCCTCAAGCGTACTTCGGCGTTGCGGAGGCGACGTGCCGCCCGCTGACCGGCGGCGCCTCCTTGCGTAACTTCCTGTTGGAGCTGCTGAATGAGGTTCCTGTCTGAGATTTCCTCATCAATCAAGCGCTGACCGAGTTCATCTCGCATACCGGCAATCAAAAACTTCGCAAAGTCTTTCTCGGCACACATCTCGTGCCGTCGGCTAAATGCATTTACCAAACGCGTTCGCACTGCTGCCAGGTCTCTCGGAGCACTATCTAAGTAATCGAGAAATTTTGAGTAATTTTCAAGGGTGTGAAACTGTCGAGTCCATGCGTCTCCGACGCCGTGGTGATCCAGCGGAGATCGGTTGCCATCGCACACTCCGAATTCGGCGGCGGCATCGACAATGTCGCAGATCTTGCCGCCCTCGAGGTTGAGGACTTCGCCGGGACTTCTCTGTTCACTTAGCAAAGCAGTCGTCGGAGTTTTGCTGAGATACCCGGTCATCGCAAGGCCGTGGTACGAAATAGGCCGCTCACGCTTGTGCTGCTCTTGGAGCAGGATCGCCGACGCCGCAGCGTGGGAGAGGTTAAGGCCATCTTGGTCTTGGATGGGATAGTTGTTGAGTTCGAGTTGGGTGTTGGGCCTCAGGCAGTTACTGGCGAGCGTTGCGGAGCTCACCAGCAATCCGGTGAGGAGCATGAGCAGTCGGTTCATTTGAGAAGCCCTCCGAGGGATGCCACGGAGTCGTCCGCGAAGACGCAGAAGCCTTGGGTCTCGTCACCGTGACGGGCGATCACCACTTTAGCCTTCCACTTTTCTTTGCAAACCGCCGATGCGGGGTTCCTTCCGTTGAGCATCGATGCCTCGAGCTTCACCTTATCCTGGAGCGCGCTGTAGGCCTGGCACTTCTTTGTGCTAGCACAAGCCTCGCTTAGCCAGGCCTTCTCCGGCACCCAGACGAAGCTCTGGGCGTCTTCGCCGATCGACCAGTCACGAGCGACGGGCTGAGTTGCGTGTGCGGCCATCAGCCACCCACCAACAAGCATCCCTGCCATAAACAATAAATGCTTCACGCTACCTCCCTCAATGGAAGTTCAACAATTTAATTCCTTGTCGGTAGGGATGACGGGAAGTTAAGCGAGCGGAAACAAAAGTCGACGGTTCCAGGCAAGCTTAGCGATCCACCCCGCAGGCCCGCAGCCAGGCGTCGGAGGGAATGACTAGTTTTCGTTCTTTGAGATCCATGAAGCCCACAAGAAAACGTGCTTCCGCAGCGACTTTCCCGTCCCCGCGAACCATTTGTTGATGAATCTCGACGAGCTTTCCGTTGAACTCTCCAGGCCGAGATTGAATGTGAATCCACTCCCGGTTCTTGAGCTCACGCTTGAAGCGGACGCTCGCTTCGATGAGCACTGGCCCAAGCTGGTCTTGCTGGATTCGCTCGAGCCCATAGCCCGCCGCGGTGATAAACTCCCAGCGAGCTTCTTCGAAGAGCACTAGGTACATTGCATTGTTCACGTGTCCGAAGCTGTCGAGATGACACTCGCGGACCTGAACTCTGTAGTCGAACTTGAAGTTCATCGCAGGCTCGGGTCACTGACCTCGAGCAGGCCTTTGCGTTTCTGCACTTCACCGTAGCGATTAGAGATTTTCGTAAAGAGATCGGAAGCCGGCGCATCGATCTCTCGCTGCGAAGCGATCTCGCGGTCTTGCTTTTTGTTGAACATCGCCGCAAAGGGATTCTCGGCCGCTGCGTCGGCCTTCTTCGCACCGGGCCTCCAGCCTCCACCGTTGTAGCCGCTCGAGCCGTCGTAGGACGCCGACTTCGACGTGATCTTGATGGGCTCTTCCTTCTTTTCACCTTCGACGCCAGGATCCTTCGAAAGGGGATTCGCCGAAGCGCTTGCGCCTACCCCGCCGCCTCCACCACCGGCCGCGGGAGCCCCGCCGCCGCCACCGCCCGCTGCGGGAGGAGCGTTAAACACGTCTTTCGCGTCTGCGGCCGCTTTGTCCATGGTGCCAACATCCGCGACACCTTGACCCGGGGCCTGGGGACCTGTACCGGGAGCGATGGTGTCACCACCGAAGTCATCCTCCGCGACGCCGGAGAGATCTCCGAGGCCAAAGTTCTGACCGGTGAAGCCTTGTCCGTAGGACGAGCCCGAAAGGACACGGTTTCCGGGGCCTAGGCAGCGAACGTCTTGGGGGTACTGCTGGCAGAAGCGCTGGATGCCCTCTTCGCTCTCGTCGTCGGGGCCGATCATCTGCTCCTTCGCCGCCTGCATCATGTTCGCGCGTTTCTTAAACTCATTCTCTTTCATGGCCGCGATGACCGCTTGCCCTCCGGACTTGATGATCTCAGCGATCATGCGGTCACGCTGCTCCTGGTTCGGGAAGAACATTGACCCCTTGATGCGGTCAGCGCCGGCCGATGACTTGAAGAGGTCGCAGCAGGAGTTATCACAGTTCAGGCTATCGGGAGTTACGAAGCTCCCGAGCTGCGTGCCGATGGCACCGGCCTTGGCAGTGAAGAAGACTTTGTTACGTTGCTCGACTTCAGCTTCGGAGAGCGTGATCTGCTTGGAGGCTTCGATGCCGGCCACCTGACCGTTACCCTTCTGAACTTCTTGCGCTGCGGCCGTCTGAGCCTTCTGGCCAGTATTCACTTTGTCGAACTCGTTGTACATCCCAAGGCCCATCTCCGCGGTGACGAGAGCGTTGAACCACTGGGTAAACTTCACGCACGAGGGATAGTCGAAGGCGTAGCCGGTG
The DNA here is from genome assembly GCA_036770305.1 of Bacteriovoracaceae bacterium. Taxonomy (GTDB): domain Bacteria; phylum Bdellovibrionota; class Bacteriovoracia; order Bacteriovoracales; family Bacteriovoracaceae; genus UBA6144. The sequence goes on along the minus strand of DAIPJL010000196.1, from coordinate 1,003 downwards.
TGCTCTTTGCAGCTGATCTGCGCGTTCCCGACTTTGTCGCCGGGCTCGTAGTTCGTGGTCGCTTTGGCCGCGGAGGAGATCGCAAGACACTTCATGACGCCCACGCGGACGCTGCGGTTGTGCTTGACCTCCGCCTGCTCGACACACTTCTTGTAGTTCAACCGGGCCTGACCGGTATCTGCCCCCTCGGTGGTCACGAGCTTACAGCCCGACGCGATCACCTGGCAGGTCGCTCCCATGATCTTCTGCGGCTCGAGAGCGACTCCGCTCATCGACGTGGCTTCGCTACCGGCAAAGAGTCGGGCACAACCCAGGGGACTCTCGAAGTTCACTGCCGTTTGCATTTCCTTGTAGACGTTGAATCCATTTTTGTTCTCACAGTACTCCCCGAACACACACTCGCCCGGACAACTCGTCATCTGCTGAAAGGCCTCCGGAAAACAGTTCCGGGCCTCACCTTGCTCCGCTCCGCCGTTAGAGTACTTCAAGCCACCCGGTGTGGCCGACTGGGCGACTTGCTGGTCGACCTGGGTACGACTTCGCGTCTGTTGTTCTCGCCGCGTTTCCTCTCTCTGATGAGACTCACGAGCTGCCTGACGTGTGGAGTAGCCCGCCACCCATCGATCGTAATCCTGTCTGCGCTCTGGCCCCAACTGGCTCAGCTGTTCTTCGCTTAAGGGCTGAGTGAATCGCCCCTCTGCTGCGGCAGCGACCACTGGATCGACCTCGTCTCTGGTCTCAGCAAAAAGCTGCCCGGAAAAGAGCCCAAGCAAGATGAGAACTGAGCACTTGAATAGAATCGGCTTCATAAAACACTCCATCGACTACCCTATCGGCGTTTCTGAGAGTTATCTGAGTATTATTGTAAGCTGATGCGGCCAAATGCTTGAGAGATGAATGGGACAGACGGCAAAACTCAGCAAATACAATGAGTTATGCCATCGAAGGACGATCTTTCGACCGCCCTCAATTAGTGGCAGTCTAGCCTTTCTTTTTGCCCTTC
>DAIPJL010000195.1:0-5662 GCA_036770305.1 Bacteriovoracaceae bacterium | reverse complement strand
GGTTGCGGTCGTCGATGAAAAACTGTCCCCCCGCCTTGGAGAAGTTGGCCCAGGCCCAGACGTTGCCGATGGCGTCGGCGTGGTAGATGGGGACGCTGAGCTTGAGGAGTTCCTGCAGCTGACCGTGGTGACTCCGGCGGCTTTCGATGATGAGCCGCAGGGGGTCCGAGAGAAACATGTGGCGCGAGCGGCCGATGAGCCGCTCGATGTCGGCAGGGGTCTCCGCTTTCAGGATGCCGTAGCGGAAGAGGTGGTAGACGTGCTGGCCCGGGTCGCGGCTCTGGTTCGCGGCGAGCCAGATGAGGCCCTGGGACGTCTCGATGAGGCAGATGGCGTTCGAGCGCACCTTCGAACTCCCGGCCAGGAGGGCCACGTCGAAGAGTTCTTTGGTTCCGTCAGTGGCCTGCGAGGCGGCGGCGAAGAAGGCTTCGTTCCCTTGGGTGATGCCGAAGAAGTGTCCTTGGTTGTCCTCGCGGTCGATGAGGAAGATCGAGTTGTCGTAGAGAGAGAAGTCGTAGTTGCAGCTCACATCGAGCTGGGGCGTCTTGCGGTAGGAGTAGAGCTTGGAGTTCTCGCGCACCTGCGCGCTCTTGGACTTCTCCCACTGCTGGACCACTTGTGTGAAGGGGAGGCGCGCGAGCCGTTCGCTCTCCTGCACGAGCTCGTCGCCGCGGAAAAAATGCCGTCGCAGCTTCGGGTTCGCGGCGATCCCCTTTTCTACCAAGCGCAGGCGCTCCTCGAGAGTCTTGCCGGCCACGAGGGTGCCCTGGAACTTCTGGTCGATCAACCGCGCGTACCACAGGAGGGGGCGCTTCTTCGGGTGCCCGGTGATGAAGTGGTGCAGACCCCAGAGGAAAGGGAAGCTTTCCGTCGCGTCGTCCTTGGCCAAAAAATCGCGGTAGCTCGACTGGCCCGAGCTCGATCGCCAGACGAACTGGAGGCGCGCGGTGGGGGAGGCGAGGTCCGGGCGCAGGTTCATCTGTAGCAGGGCCCAGACGAGGGCCTTCTCGCGGAAATCGAGCAGCTCCGGATCCGCGAGGCCGGTGAGAAACTCCTGGAAACTTTTCTGCGCCGGCGGATTCGACCCCACCAGCTGCACACCTTTTAGGGAAGGGCCCTTGCAATAGGTCACTGCGCTCGGGGTGGGCTTCGGTGCCTCCAGAGAGCGGTCAAGGCCCAGCCTTTCGCGCAGCTGGCCGCAGCCCACGAGGAGTGCGCACAGGGCCCCCAAGAGCAGCGGGCTAGTCTTCATCGTTGAGCAGCTCGAAGTCGGAGTTCGCCGGCTGCGCCGATAGGCCGTGGCGCTCGTGGAGATCCAGCGCCGGGCCGGCGAGTTTTTTTTGATGGGTGCCGAGGAGGAAGATGGCGTAGAGGCCATCGCTCACGGACTGCAGCTTCCAGTCGATGATCTCGTGGCCCTCGCTGAGAATTCCATGCATGATCTTGTCGAACTCGCGCTCGCGGTAGCCGCTCTTTCGCCGCGGAGGCGTCGGGATGAAATAAGTGAAAGTCTTAACATCTAAATACCGTGCTTTTTTACTCGGCTTAGCTGTAGTGGACTTTTTCAAATGGGTCTCCCGCGTTTCCAAGGGTTTGATGAAAACTTACAGCTCAATCTTATCCGAACTGGCATTCAGGAGGCGAGAAAACTCTGCTCGCTAAACAAGGACTCTTTGGAAAAGATTGCCGACATAAATTTGTGCTTTGAAGCCGTCGGTTCATAGGTATAATTGGAGTATGAGGTGACAGGATGTCACTTCGATAGGCAGGATGCCGAAAAGAGGGAGCCATGCAGGGGCTCCCTTTTTTTTTTGTTTTTTCGCTGCGAAGGCAGCGCCCAGAAAGCAATCTTACACTCCTAATCTAAGCTCAAGGGCCTGATATCCTTTTCGCTCTTCTGCGCCGCGCGCCGAGGCCGACTTTCAGTTTGGCGAAGGCCAAAAAGACGTGCTAACAAAGCGCCTCCTCCCCCCTATGAAGGATGCTCGGCATGCGCACAGTTTTTGCACTCATCTTCCTCCTGAGTTACGCTTCAGTTTTTGCCTTCGACAAGATCATCGGCGGAAGGCCCACCGAGGAGCGGAGCTACTTCGTGAGCCTCGGCAGTGGGGAGGATCTCGCGGATGCCTACTGCGGAGCGAGCCTGATCGCCCCGGGTGTCCTTCTCACGGCCGCCCACTGCACCAGTGACCTCACGGAGGCCATGTCGCTCTTCTTTGTAGACGCCCACGGAAACTTCACGCGCACCGTGGCCGAGGCCATCGTCCCGCACGCCGGCTACAAGATTCGCGAGAAGGGTGAAGACTTCGCACTCGCCAACGACATCGCTCTGGTGTTCTTCGACGCGAGCAAAACCCCTGCGCCCATGACGCCTCTCGCCCTCGCACAGCGCGAGGTGCTCCCGGGAGCACCGCTCGAGGCGATTGGCCGCGGTAACCTCACCTCCCTCGGATTTCTCTTTTCCTCTCAGCTCTTCCGCACCGAGCTCCCGGCCCGTCCCCTCGAAGACTGTAAGCGCCTGCTTCAGGGCGGCCGCCTCCTAGACAAAACTCACCTTTGCGCTGGTGGCCATGCAGGTGGGGAAGACACCTGCCAGGGGGACTCCGGGGGGCCGCTCATCCTCCACACGGCGACGGGCCCGCAGCTGGCGGGGCTCACGAGCTACGGCTTCGGCTGTGGCCAGCCCAACAGCCCCGGAGTGTACACCAAGGTTTCGGCCTTCGGCGCGTGGGTGAGTAAGGAGATGAAGGCCTTCGCAACCACCCGCAGCCGCCAGGGCCCAGGCGAGCTCGCTCAGCTTTTCAAGGCGAGCTGCTACCACCAGGCACACCGGGTTCGTGTCAGCGAGCTCAGCGAGAGCGGGCCGGTGGTGGCTCTCAAAGAGTTCGTCTTCCCGAAGCTCTCGGCGCTCAGGGCCCAGAGGCCCACCAGCATGCCGGAGCTCGCGCCCTTCTGCGAATTCCTCGCCGCCGGCCAGCGCTGGCAGGTGAGCGCCGAGCTGAGTGGTGTTCGCGAAGGCCTGTGGTTTCGCAGCGGCGATGGCCAGCGTGTCTTCTTCGCTCCGGCGAAGGGGGAGGCCCGACTCCAGCAGTACGTCTGCCAGAATCTGCAGCGCGGAAGCTCCCTCGCCTTGATCTACTCCGCTGCTCAGGGTGGCGGCGTGGCCGTCATCAACGGCGAGCAGCGCCTCGTGAAGCACATTCCTACACTGACTAAGCCATTGCCCATCAGTGCGATGGAGAGCTGTCTGATCCAAGACGAACTTCTGACGCACCTGCGGGTGCAAGACGGCGCTGATACTGTGGAGCTGATGGGTGTCGTTAACCCACGCACTAATCGAGCGGCGTACTACTTGCTCATGCCAGCTGGGGCCGAGCGCGAGGAGGAGGACACTCTGGTGGCGACGGGGCAGTGGAAGGACTCCACCAAACTTGTCGTGGGCCTTAAGAACCTCTCTAAGGAAAATCTCTACTCATGGGAACTCAAGTGTGATGCCCCTTTCGTCGTGCAGACTGCGGAAGTGAGTTCACTGGTGGCAAGCACTCGCTTCAGGAGTCTCTATCCGCAGGGGCAGTCGAGCATGGTGGCGGCCGGTGAGGAGCTTAAGCTGGAGTTGGAGTTTAGTGGGCCTCAGCAAGAGGTGAGCTGCGTGTTGAACGGTGAGTTTGAGGTATTGATCGCCGATCCTCTTCGGGCGCTGCGTTAGTTGGTGGGCCCCGTATACAGGGGCCTTGACTCCCTCCTAAAATAGCCCCATGAACAGGGCCGATGAATTCCTAAAAGTCCAAGATCAGTTTCGCCTCGGTCATCTTATGACCGAGGGCCCTCATCATCTCACGGGACAACTTTCTCACCTCGCGAAGAGTGACCTCCCACGTGCCGTTGAGATTCTACAAGACGTTGATCGGCTCGCTCTTGTGAGCCTCGAGCGCGAAGCCGTCGGCATCTGGCAGCTCTATCAACATATCCAAGAGCGATTAAAACTCGGCGGCAGCATTTATCTGGTAGGGTGTGGCGCGACTGGTAGACTCGCGCTGGTGCTCGAACGTCTCAGTCGCGAGCTTAACCGTTTCAGAGGGCGCATCCATGCCTTCATGGCCGGCGGCGACTACGCCTTGGTGCGTTCCGTAGAATCCTTCGAAGACCGCACGCACTACGGTGAAAGGCAGTTGCTTGAGCTGGGTTTCAAGGAAGGTGATCTGTTGATCGCTATCACGGAAGGCGGAGAGACTCCCTTTGTGATCGGCGCCTGTGAAGCGGCCCGCGCCCATTCGAGCGTTGCGCCCTGGTTCGTTTACTGTAACCCCGACCCACTTCTGCTGCCCATCGCCCGTTCACGAGCGGTGCTACAGAACCCTCGCGTTCGCAAACTCAACCTCACTTGCGGGCCGATGGCGCTGACGGGCTCGACGCGCATGCAGGCCTCCACTGTGCAGATGACGGCGGTGGGACTGGCACTGCTCTTCGACTGGAAGTCAGAGGACGCCTTCCGGCACGCGCTTACGAGCTGGCGTGAGTGGCAAGGAGCGCAGGACCTCTCCTGGCTCATTCCCTTCATCGAGACTGAAGCCGATGCTCTCAGACAGGGTGAGCTTGTCACCTATAGCAGCGATCCGCTGCTAGCGATCAGCATTCTCACCGACACCACCGAGCGCGCGCCGACCTTCTCTAGGCCAGGGTTTGAGAACCTGCTCGACCCCAGCATGCCGCTGTCGGGGATCTACCTGTCTGTCCCGAGCGCGTCGGACTCGGCGAGCGCCTGGCGCAGTCTGCTGGCACGCTCACCGCACTGTCTCAACTGGGCCGGTCTGCCGACCAAGATCGACGAGCAGCAGCTCTACGGCTTCGACATCTCCGCGCAGGCGCTGGTGCGCCGGAAGGGCCTGGAGATCAGCTTCACCTCTCTGCCGGGCCGGGTGCGCTGGAGCGCACCCGGAGTCGAAGCGAGCATGCCGGTGTGGGGCCTGCATCCCTTCTGGGCCCACGTGAATCTCAAAATGGCGCTCAACATCCATTCTACCTTGATGATGGGGCGTTTGGATTTTTACCTCGATAACGTCATGACTTGGGTCAGGCCTTCGAACAATAAGCTCATCGACCGGGCCACCCGCTATGTGCAGCTTTTGGCCGCGCGCCGGGGAGTCAGCGTGGGCTTTGAGGAGGGTGTGCGGCTAGTGGTGGCCAAGATGGAAGACCCGGCCCTGAAGGGGCCGGTGGTGTTGGCCGTCTTAAAAGAGCTGGGGCTGTGAGCTAAGGCTTGGTCTCGTCTTTCGATGATTCTTCTTTGAGGCCTTTCTTGAAGTTGTTGATCGCCTGGCCCAGGGAGCTGCCGAGCTTCGGGAGCCGAGAGCCACCGAAGAAGACCAGTACCACGAGCAGGATGACGAGGAGTTCGCCGATGCCAAGTCCGAACATGAGGAGTCCTTTGTTGAGCCCTATTTTATCAGTATACGCGCTGCAAAGGAAGGGTGTACTTGCCGGGGGCGTACTGGGCAAGTCGCTCTAATCGCAGGGCCTCGTAGCTCTTTTGTCCATTGCTCACCGAGGCGTAGGGGTAGATCGCGATGCCCCCGCGCGGGGTGAATTCTCCGATGACCTCGAGGTAGCGGGGCTTCATGAGTTTCTGTAGGTCATGGCACATTTTGGCGACGCAGTCCTCGTG
>DAIPJL010000194.1:0-5666 GCA_036770305.1 Bacteriovoracaceae bacterium | reverse complement strand
GGTCTATGGTGCCCGCCTCCCCACATCTTTTAGGAAGGACTTCACCATGAAGCACACCCTCGCCCTCGCTCTCCTGAGTCTCAGCGCCCTCTCCGTCGAAGCCCGCGTGGTGCGCGAAAGGCCCGTCGTGAAGACCTTCACCAACAGCGCCGCGACCTGCGCCGCCACGGAGAGCTGCGAGCTCACAGAGTTCAAGCTCAGCACCTACGACTACAACGTCACCTTCCCGGACGGCGTCTCCTATGGCACCGGTGCCTTCATCAGCTACAAGACGAAGGCCATCGAGCAGCTGGAGAACTTCGCCATCGTCCAGAAGATCCGTGGCTGCCAGTTCGAGTCCAAGAAGGAGTCCGACGGGAGCGTGAGCAAGCGCATCGCACTGGTGCGCGAGTTCTTCGACGAGCTGGTACCCTTCAAGCACTCGCAGTGGGTGATCGATTCGGTGGACAAGGACCCGATGTACAACAACTACACCCCGGCCAACCGCCACGGCGCCTACCGCTGGAACCGCGTCGCCGGGTCCACCGACCGGGAGACCGAGGTGCGCTACCTGAACGGCCGGCCCGCGCGGCCTGAGCTCTACGTCTCTGACTTCCCGGGCACGGCCTTCACCGGGCACGGCGTTGCCAAGAACATCAGCCTCGAGTTCGAAGTCTGCCTCTTCGCCACGAAGGACGTCCCCCAGTCCACGACCCCCGAGGACGTGAACTTCGCCGCGCCCATCGCCTGCCACAGCTGGGCGAGCTCCTTCGTCTACAACCACAGCACGGAGAAGTTCGAGAAGAAGTCCGAGCTGGACCCTTTCTGCCTCGACTAGGGCCTGCGCCGCGAGCGGCAATGGTTTGAAAACCCGTTGCCGCAGCTCAATTTCACGCTCTTACCCTCCTGGGCCCTCTATGACCCAACCGCGCGTCCGATAAGAAGACTATGACTTTGCTGGTCTTCATGTCGCTATTGCTATCGCTGACGCCGGCCTCGGCGCAAACGCCGGCCGTGTCAGTCATTGCGGGTGCCAACAACTCAGTGATCTTGCGCGGGCCTAACTGCGCCCGCTTGGTGGAAAACCACCGCGCCTTCTGCCAGTGGCGCAGAGGCCTCGAGCCGGAGTTCACGCTCTCTGCCGCCGAAGAGCGCAAGCTCGAGGCCAGCTGCCAGGTGCTCAGCGCCACGCGAGCACAGCTCAGCGTGCAGCGCTGCCTCCCGGAGTTCGCGCGCCAGCACCACTCGAAGCGCCTCTTCAACCACGGCCCCAACTGCTGGGGCACGGCGCTGGGCCTCAAGGGGCACACTTCAAGACCGCGCTTCATGTGGAGCGAGGAGATGCACTACTGGATGGACTCCCCGCTCTGCCAGAAGCTCCCCGTCGGCGAGGCCCCGCAAGCCGGCGACATCATCAACGTCTACGGGCCCGAGTACCTCGACGACGAGGAACGCCAAAAGCGCGACGAGGGCGTGCAGTTCTGGCAGGCCCTCTACCCGGGCCGCTACCAGGTTCCGACCAAGCACCAGGGCAACTACACTGGCTTCCACCGCCTGCTGCACTCCGAGACCTACCTGTCGCGCGATCTGACCTTCGGCAAAGAGTCCCCCAACAAGGACGACCGCTTCAAGTTCCATCCCCTCGCTGAAGTCTACGGCCGGCCGCGCGAGAGCGAGAAAGAGTGCCAGGAAAACAACGCCCTCTCCCCCTACCTCCGCGAGCGCAGTTCACCGCCCAAGAACATTCGGGGATCGAAGTGCGCCTACTTCACTACCGTGCATCGCTGCCAGAACTTCAAGGCCTTCTTCTCCACGTCCTCCCTCAGCGCCCAAGAAAAAGAGGTGCTCGCCAGCGTCGAGGCCCTCGAGGCACTCCAGGAGAAACTCTTCGAGCTGGTCGTGAAACCATCGGTGAAGCTCGAGGCCTGCGAGGTCACCCTGCTGACCTCGCTCGCGGAGGTCACCATGGCCCGCGCGCGCCAGGCGCTCGCCCAGGGCCCCGTGAACAAAATTCACGAAATGCTGCTCACACGTGAGTACTTTGCCGGAGCAGGGATTCGCAAAAGCCTGCAGTTCGCCGGCAAGCTCCCGGAGTAAGGAAGGGTAAGATTTCGCTCGTTGCCACTCGCCGGCGCGAACGAAAGAATGCTCTCGAATCTAACTTCGGGGGTCCCATGTTCGCACTTCTTCTTCCCGCACTTCTTTCCATTGGCCATGCCCTCCAGCCTTCGGTCACGGAACTCTCGTCCCAGCTCGACTCCGTGGTACAGATCCGCAACGATGCCCCCGATCAAAACGGCGACGACGCGCCCGCCTTCTGCGTTGCCACGCTGCTCTCCCCCTCGACCCTGATCACCGCCGCCCACTGCGTGAAGGACCTCTACTTCCACAGCAATCTCACCTTGCAGGTAGATCTTGGGCACTACCGCTACATCACCCGCCCCACCGGAGAGCGCGTGCGCATCGGCTACGTAAACACCATCCGCCACGCCTCGCCGGTGCAGATCCGCTTCCTGCCGGCCCTGGCGCGCAAGCTCGCCTCCAGTGGCAAGCGCGCCAAAATCGGGCCCAACGAAGACGTCGCGGTGGTGCACCTGCGCCGCGCCCTCGAACTGCCGAGTGACTTCATCTTCACCCGGCTCCCGAGCGCGACTCAGCTCCAGGCCATGCTCAAGGCTCCGCTCAACTTCTCACCCACGGTGACGACGATCAACTTCCTCGAAGAGTCGAGCCTCGACTACAAGCGCTCGGCGCTGCTGAACGACGTGAAGGTCTCGGGCCAGCACTTCACCTCGAAGTCCACCTCCCGCGTCGCCCCGGGCGATAGCGGCGCGCCCTTCTTCATGAGCGCCAACGGCCGCCGCTTCCTGGTTGCCGTGGTCAAAGGCCGCGCGGAAACCATCTTCAGCAACTGGGACGTCTACAGTCACGTGCACCAGCTCGCCTGCGTCGAGGAGCGCCTCCCCGCATGCCAGTGAAGCGCCGGAGCATCGCGCTCATCGCGCACGATGGAAAGAAGGCCGAGCTCGTTGCCTTCGTGAAAGACCACATGAGCTTCTTCAAGAAGTTCGACCTCGTCGCCACCGCGACGACGGGCAAGCACCTCCAGCTCATGGGCCTCAAGGTCAAGCGCTGCCTCTCGGGGCCCTTGGGTGGTGACGCGCAGATCGCCGCCATGGTCGCCACCGGCGCCTGCCACGCGGTCATCTTCCTGCGCGACCCGCTCGGCATGCACCCGCACGAGCCCGACATCTATTCGCTCCTGCGCATCTGCGACGTGCACAACGCCCCGCTGGCGACGAACCCGGCGAGCGCGGCGCTCTTGGTGAAGAACTTCCGCTAGATCTGGTTTTCGAAGACGTAGAAGGGCAGCGTCTTGAGCGACTGGATAAGCTCCCAGAGGTTGTCGGCCTCGGCGGGGTCGACTTTCTGACCGTTGCGCTCCACGAGTCCGTTCTCCACCGCCAGACTCCCGGCCATGCGCAGCTGCATGTTGCGCTTCACGTGTTTGGTGAAGGCTTCGTCGAAGACCACCACGCCGAGCTCGGCGTTGAGGCGCTGGACCGAGCGCGGATCCATGTTGAGGGTACCGATCCACACGATGCTCTCGTCCACGGACATCGTCTTGGCGTGCACCATCCAGCGCGCCTTCGGCGACGGGACCGCCACCGGGAGTTCGTCGAAGTCCACCAGCCGACCTTCGTTGAGGAAGACCTCGAAGCCCATGCGCGAAAACTCCAGTCCCTGGATCAGAGTGATGTAGTTGATGACGTATTCGTTGCTCGCGTTCTTCGCGTTGATCAGCAGCCGGACGTTCACGCCGCGCTCGCGCAGCCCCGTGAAAAAGGCGCGCTCTTCTTTCTGAAGATAGAAGTAAGGCACTTCGATATCAACCTGCTTGCTGGCCTGGTCCATGAAAGTATAGAAAAGTCGGCCGGTCATGCGGTGCTCTTCAATCTTCCAGTCAGGGCCGTCGGCGATGAACTGGATTCCGGAAACGGTGAAGGCCGGCTCCTCGGCGAGCAGACGGCCTCCGAGTTCGTGGAAGCGCCGGCGCAGAGCGATCAGGCGGTCGTCCTCGATCTCTCCTTCGACGAAGGGCGAGGCAAAGCGCTGGGCCGCGAGGAGTTTTCTTTCGAAGTTGCGCTTCTGCGCCAGGTAGATCCCGGGACTACGATCGTGGGGGTTGCGCGAGGGCGGTCTGGGCTTCGCCGGCACCCGCGTGTTGACGCTCTCCCAGAAGGAGTCGAAGCTCTCGGTGACCTCGGCGGCGATGGGCCCCTCGACCCAGATATCGCGATCGAGGAAGTTGTAGCGCGGCCTGAGGTCAAAGTACTCGTCACCCATGTTCCGTCCGCCCAGCAGCGCTTCCTTCTGGTCGACGACGATGATCTTGCGGTGGTTGCGGTGAGACACCTTGGGGATGTTGAGCAGGAACACCGGGTTGTAGTAGCGCACCTCGATGCCGCGCTCGATGAGAGCGTGGGCGTCGAAGGCGTCGATGCTCTTCGAGAGGGCGAAGTAGTCCACGAGCAGGCGGATCTTCACCTCCGGGTTCGCGAGCTTCTTGCGCACCAGCGCCTCGACGAAGATGCGCGTGGAATCCGAGTTGTGAAAGATGAAGTACTCGACCTCGATGCTGGCGCGTGCTCGCTCGACCATCTGCAGGCGAATCTCCAGCGCCGCCGCTCCAGTCTCGATGCTCTTGACGACGTGGGGCCGCTCTTCGTACACGTCCTTGGGCTTGGCCCAGACGAGCTGGGCCAGTGCGAGGAGCACGATGAGGAAGGAGCGCAGGAGTCTCATGTCTCCTCTCGCTGCAGCATCCGGGCCGGCCCGGCTCGCCCTAAGACCTTGGAAGGAAGTGCCCCAGGCGGGGAAGAGGTGGCGGCCGTCGAAAGTTTAGACGGCCGCCGAGGAGTGCTAGTCTTGGAAGATGGCAGCGGCGTCCACCGCGACGCCTTTCTTCAGCTTCGCAGCTGGGAGATTGCGAGAGACGTCCAGGTCATCGAAGAGGGCGATGCGCTCGAAGAAGTAGCGGCCATCGACGACTGTCTTGGCGCGCCAGAGGGTGCGGCCCTGGTCCTCAAGGCGCAGGCGGCCGAGCTGGTAGCCGATGTACTTCGGCGTGCGCACGACGATCTTCGTTTCGTCGACGATGCTCCAGTCGATTCCGGTCTGGAACTTCACGTACTGGCTGACGTTATCGGCGTTCAGCCCAATGCTGTTGCCACTGACACGCTTGAAGGAGATCGTCAGATGCTCCGTCTTGAGCGCCTGGATGATAAAGCCGACGTCGTTGAGGTAGCTGCGGCAGGTGGCGCTCATGCCATCGGTGTACCACTCGGTGACGTCGATGGAGCTCATGAACTCGGTGGTGAGGCCCGTGAGCTCGATCTCCACGCCGATGTCATTTTTCAAAGAAGCGCCGGCGCTCAGGATCGGGTTCCCGGAAAGGAGAAAGCCGAGGCTCCCCTGGAAAGTGTACTTGTAGACGCGGTTGTACTCGGACTGATCCGTGTACCGCGGCAGCGTTTCCTTCGGGAAACAGTCGTTCGGCGGCGCCACGAAGGACACGGCGTCGGGCCGGCCACCGATGAGCGTGCCGCTCGACGCGTTCGCCAGTGGGTTCTGGAAGCCGATGTAGCCGAAGTCTTTCACCAGACCGTCGATGGCGGTCTTGGGGT
>DAIPJL010000193.1:0-5709 GCA_036770305.1 Bacteriovoracaceae bacterium | reverse complement strand
CGAGCAAAGAACTCAACATCGATCTCCAGATGGAGAACATGAAAAGGTAGCTATGAACTTACAAGAACGCATCACCAACGACATGAAAGAGGCCATGAAGAGTAAGGACCAGGTGAAACTGAACGCCCTGCGGATGCTCAAGGCCGCCTTCATCCACAACAATACCTCGGCCAAGCCCACCGACGACCTCTCGGAGGCCATCGCCCACGTCAAAAAGCTCAGCGACTCGCTGGAGATGTTCCCCGCTGGCTCCGCTCAGCGCCAGGAAACCCAGGCCGAGATCGATGCCCTCAAGGACTACTTGCCGAGTGCGATGAGCGAGGCCGAAGTCGTGGCGCTCATCGCCGACATCAAGGCCCGCGGCGCCAAGGACATGGGCTCGTTGATGAAAGAGCTGCAGCCGCAGATCAAAGGGCGCTTCGACGGCAAGCGCGCCAGCGACCTCGTGAAGGCGGCCCTCGCCTGACCCCTTCCGAAGCCACCGGTGCGGCCTTCTCTGCGCGCTCTCTGCAGCAGGCGCAGGCGCGCACGCGGGCCCTCGTGCGCGCCTTCGCCGCGACCCTGCGTGAGGGCATGAGCGAAGAAGAGGCGCATGAAGAGCTAAGGCTCCAAGGCCTGGCCGCCGGCGTGGAGAAGCTCTGGCACCCGAGCAAGATTCGCTTCGGCAGGAACACCACCTGCACCTTCCGCCAGGCTTCGGACCCCACGGTCCGCCTGATGAAAGGCGATCTCTTTTTCATCGACTACGGCCCGGTCTTCCAGGGCCACGAGGGCGACTTCGGCGAGACCTACCTTTTCCAAGGACAGGGCCACCGGCTCATCGAAGCCGTCGAAGCAGTTTACGCGGCGACCGCAGAGTGCTGGCGGCAACACTCCCTGAGCGGCCAGGCGCTCTACGAGTTCGCAGCGACGCGGGCACGCGCTTTGGGTGTGGAATTGGATCCTCGCATGGCAGGCCATCGCATCGGAGACTTCCCCCATGCGCTCCACCACAAAGGCTCACTCGGTGAGGAGGCGAGGACACCGAGCGCAGAACGCTGGATCCTGGAGATTCATCTGATCGATCGCCACCAGGGCCTCGGTGCCTTCAAAGAAGACCTGCTCTCTTAGCCTCGCAGCCGCACGCGCTGGGAGCGACGCTGGTAGAGGTAGGGCCCGACGAGGTTGACCAGTAGGAGTGCGGAGAGAATCGTGAAGAGCATCATTTCTTGAGAGTACATAGGACAGCTCCTTTTGTTCCTAGTCGCCATCCTGGCAGCGGTTAATAAAGTTGGTTCGTCCGTGAACCCGGTGGAAAGGATCCGTCCCTTCCGACCACTCCATCCCTGAGGTGCAAGCTGAGCGCAACTGAGTTTTATCTCTGGGCGACATCTCATCCTGAGTCATCTCCCTAGCGTCTCGAGAGTACTAGAGCAGGAAGCGTGCCAACGCTAAGTGCTCGTCGCCACGACGGGGCCGGTGTCAGTGAGCGCCTGCCCTGCGCGCGGTGGCCCCGGCCAGTGTGGCCCCGGAGGCCTTAACTCCGAGTAATTTAATCGGCGCGCCTTTGGCCTCAAAAATGCTTACAGCTCACTTGTCACGGCCTTCTCGCTCGTGTGACGATTAAAGAGCGAGAGGTTAAGGACGATCAATCGCAACCGACACCAGGAGGGTGACATGGGGAAGCCGCACTACTACTTGATGAAGAACAAGAAGATCCTTCGCCTCGAGGGGCACGAGAAGTGGGACGACCTCTCGTGGATCCTCCGGGCCCAGATCCTCGACACCAACTCCAAAAAAATGAACCAAGAGCAGGCCAACTGGCGCGTGGCGATTTTCCGCGACGAGATCATGGAACTCTCCGAGTACGTCGCCTACCTCAATTCTCCCCAGGCCCAGGAAGACGCCGCACTGTGGGCCGAGGCGATCTAAAAGCGACCTAAATTTCAGGCACGATCCTCGAAACCCACTCCGACGGGCACTTTTAAGTGCCCGTTTTTCTTTCGCTAAAATTTCTGCCCTACAATGCCGTAATGGCGTCGACGTCGAAGAAAACCCACCGGCCCTGTGTGATCGACCTGCAGGAGTTCCTGCCGACGATCCGCTACTGGGCCCGCCACTACGCCCACCGCTCCCACCAGATCCTCGACTTCGAAGACCTCATGGTCGTGGGCATGATGGGGCTGATGGACGCCGCCGGTAAGTTCAACCCCCAGCGCGACGTACAGTTTAAGACCTACGCCGAGTTCCGCATCCGCGGCGAGATCATCGACGAGCTCCGGCGCCAGGACTGGATGAGCCGCTCGGAGCGCAAGAAGCAGCGCCAGTTCCGGGCCGCCCAGCACGCGCTCGAGCAACACCTCGGCCGCTCGCCGACGGGTCAGGAAATGGCACGCGTGCTCCCCTTTCGGCCGCGAGAACTCGATCGGCTGCGCCAGTACGAGGGCAGCGAGACGATCCGCAGCTACCAAGAGGGAGACGTCTCTCCCGAGCACGCCCAAGACGACGTGGCCCGGCGGATCGAGCTGCGTGACGAGCTGAGCGCGCTCCTCGAACAGCTCTCGCCGGTGCACCGGCGTGTCCTCGAGCTGCGCTACTTCGAAGACGCACCGCTGGCGCAGATCGCCCGCGAGATCCGGCTCTCCGAGGGCCGCGTCTCGCAGCTCATCACCGAGGCCCTTGAGCAGCTGCGGGGGCTTGCGCCGGCGCAGGCGGCGTAGGCCACGCCGCCGGGGACCGCTGGGCCCTTTCGAAGTGCAGCTCGTAGGCGATCGGATGGAGCGCGTTGAGGGCCACGGCCTTGAAGCGCCGCTGGTCCTTCTCGCGCCACTCCCCGAGCAGCAGGTACTGCTCAATGCCCGTGAGCTCAGCGAGCTCCGCGGAGCGAAGGCCCAGGCCCTCGCGCGCGGCCTGTGAGGCCAGGCGTTCGACGCGCACGCGAGCGTCGCCGGGGCTTCGCTGGTAGTGGCCCGCGAAGACCTTGTCCAGGTGGGCCCAGGTGTCTTTCGACCGGAGAACGGCGAGCTCGCGCAGGGGCCGCAGGGCCAGCAGCTCCGAGGCCAAGGCGAAGTCGTCGGTGCGCACCAGCCAGTGCTCGACGAAGGCGACGTCGAGGTGCCGCGCCAGCGCCGGGGTCTCGAGCACGCGGCGAAGGTCGCGTGCGTCTCGCACCGAGGCCACAAGGCCCCGGGCCTGGGCGTCGTCGAGCGCCGGCGCGAACGCACCGAGGAAGCTCAGCTCTCCGAGGCGCTTGGAGAGCGCGAGCTGCGGGTCCCGGAACTGGCCCAGGGCCTGGCGGTAGTTGCTGAAGCCGAAGTGGGCGGCGACGAGCAGGCAGAGGGCCGCGACGCCGAGGTAGTAGCGCGGGTTGAAGAGCACGAACACCCGGTTGTAGGCGCGCACGCCGACGAAGAGCGTGGCCGCGGCGATGAGCGCGAGGAGCACGAGCATGAAGCGCTCGAAGTCGAAGCGCAACAGGAAGAGAACCGCGACCAGACCATAGGCCACGACAACGCCGATGACGAGGCGCCGTTTCTGTGCCGGGGTCTGGCCCTCCTGCTTCCGGAGCGCGTCCTTCACCGACACCGGGGAGTACATCACCAGCAGGAAGACGAGGAAGGCGAGCTGGAGCACCATCTGGTCGCGCGTCCCGAGCCCCTCGCGCACCAGCGCGACGATCTTCGAGACGATGTCGGCCTCGCCGCCGGGAGGCGCGCTGACCGAGCTGGCCGCCCCGCTGAGCGCGTTCTCGCGGGGCGCGAAGCGCAGGTTCAGGTACACAAAAAGCACCGACATCACCGTCGCACCGATGAACTGCAGGCCGACGAGGAGAGACTGGCTCAGCAGGTGGTAGCGGATGAGGGTACCGCGGTTAAAGGTCGAGAGCTTCCAGGAGATGTTCTCCTTGAAGAGGTGCCGGTTGCTGGTGGCGTAGAGGCCAAAGAGGTAGAGCGGCAGCGCGAAGGCGCGCGCTTCGTCGAGGCGGACGAGGAACACCAGAACGAGCCCGGCGAGGGCCAGGAGGTTGAACTTCAGGAAGTACTGCAGGTAGGGTACGAAGTAGAGCTTAAGCAGCGTCCGCATGCGCGCCCTCCTCCGCGTGGTCGGCGTAGTGGAAGACGAAGATGTCCTCCAGCGTGATCTCCCGCCGGTCGACGAACTCCTCGGGGATCTGCACGCCGGCGCTGCTCGCGAGCAGGTAGTTCTCCGAGCCGTCGCCGTTGACTCCCGCCCAGCGCAGGTCAGAGCGCTTGAGGAGGTCGTGCGCGAGGCCTGCCGGAAAGCGCAGCTTCACGAAGCCGCCGCGCACTTCCTCGAGAGCTCCGTTGAGCTTCAGGCGGTGCTCGTGGATCAGCAGCAGGTGCGTCGTGTAGTACTGCAGCTCGGAGATGATGTTCGTCGTCATCACGACGGTGCGACCGCTCTGGCAGAAGCGGTGGAGCAGGCCGAGGAAGTAGCGCCGGGCGTAGACGTCCATCACCGAGGTGATCTCGTCGAGGAGCAGGAGCTTGGGCCTCGCGGCGAGGGCGACGATGAGATTGAACTGCATCTTCTGGCCGCGCGAGTACTGGTGGTAGTAGCGGTTCAGGTCGAGCTTGCGGTCCCGCACCATCTGCCGGAAAAACTCCTCGTGCCACTCGGGAAAGAGTTCGCGAAAGCTGCGCACGAACTTCTCCATGGTGTGGTGGCTTTCGATCTGGATGTTCTCGTTGATGTAGAAGAGCTCGCGCTTGTGCTCCAGGTGCCAGCCGTGCGCCTCCTCGCCGCAGAAGCGGACCTCGCCGTGGTCCGGGAACTCGCTGCCGGAGATGAGCCGCAGGAGCGTCGACTTCCCCGAGCCGTTGGCCCCCAAGAGCGTCGTGAAGGTTCCCTCCTCGATGGAAAAGCTTAGGTCGCGGAAGATGACCTTCTTGTTGTAGGTCTTCGAGAGCCGCTGGACGGTGACGATGGGGTTCCTCATAGTTAAGCCTATCGGAATCAGGGGAGGCGGCTTGACTGTCAAAGGTTTAGACACCTGCCCAGTGACTTCCAAGGCCAGGGTGAAGCTCACGCGCACAAGCCCTTAAGATGTAAAGATTTCAGAGTCCGTGTGAAGAATCGGTGGGCCCGCTAAAGTGGTACTACCCTTGCAGTATAAGTTCCAACAAAGACCGGGAGACCCGTACGTGAAACAGCTGCTGCTGACAGGTATTGTCCTTATGGTGGCCACCGCCACCGCCCAGGCCGTCGACATCAAGATCGACCAGGTCAACTATTCCCTGGGCATGAGCGGCGACTACGTCGAGAGCGACACCGTCCGTGCTCGCGTCCTGGGCATCGACCTGGGCCTGCGCCTGCGCGAGGAACTCACGCCGGAGCTGACTTTCCACGTCCACGCGCTTGCGAACTTCGAGAACGGTTCGAACAAGACCACCAACATCCGCGCCGAGTACGAGCCCAACCAGGCCGTGAACCTGCGCGAAGGCGGCCTGATCTACCGGCCATGGAGCTTCCTGAAGCTCGAGGCCGGGGCCATCAACCAGAACCGCAACAGCTCGCCACTCTTGACCTGGAACACGGCCTTCGCCGGCGCCCTCGAAGAGGTCCGCTTCGGCGACTTCCTTCTGCGCGCGCAGCAGGCCGTGCCGAACAACAACATCCTCGCACGCCGCGTGGGCGGCATCGACGAGGGCACGCCGATGTTCTTCATGGAGACGGCGGGCTTCGACCGCAAGACCGACGACTACCGCC
>DAIPJL010000192.1:0-5744 GCA_036770305.1 Bacteriovoracaceae bacterium | reverse complement strand
CCCCTTCACGCTCTACACCTACGTCACCGAGGGCCTGCACGACGGCAACCTCGTCTCCGCCAAGCAGGGCCTGCACGATGGCCGCTGGCAGGGCTTCCTCGACAAGCTCATCCCCAACCTGCTCACCGAGATGCGCGTCCAGGCCGAAGGCGGCGCGCAGGCGGTGTGCCTCTTCGACACCGCCGCCGGCGAGCTCTCCCCGGGCGACTACGCGCGCTTCGTGGTCCCGGCGCTCAAGACCGTCATGACGGAGTTCAAGAAACTCTGCCCTGGCACCAAGCTCACCTACTACTCCAAGCACACCCAGAAGGGCCACCTCGAGGCCATCCAGGGCCTCCCGATGGACGTCGTCGGCGTCGACTGGCGCTGCGACCTCGTCGAGACGCAGCGGCTCTTCCCCGGCAGATTCGTGCAAGGGAACTTCGACCCGATCTGGCTGCACCTGCCGACGGAGACCATGGTCGCGAACCTGCGCGCCTGGTACGCCGACCTCGTGAAGCGCGGGCTCGACCAGAGCAAGTGGATCTGTGGCCTGGGCCACGGGGTGACCATCCAGACCCCGGAGGCCAACGTCCGCCGGGCCGTCGAGCTGGTGCACGCGGAGTTCACCTACTAAATCTCGCCTAAACAATGGCCCGGACTGCTCCGATAAGGTGGCATGTGCCGCATATTCGGTTTCCGCTCCGTCCTCCAGTCCGGCGTTCACGCCAGCCTCGTGAGCGCCGAGAACGCGCTCTCGTGCCAGAGCCGAAGGCACCCGGATGGCTGGGGACTTGCCTACTACCTCGAGGCCACGCCCCACGTGGTGAAGTCGACGGACACCGCGGAGACGGATGAGCTCTTCAAACGAGTCTCCGGCGTGGTGAGCTCCGAAACGGTGCTGGCGCACGTACGCAAGGCAACTCAAGGTAAGCTCTCGCTCATCAACACGCACCCCTTCCAGCACGGCCAGTGGACCTTCGCCCACAACGGCAACATCCGTGACTTCGAAAAGATTCGTCCCAAGCTTGAATCTCTGGTGCCAGAGGAGTTCCGCCGCTGGCGTCTCGGAGAAACCGACTCCGAGTTGATTTTTCAGTTCTTGCTCTCCCGGCTCGCGCGTGAAATTTCGCTCAGTGAAAAGACCCCGGCCATCCGGCCCGTGCTGGACGCCGTGGCAGAAGCCGCCCTCGAACTCAACCAATTGATCGGTCCCCTGTCCCAACGCGAGGTCGGAGTCCCGACGGAGAACTACCTAACCTTCGTGCTCACCAACGGCCGACTGATGCTCGCGCTGCAAGGCGGGCTCGGCCTGAACTGGTCGACGCACAAAACTCGCTGCCCGGAGCGCGACACCTGCAAGAGCTTCGCTCCACTCTGCGAGGCACGCGCGCAGATGGGAGATCAGGTGAACCACCTCATCATCTCGAGTGAACCCCTCCAGGGGCAGAACCTCTGGCAGCCGCTGGGCCTGGGAGAGATGATCGCCGTGGACGAAGACATGCGGCTCCATCACCGGCGCCTTCGGCTTCTCAGCGCCTAGGTGTTGATGAAGAAGTCCTTCGGCAGCCCCGCATCGACGAGCTTCTGCATGCGCTTGGGCACCAGGCCCGAAAACTGCAGCCGGCCATCTTTGAACACGCCGACGTCCTGCAGGAGGATGCGGTCTCCTTCGAAGCCCGCGACCTCCGTGAGCTGCGCCACCACGCGCTGGCCCTCGCGGGTACGCTTGAGCTGGATGATGAAATCGATGGCCGAGCCGATCTGCTGGCGGATCGCACGCACGGGGACTTCGTAGCCGGCGAGGAGGTAGAGGTTCTCGAGGCGGTTGAGGCACTCACCTGGGTTGTTGGCGTGCACGCTGGCCATCGAGCCGTCGTGGCCGGTGTTCATCGCCTGCAGCAGGTCGAAAACCTCGCCCCCGCGCACCTCACCGATGATGATGCGATCGGGCCGCATGCGCAGGGTGTTCTTCACCAGCTCGCGCATGCTGAGCGCAACGCCGCCGGTGAAACTATTGGTGCGCGCCTCGAGGCGCACGACGTTGGGCAGGGAGAAGTTCAGCTCGCGCGTGTCCTCGATGGTGATCACGCGCTGGAGCGGATTGATCTCTTGGAGGAGCAGGTTCAGAAAGGTCGTTTTTCCGACGCCGGTGCCGCCGGACACCATGACGTTGAGCTTCCCGCCGATGAGCGCCTTGAGGAAAAGCGTCCAGCGCGGGTCGAGGCCGAAAAGACCGGGACTCGAGTCGAAGGACTTGATGTTTTTGAGGTACCTGCGGATGGTGACCGCCGGGCCCCCGAGCGCGTAGTCGCGGCTGATGACGTTCACGCGGCTTCCGTCCGGAAGCGTCCCGTCCATGATCGGGTTGGCCCCGTCGAACTTCTTCTTGTTGAGGTGCGCGAGGTCTTCGACGAAGGCGTCGAGGTCCGTCGGCGTGACCTTGGCGTTGAGCTTGATCAGCTCGCCCTGGTGCTCGACGAAGATGAGATCGTGGCGGTTGAAGATGATCTCGGTGATCCCTTGTTTCTTGCCGATCTCCTCGAGGAGTGCCCAGACGCCGTTTTGCGAGTTCGTTTCCACGCTAGATCCTTTCGAAGAGGAAGAGCTCGTCTTCCTGGATGGAGGCGCCGTAGGAGAGCAGGTTCGACAGCAGGTGGAACTGCTGCTTCTTGTCCAGCATGCCGTGGAGCTCCTGCCAGCTACTGCCAGCGAGGATCCGCTCGCGCACAAAACTCGCTCCGAGGAAGGCCTCGAGGTGCCACACCATCAGCAGGAGCCAGTCCGTGCGCTCGGACTTCACCGGCGAGAGCGTCATGAGCTCGTCGACCTCCGAGGGTAGCGCGACCGGCGACGTGTCTTCGCGCAGCGAGAGGTAGATGTTGAGGAACTTCAGATAGAAGCCCAGCAGGAAAACGCGCGAGCTCGCCGTGATGGAGCGCTCGCTGAAGCGCGCCTCGAGGCCCGTGGCGTCCGCCACCAGCTCCATGTCGGTCTGATCCGGGAACACGCCGTGGAGTGCTTTGTAGATGTACACCGAAGCCATGCGGTCGCGGAAGTTGGCCCAGCCCAGCGTGGAGGCGATCTTCTCCAGGCCGATCCGGTGCTCGTTGAACTCCTCGAAGGCCCGCTCCATCACGAGGTAGAGTCCCGGAGTGCGACGGAGAAGATCGCTCAGGCCCGCGCCGGCGCCGGGGGTTTTCAGGAAGCGTATGAAGTCCGCGGGGAGTACCAGCGCGGGAAGATGTACCATGTCCGACTCACTCTCTCAATTATGCCGCGCTATCGCGAAACATCTGCGCGTGGTTAAATTAAAACATGAATCTGCCCATCTACCAAATGGTGGTGATCAAAAACGCTGACCTCATCGAACTGAGCCGCCACCTCAGCGAGGACATGAACCTCACGAGGCCCGTGGCCTTCAACGTCAAGGCCCTGAGCCTCGACGAGCAGCGCGAAGTCATCGGCGTCATCGGCAACTGGTTCGAGACGCACCAGGCCTCCTGGCGCTACCCCTACCCCGTGTACTTCGTCGCTGACGTCCCGGAAGCGATCGGCTTCATTCCGGTGGTCTCGCGGGTCGAAGAACTGCCGCGCTTCTTCGTGCAGAAGGACAGCAAGATCACCGTCAAGGAGGCGCAGGTCATCGACCGCAACCACTTGCTCCAGCAGGAGATCAAGAACGCGGACCCGCACCAGATGGCGAGCGTCGTCCAGAGCTACGGCGCAAACCACAAAAAAATTTTTTACCTCGCCGCGGAGACGCAGTTCTACGAGCAGCTCCTGAAGAAGCTGCGCGCGCCAAAGAAGCCCAATGGATAAGAAGAAGATCCTCCGCCAGGCCTCCGCCGATGACCTCAAGGGCTTCGAGGAGTTCCTCGAACACGCGCCGGATTCGCCGGCGATCGACAAGAACCCCAAGAACCTCGGCGGCGAGAGTCTCACCTTCCTCCTCAACGACAACGAACGGCTCAAGCGCGTCGCACTCCTCGTCGCCGACAAGCTCCCGGTGCTGAAGGCCCACGAGCAGGGCCCGAAGATCATCGAGCACCAGCGCAACCTCAACCAGCAGCTCAAGAACGAACTCTTCAAGCTCCTGTCGCCGCCGGAGTCTCCGCTCCAGCAGTCCCTCGCGCAGCTCTGGGACAGCTTCTTCCGCGACGGAAAAGTCTAGCTGCGCGCGGGGACGAGGATGAGCGGGCCTCCGACGTGCCGGAAGTCCTCGTCGCCCATGCGCATGACCTCGTAGCCGTTCATCTGCTCGACGATGATCTGCCCGAGCCAACGCGCGAAGCCGGGGACCTGCGCAAGGCCGAAGCGCTCGGTGAAGGCGTCGAGCAAGGCCGCGAACTCTCCGCGGTCGTCGCTCGCCAGCAGCCACTCGTTCCCGTGGGCGACGAAGTACTTCTGGTAGAAGAGCTTGAGCTCGTCGAGGCGCACGCCCATCTTCGCGGCTTCGCTGCGCTCGAAGTGCCCGAGGGAGAAGTTCACGAGGCTCGAGAGCATGATCGCTTCGAAGTCCACGCTCGCCAGCTCGTAGTTCAGGTAGAAGCTATCCTGCAGGTCCCCGCTCTCCCGGAGGCGCGAGAGCACGAGGTGAAACTTCTTGATGAAGGGCAGGAGCGCCACGAAGCTCTCGCTGGTCTTCGTCCACAGCTCCCAAGCCGCGAGCTGGTCGATGAGCTTGGCCTCCGAGGACCCGTCGAGCTTGAGGCGCGGGGCCTCGGCGAAGCTGTGGTCGAGGAAACTCGTCCACCACATGCCGAGGAAGTACTCGTGGTCCTCGTGTTCGAAGGCGGTGCCACCGAGCGCGCGCTTGAGCTTGCGCTTGGGGATCTCGAGGAGCGAGTGGCCCAGGCGGAAGAGGTCCTGGAAGTCGAGGTGCTCGAAGACCAGCCGGCCTTCGGCCACCTGGGCACGAGCAAAGCTAAAGCCCAGTTCCAGCCGCTGGCGCGCCAGCGCCGACGCCTTGCTGATCGCCACCGAGCCCCCCTTGAGTGCCTCGTGGGCGACGATGCGAGCGTTGATGAGCCTCACAAAATTAAACTGCAGGAAATCCTTGCGCTGCTGACTCTCGACCTCTCCGAGCGCCCGGCGCAGCTCGTCCATCCCCTCCTGGTATGCGACGAGCGAGGACGCGTGTAGGGTCTGATTTTTCATGTCGTCGTCGATCGCCCCGGTGGTGACCTGCGCGAGGCGCTTCGTCACGAAGCTCTTCGCCTCCTCCACGGAGTGGAAGATCGCCTCCATCTCCATGGCCTCGTAGTAGTCCACGAAACCGACGTCGCGCAGGCGCTCTTTCTTCTGCTGGTAGCTCTCCTCCTCCATCACCATGTACGAGTCGCTCACCATCTTGAAGAGGTGCGCGTAGGCGTGCTCGACGCCGAGCTCGGTGTAGAGGTCCTTGATCAGCTGCTTGAGCTCGCTGACGTAGGAGAAGTCCTCCGGGTACTCGACGAGGAGAAGATTGTCCTCTGTGAGGAAGTAGTTGTCCGACTCCGGGTACTCCGGGTCTTCGGCGTCGAAGGTGTAGATCACGCACTGGGATTTGATCGCGAGAAGAAAGTCTTCGGAGCGCGCGAAGTCGAGGCGCACCTTATCGTCGGGACACTGCCCGTAGACTTCCAGCCAGTAGCGAGAGCTGTGGAGGTCAATCTCGTCTTTTTTCCAGAGGTCGATGTCCAGGAGTGCCTGGCGCTGCGTCGCCGAAAGCCGTGGCAGGATGGTCGCGACCTGGTCCTTGCTCGTGCTACGCAGCGCTACGA
>DAIPJL010000191.1:0-5748 GCA_036770305.1 Bacteriovoracaceae bacterium | reverse complement strand
GATCCGGTCGCGGGCTCACATCCGCTGCATCTCCAGGAAGGCCAGCACCTCCGCCGCGGTGGGGATCGGCGCGACCGCGCCATAGCCGGTGGTGGACAGGGCGGCGGCGGCATTGGCGTAGCGGGCCGCGTCCCACACATCGTCGCCGGCCACGATGCGCGCCAGGAGCAGGAGCTCGAAGTTCGGCGCGACGGCACAGAGGAATGTGCCGACGAGGAAGCCGACAAAGCAGAACTGCAGCATGCGCTTGCGCTCGAAGCGGTCGGCCACTGTCGAGGCGAGGAAGTTGGCGACGCCGGCAGCAAAGGTGTAGCTCGAGACCAACAGGCCGAACTGCGTCGGGCTCACGCCGAAGGTGCGCATGAGCATTGGCCCCAGCGGCATGAGGATGACAAAATCTAGGATGTGAACGAACTGAATTGCTCCCAGCAGATAGATGACGAGGTTCTCGCGAGACTTCTCAAGTGTTAGGTAGGTGGTTTGCACTAGTCGTTGAGCCCTGTCACGTCTTGGAGGGTTGAGCTGGTGTCATCGGTCGTCTCCAGCGCCGCCACCGTGTGGACGCAGTGGTCGATCATGCTGACGGCCGCCGGACGGAAGTTGCCGGAGTCCTTCACGCCGCCGAAAGGTAAGCGTGCCGTAGCTCCCACCGTCGAGCGATTAAGGTTGATCAGCCCCGCGTCGAGGTCGCGCAGACAGCGCTGAAAGATGCTCTGGTCCCGGGTGAACACAGCGGCCGCCAGGCCATACTCGGTGCAGTTGGCGTGGGCGATGGCCTCCTCGATCTCGTCGTAGGGCATGATGCAGGCGTTGGGCCCGAAGATTTCTTCCTGCACGAACTTGCCTTTGAGGTCGGCCTTCTCGAGGAAGTGCAGCGATGGTGAGACGTAGTGGCCTGGCCAGGCGAGGTCGAGCTTCTTCGCCGGCAGGAGCGCCTCGGCGCCTTCGCGCTCGCCCTGGGCACAGAAATCCAAGTAGAGCTTCTCCGCCTGCTCGTCGATCACCGGGCCCATGAACGCGGGCTTGCTCGCGAGCACCGGGTGGTCCACGCGAATCCGCGCGATGGCCGCTCTGAAGTCGTCGGTGAATTTGTTGAGGAGCGATCGGTGCACCAGGATCATCGAGGTTGAGGTACAGCGCTGGCCCGACGTGAGGTAGCAGGCCCGCAGCAGCTCCGGTAGCGCGTGCGGCAGGTGCGCGTCTTTGTGAATGATGCTCGAGTTTTTTCCGCCGAGCTCGAGGGCGACCATCTTTTTGAGGTCCTGGTGCGTGGCCCGTAGAATCATTTTTCCGACGGCGCGCGACCCGGTGAAGTACACCGCCTTCACGCGCGGGTCGCTCGTCAGCGTCCCCGCGGTGTGGCCCGTGCCGTTGATGAAGTTCACCACGCCGGCGGGGAAGCCGGCCTCGGCGAAGGCCTCCATCATGAGCTGCGCGCTGGCGATGGTTTTTTCTGAGGGCTTGAAGATGACGCTGTTCCCGGCCAGGAGTGCTGCCAAGATCTGGCCGTTGGCGAGGTGGCAGGGGAAGTTGAAGGGGCCGATGACCAATGCGGGGCCAATGGGCTTTGCGATGGTGTGGCCATCGATCTTGGGCATGACCTCTTTGATGGTTTTGTTCTCGATGCGCTTGAGGGAGTCGCCGAGAGTGACGTCCACCTTGCTCACTAAGGCGGCGGCTTCTGTCTTCGCTTCCCAGAGAGGTTTGCCAACTTCCCACGCCAGGCATTCGGCGATCGCGTCGCCGCGTTTCTTGACCGCTTCCTGGTAGCGCTTCAGGTACTCGGCTCGCTGGGCGAAGCTCAGCAGGCGCCAGGCGGCGAAGCCTTTTTGGGCAGAGGCAATGACTGGTTCTACGTGGGCGTGCCAGATGGGAGCTTCCCAGAGCACTGTGTTGAGGTCGGCCGGGGAGCGCTTAAGAATCTTTTCCTGCGGCGCTGTTTGCGGCTGCTGCCACTGGCCATCAAAATAATCACCTTTCAGACTATAGCGCATGTCATTGTCCCCCGTGAGAATGACAGAGATCATACTCCTCTTGCGCTAGAACTTCTAAGCTTTCCGCGGTACCTTTGTGGCAACAGGAGTGCGTTTCATGGCGAAAAACCTAGTAAGCTTGTTGGACAAAATGTGGGCGGACTACGTGGCGATCAACCCATTGGCCCAGCGGATCTACGACCTCTTCACGGCCCGCGGCGATAAGGTCTTGAATGATCACATTGCGCTTCGCACCTTTAACCACCCGCGTGTCTCCATCGACGTCATCGCCGCACCCTTCGTCGCTAGCGGCTACAAGTACGCCGGGGATTACCATTTCCCGGAGAAGAAGCTCTACGCTAAGCATTACGAACACGCCGACTCTTCACTGCCGAAGATCTTCATCTCCGAGCTCAAGCTCGAGGAGTTTTCCCCGGAGCTGCGCAAGACCGTCGAGGCCCTCATCGCCCAGATCCCCGCGGGCCTCGAGCAGACCTTCGACTTCTCATCCGCTGGCCGCCCGTGGAAGATCACCCAAGCCACGTACCACGCGCTCCACAAGGAGTCAGACTACGCCGCCTGGGTAGCCGCCTTCGGCTACCGGCCAAACCACTTCACGGTCTTCATCAACGCGCTCTCGAGCTTCCGCGACATCCAGGGCCTCAACGCCTTCTTGAAAGAGCAGGGCGTGAAGCTCAACGCCAGCGGCGGCGAAATCAAGGGAACCCCCGCGGTCTTCCTCGAGCAGTCGTCGACCCTGGCGAATAACATCGAGGTGAAGTTCGACGACGGCGCGCTCACCATCCCGGCCTGCTACTACGAGTTCGCCCGGCGCTACCCGCTGCCGACGGGCCAGCTCTACCACGGCTTCGTCGCCGCGAGCGCCGATAAGATCTTCGAGTCCACGTCGAAGGGCCAATGACCCGACGGCTCGCGGGCCTCGCGCAGCTCGGCGCACTGGCGTTGCTCTACTGGGTGACGGTCCCGCGCACTCCCCAGGAGGGCGACACCACGGAGCTCGTGCTCGCGGGCCTGCGCCTCTCGCTGGCGCACCCGCCGGGCTATCCGCTGCAGGTCCTGTGGAACAAGTTCGTCATTTCGGTCTTCCCAGTGGCGCCCTACTTCGCCGCGGGCCTCGGGGCGGCAGCGCTGGGACTGGCACTCTTCGCGCTCCTGCGTCGCTTCGAAGAGTACGAACACGGAACGGGCCTCGCCGCCGGGGTCTTCGCCACGAGCTTCCTGGTGTGGCGCTGGAGCCTTCTGCCGGACGTGTTCGTCGGCCTCATGTGCTTCGGCGCGCTCTTCCTGCTCGTCTTTCAAAAACAGGAGCGCTACCAGAACCGTCTCCTGCTCCTGCTGCTGGCGCTCTCGGTGGCCCACCACCACAGCATCGTCTTCCTGCTTCCGCTGCTCCTCGCCCCCATGTGGCAGCACCGGCGGCGCTGGCGGCAGCACGCGTTCGCCCTCACGGCGCTCGTGCTCTCTCTCGCGAGCTATCTGCTGCTCTTGATCTTCAACGACGAAGTGCTGGGGTCCTGGGGAAAGGTCGATACGCTCTCCGACGTGCTCAATTTTTTCCTGCGCAAAGACTTCGGCACCGGCCAGCTTTCCGCCTCGGGCCGCGCCACCGATCTCGCGTGGGTCTTCGGGAACTTCTTCACCAGCTGGGTGACTGGCTTCTGGTCTCTTGGCCTGCTGGCGTGTGTGACGCTCTGGCACTGGGCGAAGCGACCCAACCTGAGCTTCCTCAAGACGAACGCCGCGCTACTGATCTCCCTGGGTGCCTACCTCGTGGTCTTCTTCCCCCGCGCGAACCTCAGCACCGACGTGCTGGGCGAAGCCACGCTGGCGCGCTTCTACCTTCTGCCGCTGCTGCTGCTGTGGGCGCTGCACCTGCGCGCGGGGGTGCTGCGCCAGGGGATCCTCGCGGCGCTGCTGCTGACCGCGAACCTCGCCACAAACTTAGCGGCGAACTTCGCGCGCAACGACTTCTCCGATGACACCACCGTCGTCGACTGGATGCGGAACGCCTTCGACGAGCTTCCGCCCAACGCCACCGCCTTCTTCTCCGGCGACACCGAGTGGAGCCTCGCCATTTATCTCCAAGAGGTCGAGGGCCTGCGCCGAGACGTCGCGATCCTCGGGCCTCTCGCGGCGAACCCGCGTGACTTCGCTAAGACCGCGAAGCTCTTCCCCGAGCGCTTCCTTCGTGAGGGAACGTTCCGTCAGAGAATTTCACCGGCGCTGGCGAAGTTCTACGCCAACCAGTATGCGCTGGCCTTTCTTCCGGGGAGCAAGCGTCAGGCGACGGGTGTTCTGGTGCGCTACTTCGCCGAGCCGGGTGATCTCGCGTTCACCTGTCGCAGCGACTTTCAGCGCCAGCGTATTCCGCAGCTCTCTGACTACCGCGAGCGCGAAGCGCGCCTTGCGCTCGAGCTAAGCTACGGTCTGTGTCCCTTCCTCCAGGGCCTAGGTGAGCTCGCCGCGCAGAACTTTCCGGCGGCGGAGAAATCATTTGCGATGGCCCAGGGACTCGCGCCGGGTCTAGTGCAGGCGCTCGAGCGCCGCTGCTACGCGCGGAGGGCGGCAGGCCTCGACGACAGCGCCTGTCAGCGCGAGCTTGACCTCGCCCTCGAATCCTACGACTCGCTCTACCTTCCTCAGTAGGTTCCCTAAGAGTGTGCTGGAACCAACCTAGAAGAGTTTTTCGAGCCGGATGTCGTCCCACAGGCGGCCGTTCCAGAGAGTGAACTTCTCCACCCGGCCGATCTCCTGGAAACCGAGCTTTCGTGCGAAGTGCAGCGAGCGCGTATTGAACTCGAAGACGCCGAGCTCGAGGCGCACGAGGCCGAGCCGGCGCGCGCAGTGCTCGATGTGCTCCATGGCGGCCAGTGCGATTCCTTTGCCGTGCAGGTC
Organism: Bacteriovoracaceae bacterium; assembly: GCA_036770305.1. Lineage (GTDB taxonomy): Bacteria > Bdellovibrionota > Bacteriovoracia > Bacteriovoracales > Bacteriovoracaceae > UBA6144. The sequence continues at coordinate 859 of DAIPJL010000191.1, read as the reverse complement.
CTCGCGGTAGACGGCGATGCCCAGCCAGCCGGTGTTCGGCACCCGGCGAAGGAGGTGCGGCGGATCGATCATGACGGACACGTCGCCCACGAAGTCACCGGCGTAGGTGATGAGGTAGTGTTCGCCACGCATGCCGCGCTCGCGGTGTGCGATCTGTTGCGCCTGGAGCTCGAGCGCCGAAGCGGCGGGGGCGCCGAACTGCTCACCCTGCGGGATGAGGAGGTGGTTCCAGGCCGGATCTTGCTGACTCTCATAGAGGAATTGGCAATGATCGAAGTCCCGAGGATTGAAGAGGACGAAGTCTGTCTTCGCTTCGCTCATGGCACGTCAATCGCTTCGCCGTCCTCGGGGATGACGACCTCCATCCCGGGCCAGCGCGCTTTGAGCTTTTCCGCGAGAGCACGGCGCGGGCCGTCTTCGCCGTGGTTAAGGATGACCTTCTTCGGCGGCGTGGGCATCTGCGCGAGCCAGCGGAGCGAGTCGTCACTGTCGGCGTGCGCGGAGAAGTGGTCGAGCTTGAAGATCTCAGCGGCGACGGGAATCTTCTCGTGGTGGATGCGGAAGTCTTTCTCGCCCTGGAGGAGCAAGCGTCCCTTGGTCTCCTCGGCCTGGTAGCCGACGAAGAGCACGCCGTTCTTCGGCTCTGGAAGCCGCCGCTTGAGGTGGTGCATGATGCGGCCACCGGTGACCATCCCCGACGCCGAGATGAGCACGTGGGGCTGGTTCAGCTTCTGCAGGGCCATGGACTCCTCGAAGCCCTCGGTGCAGCGGAAGCGCTCGGTGTCGAGGGGCCCGGTGAACTGGCCCGCTTCGGTGCTCGGCCTCCAGAGCAGTTCGTCGGGGAAGCGCAGGTGGGCTT
>DAIPJL010000190.1:0-5780 GCA_036770305.1 Bacteriovoracaceae bacterium | reverse complement strand
GTAGTGCACGACGCTCTTGCCGATGAGGTGCACCTGGCGCAGCGTGAGGGTCTTACGGTCGATGACGAGCTCGGCCTTCGGCTTCGTCTTCTGCAGCTTGACCGCGTCCACCGGAAAGAGGTGGTCGTAGTCCGGGAACTGGTCCTGGCAGTAGGCCTTGACCACCTCCTCGCCGAGGTTCGAGCTGAGGATCTTCGCGAGCTGGAGCACGAGGTCGCTCGAGGGCCTGAGCGCCCCCTGGAGGATGCGCATGAAGTAGGGGTAGTTGCACTCCAGGCCCCGTTTCTTGAGTGAGGCGTAGAAGGCCTTCGCCTGGGTGTGGCCCTTCAGGGTTTGGATCTCGCGCAGCTTCTCCGCCAGCCTACTCATGAGTTTCCTATCGGTAGACAGTCTAAAAACATGAGACTTCACCTGACGAATTGGCCCGGTTAAAACTGCGCCACCACGAAAGGACGGCACATGTTCAAGTCTCTCGCTCTGCTCCTGCTTCTCTCGCTCAGCGCCTTCGCCGGCAACGGCATCGAGCGCAGCGCCCGCGTGCTGCAGAACGTGAACCTCATGCTGCCCGACGAAGTGATCCAGGTCATCGACCGCGAGCTGACCAACCGCTGCCCGAACGCGGCCTTCCGCACCTTCCGCGTGGAAGACGTCGAGATGTTCAAGGTCGGCGGCGACCCGAACGGCAACATCGACGTCGGCTACTCGATCGTGCTGTGGACCTCGAGCCAGGGCTCTATGCAGCGGGAGTACATCTACGTGTCAGTGATCGACGACCGCGTGACCTCCGGACTCAGTACCATTAGACCTCTTTCAGTAGAGCTTCGTTCCTTCGACTTCTACTGCGAATAGGCTTTGTTTCCCCCCCTTGATGCACGAAGGCCCGCAAGATGCGGGCCTTCTGCTTTTATGAGGGACTTAGCTTAAGGCGTCTTAGGCCTGACGATAGATCTGGGCCTCTTCGCGCTCTTTCTCTTCGGCGTGCACAATGCAGAGTTCCGCCCAGGGCTGATTCTCCAGTCGCTTGAGGCCGATCTCCTCGTCGCACTCTTCGCAGTGGCCGAAGGTGCCATCGGCGATGCGCTCGAGGGCCATGTCGATGCGGCGGAGCTTGAGGAGTTCTCGATCACGGATCGAACACGAGATCTGCTGGGAGACCATGGACGTCGCGAGGTCGGTCTCGTCGGAGAGGTCCTCTTCGGAGATGTGAAGGTCCTCCGAGTTATTCAGAAGTCCGCCACTTAGGATCTGTTGACGGTGCTTCAACAGAAGCTCTTTAAAGTGTTCGACTTTCTTCTTGTCCATACAGACTCCTTCTTTCAGTCACTTAAGCCTTCGGAGGCCAGCATTACTATTTTAAGGGCGACCCGCCTGCCACTCAAGTGACCGAACTCATCGGCAAGAAAGGCCCTAAACTTAAGGCCTTAGTTCCCTAAAAAAATGACTCAAACACTGCTGACTGCTTGTCGGCCCCCCCTGTGCCTCGATAAGGTGGCGCTGGACTCAATTATGAAGCTGAACTTAAACAGGGCGTATCGCCTTGCCACCACCAGCGCTCTCTACCTCGTCCTCGTGACGCTCCTTGCCTGTGGCAAGGAAGCAGAAATAAAGAGCCGTCGCGTGATCCGGAACCAAGACCCCATGGAAAGTGCCATGGAGGCGCGGATCGCCAAGCACTTCGTGGAGTGTGAGCCGGGCCTCGCTTGCCCCGGAGGGCTCGCGAAGGTTGTGGTCGTCGACCGGGACCGGCTTCGGAGCTGCACCGGCTTCCTGGTGAACTCGATCACACTCGCGACCTCCGCCTCTTGTCTGCCGGCGGGGCTGCGGCTCTCCGGAGACGAGAACCGCTGCCAGAAAGACCTCCACGTGTTCTTCGCCCGCTCGGGCTTCAGCGAAGCGCGGCGGGTGAGGTGTCAGCGGACCCTTCTCGCCAGCCCCTTAGTGGGAGCCGATCCGATTCTGTGGCGTAACGACATCGCGTACTTCGAACTCGCCGAGCCCGTCTACCGGCGTTCGTTCCAGCTGAACCGCGAAGGCTTGCCGGACCGCGGATTCTTCACCATGTGGAAGGTCGACGCCGACAACGACGAGGCTGGCATCATCCGCAAGCAGGATTGCCAGGTGATTGTGAACAGCTACGTGAACCCGCTGGCGACCAGCGAGTTCTCTCCCTCGACGGTCCTCGCCGGGTGCAGCTTCACCGCAGCCAACACCGGCGCGATTCTCCTCGGGCCCCAGGGCCGCTGGCGAGGCATGGTGTCGCGCGCGGTCGATCGCAAGCTGACGGACTTCATCACTAACACGGGCCTTTTGGTCGAGCCTCTCGCGCCGCTTTTGCACGCCTCGAACGGCGCATGTCTGCCTTCCGTGCTCGAGAGCGATCCGGTGAAAGAGTCCGAGTGCCTCAAGGACCTCGACTACGGCCGGGTCGACCGGCGTCGCTCGGAGATGCTCGAGCTCGGTGGTGCATTCGGCGAATCCCTCAAGCAGATCGCCGCGGAGGTCAGCGCGCAGCAACCTTTTCTGCGTTTCGGCGCAAGCCTGGACGCCCAGAGCGACGGCCGCATGAAGGTGAAGGTCGAGCCGGTGTGCTTCAAGCCGGTCCGCGCCTGGATCGATCAGGTCGGCCGCGGGACAAAGCGCTACACCGGTTCCGTGAACATCAAGGACTGGACCCTGAGCTACGGCTTCGACCGCGCCGCACGCTTGATCAATCGGATGAGCGAGGGCGAGGCGCAGAAGTTCTTCGTGCAGTTCTCTCCGCGGGCCGTGTGGAACCAGCGCGCGGCGAGCGTGTTCATGTGGCCCTCCGGCGTCTCGAGCACCGTGTATCGAGACATCGGCGAGTGTCCCGCGGGGACAGCTACTGCTGAAGCTGACGCCACGACTTCCCTTCGCGATTCTCTCTTCTTTTCTGCCACTCATTGACGGCTTCGAGGTGCTCCTTGTAGGAGCGCGTGAAGACGTGCCGGCCGTCGTTCTTCGACACGAAGAAGAGGTACTCGGTGTCCGCAGGGTTCATGACGGCTTCGATCGCCGCGAGGCTCGGATTGGCGATGGGGCCGAGGGGGAGCGCCGGGATCTTGTAGGTGTTGTAGGGCGTGAGCTCGAGGAGGTCGCTCTTCTTGATGTTGCCGGTGTAGCGCTCCCACATGCCGTAGATGGTGGTGGGGTCGGACTCGAGGCGCATCTTCTTCTTGAGCCGGTTGAGGAACACCGAGGCGATCTGCGGGCGCTCTTCGCGCGCGCCGGTTTCCTTCTCGACCACGGAGGCAAGGATCACCACTTCGTGGGGTGAGAGAAAGGGGTGCCCCTCGATGGCGCCGTTCACCTTCTTCTTGAAGAGGCCCACCATGCTAGCGAGCACTTCCTTCTCCCCGGTGCCCGGCGCGAACTTGTAGGTCTCGGGATAGAGGTAGCCCTCGAGGCTGGGGGCGGAGATGCCGAAGCCGCTGATGAATGCCGGGTCGCGCATGAGGGCGAGGTAGGCCTCGCGCTGGCCGAAGCCCGCGTCCGCCAAGAGCTGCGCCACCTCGTACATGTTGCGGCCCTCGGGGATGGTCACCGCCTTGAGGATCGGCTGGCCGTAGGCGAGCGCGTGCAGCACCTGCCGCATCGTCGCGTCGGCGGGAACGAGGAAGGTACCGGCGCGCAGTTTCTCGGTGAGTTTTTCGTAGCGCGCGAGCCAGTGGAAGAGGCGAGGGTTGGGGATCAGTTCGTCGCGCGCGAGCCGAGCGTTCACCTGCCCGAAGGTCTCACCGGGACGGATGGTGAAGAGCGTTTTCGGGAGCTGGTTCGTTTCTTGGTACAGGAACCAGATCGTGGCGGAGATGAGCGCGGCGGACAGGAGCGGTGCGAGCACCAGCGTGAACAGGAGCGTCTTTTTAATCATCCGTAAATTATAGTTGATGGCCGTGGGCGCGCAAGAAGTCTTCGAGGATGATGGTGGCGGAAACGGCGTCGATCTCGGACAGCTTCACTTGGAAATTGTAGCGCGGGGAACTCTTCATGCGCTCCTCGGCCATGTAAGTCGAGAGAGTCTCGTCCTGGGTGTGCACGCGCACCGGGCAAACTTTGACGAGATCGTTCAGGAACTCGCGCACCTTGTGCGTGGTCGAGCCGGCCTTGCCGTCGGTGAGGAAGGGAACGCCCACCACCAGCTCGTCGACGCTCTCGTCGTCGAGCAGAGTTTTGATCGCGGGCCAGATCTCCGGAAAGGCTCCGCCCTTGAGGCGGCCGTGCGCCAGGACCATCGGGTCGCGGCCCACGTGGTAGGTGGCGACGCCGATGAACTTCTCGCCCCAGTCGAAGGCCATGAGTCGTTTGTCGTGGAGATCCATGGCACTTCCTCTACCCCGTGGGGAGAAGAGAGTCAAAGCTCAGCTGGCGCTCCTCTTCTTCTTCGGCGAAGCGCACGCCCACGCCGAGCAGCCGCACCGGCGCCATGCGCTGGAGCCAGCGCTGGTGGAAGAGTTCGAGGACGGCCTCGGCGTCCACCCGCGCGCCGGCGCGCTCGATGGTGGTCTGCTGGAAGTCGAAGTACTTGATCTTCACGACGAGGCCCGCGACCTTGCGGTCGCGGTGGTCCGCCAGGCCTTCCATGAAGTCGGCGAAGAGCTCGAGGAGCTGGGCGCGCATCTCGGCCACGTCCGTGAGGTCGCGGGCGAAGGTGTTCTCCACGCTGATGCTCTTGCGCTCCCACTCCGTGCACACCGGCCGCTCGTCGACGCCCCGGCTCGCGAAGTAGAGGTACTCGCCGAGCCGGCCCAGGCGGTGGGCGAGCTCGAAGCGGCTCAGGGGCCACAGGTCCGAGGCTTTCTGGAAGCCGTGTGCCTTCAGCGCGTCGGCGGTGACCTTGCCGACGCCGTGGAGCTTGCCGAGCGGGAGGTCGCGCATGAAGGCCTCCACCTGCGGCGGCGCGATGGTGCACAGGCCGTTGGGCTTGTTGCGCTCGCTGGCGAGCTTCGCCAGCAGCTTGTTCGGGGCGACGCCGGCCGAGGCGGTGAGGCCCGTCTCCGCTTCGATCACGCGGCGGAGCTCCTGGGCCAGCAGCGTGGCCGAGCCCTTCGGCAGGTCGACGGCGGTGACGTCGAGGTAGGCCTCGTCGACGGAGACGCCCTCGACCTGGTCGGTGTAGCGCTGGAAGATCTCGAAGACGTGGCGGCTGGCCTCGCTGTAGGCGCGCATGCGGTGGGGGAGCAGGGTGAGCTGCGGGCAGAGCTTGAGCGCCAGGCCGGTGGCCATCGCCGAGCGCACGCCGAAGGCGCGCGCCGGGTAGTTGCAGGTGGAGATCACGCCGCGGCGGCTGGCGCTGCCGCCGATGGCGATGGGGACCTCGCGCAGCCGCGGGTTGTCGCGCATCTCCACGGCGGCGAAGAAGCAGTCCATGTCGAGGTGAATAATTTTGCGCATCAGTTCATTTTACGGAAAAGATACGGAATCTCAAGAGGGCAAAAAAACCACCTAAGCAATTAAAATCTCATTACTTCGTCCTCCCACGGGGCGAAAGTGTCGTTGACAAGAATGCCCGCTGCGCCGAGAATGGGTTCATCACATCATTCGAATCATGACCGTCTCGCGGCCCAAAGGGTCCCGAAGCTACTCCCCCAAATAAAAATCCCAACTCATGCGACCCAATCCCAACCTTTCTTCCATTTTCCAGAGACTCTAGCAGGAGAGCCCATGCACTTAACTGACTTGCGCGAAAAAGACATCGAAGAACTCACCAAGATGGCGGAGGAGGAGCAGATCGAAAACCCTGCGAACCTCAAGAAGCACGAGCT
>DAIPJL010000189.1:0-5797 GCA_036770305.1 Bacteriovoracaceae bacterium | reverse complement strand
GCCTGCTCCTGCGCGAAGGCACCGTCGTCAGCGTCTACGTCTTCGGCGGCATGGGCGGCGGCAAGAACTCCAAGCCGCGCATCTTCGAGCCGGGGAGCCTGCTGCGCGTGGAGGTGCGAGAGGCGCGCACCGGCCGCGTCGGCGGCGACGGCCTGCTCACCGCGAGCGAGTCGAGCGTGCTCTGGCAACCGGCGCACATGCGCCATCAGCCGGTGGCCTTCGCGCTCACCTGTCTCTACCTCGAACTCACGCTGAAGTCCGCGCTTCCCCACGAGGGAACGAACCCGGTGGCGGCCCGGGAGCACGCGGGCCTTTTCACCGTCCTCTCGAACGGCCTCTTCTACCTCGACGAAGCCGCGGGAGCGAAGGAGCTCCACTGGCCCACGCACCTGGCACTCTTCCTCAGTAAGTTCTTGCTCCACCTCGGACTAGTGCCGGACGAGAACAGCTGCGTCTACTGTGGCTGCGAGCTGGCGCAGGAGGCGAGTGCGCCGCTGGTCATCGAGCAGGGCGGCTTCAGCTGCTCGGCGTGCTACCGCGAGTCGGGAGCGCCGCCGCAGGCGGAGCTGCCGGTGCGTGCGGGCCTGTCGCAGGCGCTGCGCTTGAAGTTCTCCGAGTGGCGCAAGATCCAGCAGCTCCCGCGGGACGCGACTCACGAGCTGCTGCGCTTCTGGAGCTACCACTTCCAGGTGCAGCTCGCCGATGTCAGTTCGTACCGGCTACTCGGGTAGGGACTGCGCGAAGGCGAGGAGGTTCGGAAAGCGCGGGGAGGCCGTCTGTTCTTTGCGGTCGCGGACGCAGGCTCCGGCGATGCCCGCGTTGAGCCCGCACTCGGCGTCGATGGCCTTGTCGCCGATCATCCAGCACTGTGTCTTCTCGAGCTTCTCCCGCGTGATGATAGCGTCGATGAGCGCGGGCTTCGGCTTCCGGCACGAGCAGTCCTCTTCGGGAGCGTGGGGGCAGATGGCCCAGCCGTCGAAGGGCGGCAGGCCCTGGGACACCAGGTCCGCGTCGATGGTGGCGTGGATCTCATGGACCCGCGCGAGCTCGAAGAAGCCGCGGCCGACCCCCGACTGGTTCGTCACGACGAAGAGCCGGTAGCCCTTCTGACGCATGAGTCTGAGGGCCGCGAAGGTGTCCGGGTAGTACTCGATGTCGTCGACGCGCGAGAGGTAGTTCTTGTCGACGATGAAGGTGCCGTCGCGGTCTAGGAAAATGGCCCTCGGAGTTTTGTTTGTCATGGGCATCCCCGCCGGATTAAGATCATCGGCATGTTGGCAGTGCTTAAGCTCATGTTCCCATACATCCGGCCCTATTGGAAGCAGGCCCTGCTGGCGAGTCTTCTGGCGCTTCCGCTGGCCGGCATCAAGGCCTACGAAGCCTTCCTGGTGAAAGACATTTTCGACAAGGGGTTCTCGGCGGGCTCGTCGAGCGAAGAGGCCTGGAAGCTCGCGGCGCTGCTCGTCGGCCTCGGCGTCCTCAACTACCCGCTGCGCTTCTTCCACTACTTCGGCCTGCGCATGATCGTCGACCGCTGCGTGTGCGCCCTGCGCGCGCAGCTCTTCCAGAAGTTCCAGCGCATGCCGGCGTCGTACTTCGCGCAGGTCAAGCAGGGGAACCTGGTGGCCATCTTCTTGAGCGACGCCGACATCTTCGCCGAGTCCTTCAAGAATTCGCTGGAGATCATCCGCGAGCCGATCACCGCCGCGGCTCTCCTCGGCGTGGCGATCTACCACGACTGGCAACTGGCGCTGATCATCCTGCTCGTTTCGCCCGTCTTCGCCGTCATCTTCGGCAAGCTCGGCCGGCGCATCCGCAAGTACGTCGGCGAAGCCCAGAAAGACGTCGCCGACATGGCCCACTCGGTGGGCGAGACGCTCACCGGCCAACGAGTCGCGAAGGCCTTTGGCCTGCAGGGCTACCTCGAGGGCCGCTTCGTGAAACTCCAGGAGCGCTTCCTCTTCCACCGCTCGCGCTCGAACTCCGCCGAGGAGCACTCGCACCCCGCGGTGGAGCTCGTCGGTTCGCTGGCCTTCGCGGGCGTGATCATTTTCGCCCACCACCGCATCTCCTCGGGCCAGCTCACCACCGGCGGCTTCATCAGCTTCGTCGCGGCGCTGGCGATGTTCATGGATCCGATCCGCAAGTTCTCCAAGGCGAGCGCGAAGATCAACCAGGCGCGAGCGGCGTCCGCGCGCATCATCAACCTCCTCGAGGTCCCCGAAGAGCCGGACGCGGGTCACCATTCGCAGGCGGGCCTGGCCGCAGCCATCGAGTTCCGCAACGTGAGCTTCAGCTACGGAGAGAAGCCGGTGCTCGAGGGCCTGGACCTCGTGATCCGCAAAGGCGAGAAGGTGGGCCTCGTCGGCCTCTCGGGGTCCGGAAAGTCGACGCTCATCAGCTTGCTGCTGCGGCTCTACGCCGTCGAGAAGGGTGAGATCCTCATCGACGGAGTGCCGATCAACCAGTGGCGGTTGAGTGACCTGCGCCGGCTCTTCGCTCTCGTGAGCCAGGATATCTTTCTCTTCAACGATACCGTGCGCGAGAACCTCACTACCGGCGACTCGGTGAGTCCGCAGGAACTCGACGCGGCCCTGGAGGTTTCCTACGCCCGAGACTTCGTGGCCGATCTACCTCAGGGCCTCGAGACGGTGGTGGGTGACCGAGGCCTTCGGCTCTCCGGTGGCCAGGCGCAGCGTCTCACCATCGCCCGCGCCTTCTTAAAAAACCGCGACGTTCTGCTCTTCGATGAAGCCACTAGTGCGCTGGACAACGAATCGGAAAAAATTGTGCAGGCCGCGCTCGAACGAGTCGCAGGGCACAAGACGGTGATCGCAGTGGCGCACCGGCTGTCGACGCTGAAGAACTATGATCGCATCGTGGTGCTCAAGGAAGGCCGGAAGGTGGAAGAGGGGCGGCACGAAGAACTGCTCGCCATGGCGGGCGAGTACCGCAAACTCTTCGAGCTCTCACAGCGCGACTAGTTTCGCCGGAGAAGTGCTAGGCGCGCGCCGGGCGAGTATGGTAAAAATGGTGCGAACTTTGCCATTCTCCATCCTCGAGGAGCGACACGTGTCTGAAGAAAATCTCCAATCCATGAGTGAACTTGTCAGTCTTTGTAAAAGCCGCGGCTTCATCTTTCAGAGCTCGGAAATTTACGGAGGCCTTGGCTCTTGCTGGGACATGGGGCCCTTGGGCGTGGAGCTCAAGAACAACATCAAGAATGCGTGGTGGCGATCGATGACTTTCCGGGACGACGTCGACGGCGTCGACGCTGCCATCCTCATGCACCCGCTGGTCTGGAAGGCGTCGGGCCACGTCGACAACTTCACTGATCCCTTGGTTGATTGCAAAGCGTGTAAGGGGCGCTTCCGCGCGGATCAGATCGACCTTTCTGCTCCGTGCCCGAGCTGCGGGGAAAAGAACTCCTTCACCGAGCCGCGCAACTTTAACCTCATGTTCACCACGCACATGGGGCCGGTGAAAGAAAGCGCCGCGGAGATCTACCTGCGTCCCGAAACGGCGCAGGGAATCTTCGTGAATTTCCAGAACGTCCAGGCGACCATGCGCCGCAAGCTCCCCTTCGGCATCGCTCAGATCGGGAAGGCCTTCCGCAACGAGATCACGCCGGGGAACTTCATCTTCCGCATGCGCGAGTTCGAGCAGATGGAGATGCAGTACTTCATCAAGCCCGGCACCCAGGCCGACGCGATGGAGATGTGGAAGGACATCCGCTGGAACTGGCACCTCTCCATGGGCCTGCGCAAGGACAAGCTGCGCTGGCACAAGCACGAGCAGCTCGCGCACTACGCCGACGCCGCCTTCGACATCGAGTACGAGTTCGCCCACGGCTGGGGCGAGATGGAGGGGATCCACTCGCGCACCGACTTCGACCTTAAGAACCACATGGAGTTCTCGAAGAAGAACCTCATGTACGTCGACCAGCTCGACGGCAACAAAAAGTTCATCCCCTACGTCCTCGAGACCTCGGTGGGAGCGGATCGCTGCCTGCTCGCCGTCCTCTCCGATGCGTACCGTGTGGAGAACAAAGGCGACGCGGAGAAAGAGCGCACGGTGCTGCGCTTTAAGCCGAGCCTCGCGCCCGTGAAGGCCGCCGTCATGCCCTTGATGAAGAAGCCAGAGCTGGAAGGCGTCGGCGAGAAGCTGCTGCGCGAGCTACAGCAGCACTTCAAGTGCGACTACGACACCGCCGGCTCCATCGGGAAGCGCTACCGCCGCCAGGACGAAACGGGGACTCCGGCTTGCATCACCATTGACTTCGATACGCTCAATGACCAGGCCGTGACCGTGCGCCACCGTGACACCATGACACAAGAGCGGATCGCACTCGATAAAGTTGTTTCTTACCTCAAGGCCACCTTCGAACTCTAAGGAGAGTCACATGGCACACAAGTGGGTTTATAAGTTCTCTGCGCAGCTCACCGAGGGCAACAAGGACATGAAGCCATTGCTCGGCGGCAAAGGTGCGAACCTCGCCGAGATGTGTGCCATGAAGCTGCCGGTCCCTCCGGGCTTTACCGTTTCCACGGAGGCTTGTCTCGACTATTATAAGACGGATAAGAAGATCTCTCCCGAGATCCGCCAGCAGATCACCGCCGCGCTGGCTTGGGTGGAAGAGCTCACCGGCAAGAAGTTCGGCGACGCCGCCAACCCGCTGCTCTTCTCGGTGCGCTCGGGGGCTCGCGCATCCATGCCCGGCATGATGGACACGGTCCTGAACCTCGGCACCAACGACCAGACCGTGCTCGGCATGGCGAAGAAGACCGGCAACCCGCGCTTCGCCTGGGACGCCTACCGTCGTTTCATTCAAATGTACTCCAACGTCGTGCTCGGCATCAGCGGCTCGGTGCTGGAGGCGCAGCTGGAGGATCTGAAGGAGGCCCGCGGCGTGCACGAGGACACCGCGCTCACGGCGGAAGACCTCAAGGAGCTCGTGCAGGTGTACAAAGACGTCCTGCTCTCCGAACACGGCGTGAAGTTCCCCCAGGACCCGATGGAGCAGCTTTGGGGCGCGGTCTCCGCGGTCTTCAACTCCTGGTTCAACAACCGCGCCATGAAGTACCGCGAGATGAACAACATCCCGCATGACTGGGGCACGGCGGTCAACGTTCAGTCGATGGTCTTCGGCAACCTCGGTGAAGACTGCGCCACCGGCGTGTGCTTCACGCGCGACCCCTCCACCGGTGACAAGAAGTTCTTCGGCGAGTACCTCATCAACGCCCAGGGCGAAGACGTCGTCGCCGGCATCCGCACGCCCTGGCCCATCAACGCCGCCTCGATGAACGATCAGAATAAAAAGTTTCGCTCCCTCGAGCAGGCGATGCCGAAGGCCTACGCCGAGCTCGTCGAGACCTACCAGCTCCTCGAGAAGCACTACCGCGACATGCAGGACATCGAGTTCACCATCGAGGGCAGCAAGCTCTACATCCTGCAGACGCGAAACGCCAAGCGCACCGTCGCCGCGGCCATGCGCGTGGCCGTGGACCTGGTGCACGAGGGCATGATCAGCAAGAAGGACGCTCTCCTGCGCGTGCAGCCCGATGACCTGAACCAGCTGCTGCACCCGCGCCTCGATCCGAAGGCGCCGAAGGTGCTGCTGGCCACGGGCCTGCCGGCGTCGCCGGGCGCATCCTCGGGCCACATCGTCTTCCACTCGAAGGACGCCGAGGAGTGGGCGAAGGGGGGCAAAAAAGTGGTCCTCGTGCGCACCGAAACTTCTCCGGAAGACATCGGCGGCATGGCGGCCGCGACGGGCATCCTCACCGCGCGCGGTGGC
>DAIPJL010000188.1:0-5831 GCA_036770305.1 Bacteriovoracaceae bacterium | reverse complement strand
CCTCGAACCTCTACACGGACCTGGGCCTTCTCACCTGCGACAAGCGTGTCACCGACGAGGTCCACGAGGTCTTCAACTACCTCACCGGCAGTTCGCTCAAGACGGACTACCGCGAGCTCATGGTGGCGCCGATCAACATGAAGAGCAGCTTCCTCAGCAAGATCCGTGCGGAGGTCGACGCGTTCAAGCGCACCGGGCACGGCCTCATCGTGGCGAAGATGAATAGCCTCGAGGACGAGGTCATCACCGAGGCGCTCTACGAAGCGAGCGCCGCCGGCGTGAAGATTGTGCTCTACGTGCGCGGCTTCTGCTGCCTGAAGCCGGGCATTCCGGGGATGTCCGAGAACATTCAGGTGGTGAGCGTCATCGGCCGCTTCCTCGAGCACTCGCGGATCTTCTACTTCTCGGGGGGGGAGAAGAACCCGCTGCACGGTGAGTTCTGGATCGGCTCCGCCGACTGGATGCACCGGAACCTCCACCATCGCGTGGAACTCATCGTGCCGATCTACGACCTCAGGCTGCGCGAGCGCCTCTGGGACTTTTTCGAGGTCCTGCGACAGGACAACCGCCGCGCCTGGGACCTGCTCCCGGACGGCACCTACCGGCAGCGCCAGCCGGAGGGACAGGCGCCGGAACTCGGCTCGCACGACGTGCTCATGGCGCGCACCCTAAGCCGCGAGAAGAACCTCGGGGGTGGCGAGTGAAGCTCATGTTCATCCGCCACGCGCACGCCGAAGGGAACTTCCTCGCGGATCCCGACCAGGACGCGCTCCGCGAACTCACTCCCAAAGGCATCAAGATCTTCTCCACCCAGCTGCGCTTCATGAAGCGCACGCTCTCCGCTCCCGACGTGATCTTCTGCAGCCCGCTCCTGCGCTCGATCCAGACGGCAGAGATGGTGTGGGAGCAGTGGCCCGAAGCCGACCTCGAGCTCATCACGGACCTTCACCTGCTCGACGACCCGCTACACCTCGTGGAGTACATTTCCTTTCTTCCGCAGGAGGGGACCTACTGCTTCGTGGGCCACGAGCCCCACTTCTCTTCGGTGATCGCCGCGCTCCTAGGCCTGCACCCGGAGCACGACTTTCTGAAGTTCAAGAAGGGCGCCTTCCTGACGCTCGAGGGGGGCTTCTGGCAGGGATTCGTGATGACCACCTTCGTGCCGCCGGCGCTCCTCAAAGGTCTCAGGGACTGAGCTTTGGCCTGACAATCTTCCAGCGAGCGTCGGGGTCGAGCATCGAGAGCAGGATCCCTTCTTTGAGGCCCACGCGCGGGAGCAGCACCTTCTTGAGGTCGAAGGACTTCATCACTTCTCGCGTGAGCATCGTCGCCGGTAGGATGACGTCGGCCCGGTTCTGATCGAGCTCGAGCCGCCGGATGCGCTCGACGAAGCTCATGCTGAAGAGCGTGTCCGCCATGTGGGCCACCTCGGGGTAGGTGCACTCGGTGCTCGGCTTGCGCAGTATCTTGCGGCGGATCTTCCCCATGCGCCGGAGGTTCCCACCGGTGCCCACGAAGACATCCGGGGGCCTCGCGCCGAGGTAGCTGCGCGCGAAGCGCCGCATGCCCTCGACGGTCTCTGCGATCGTCGCCGCCAGGAACTGCTGGTCCTGGAGCTTGAGGAGGCGGACAGTCCCGATGTTGAAGCTATGACTAGCGACCAACTCGCCGTTCATGACGATCGAGAGCTCCGTGGAGCCGCCGCCGATGTCCATGAAGAGGCCTCGTTTTTTTTCTAGGCCGATCTCGTTGGCCACCGCGCGGAAGATCAGGCGGGCCTCTTGCTGGCCGCTGATCGTCTCCACTTCGATGCCCGTGGCGTGGCGGATGTCGCCGATCAGCTCCTGGCCGTTCTTCGCGTCCCGCATGGCGCTGGTCGCAAGGCAGCAGACGTCTTCGACGCCGTAGGCGGCGAAGAGGTGTAGGAGGCGGATGAAAGACTCCTCGGTGAGTTCTCTGCGGGCCCCGGAGATGTGGCCCTCGTTGAAGACGTCTTCACCGAGTCGCAAGGGATCACGGATCTCCTTGAGGATCTCAAGGCGCTTGCCCACGGGGCGCGCGATCACTGCACGGAGGGCGTTCGAGCCGAGGTCGATGGCCGCGATCGGTCGAGCTGAGAAGGGGCGATGAATCATTTCTTTCATCTTAGCCGAAGCCCTTTCCGGGCGGCCATCCATGCGTAAAACTTTCTAGCCGCGGACGCGGAGCGCGCTAGGGGAGGGCGCTGAGGCTGGCGCTCTCCCCCTTGGAGCGGAGTTCCTGGTTCACGGCCTCCACGGCTTTTTTGAACTCCTCCTCGATCTGCCGGCGTCGGTGCGCGCTCAGATTACGCGCGGAGGAGAGCTCAAGGCCCACGGCGCCGGAGCCGCTGACGCTGCCGCGCATGTCGATGCCCACGGACAAATTCTGGAGCTCCTGACGAGGAATCCGGCCTTCGAGGCCCTGGCGGATTTTTTTCTCGATGCTTTCGCCGATCGTCGCCTGCGTCACGCGTTGAGCTTCGTTCGTCATGCCGGCGGGGAAGAAGCTCGTGCGCAGACTGGCCGGACTTCCCGTGCGCGCCTGCGCTTGCATGAGCTCGCGTTTAACCGCGGAGCTGAGCGGACTATTCGGAATCACCACCATGTCGTCGCCGCTGACGGTGATCTGCGCTTGAATCTGATGGCGAGAAAGGACCTGCTCGACGTCCCGGCGGGTAGCCTCTTTGAGAGCGTCGAGCTCGCGCGTGACCCGCAGCTCCTGCTGACGGATCCCGCGGATGGCGCCGTCGAGATCCGTGGCCTGGGCCATGCCGCGGGCAGTCCCTTCGGCATTCTTGGCACCAACTCCGGCGAAGTCGATGGTGAAGCCGCCCTGGCGTGCTCCCGCGAAGTTGTGGGCCACGCGCTCGGGGATGTTAAGGCCCGGTGAGAACTGGTCGATCTGTTCGAAGTAGGTGCGCAGGGAGTTTACATCCTGTTGCTCGAGCGAGATTCCGTAGCGCCTGCGGATCACCTCGCGTGCCTCCTCCGGCGTTTTACTTTTCCGAACGACGTCGAGGACGTCGGCCTTCGGAACGGTCCTCCCGTTCCCGAGGTCATCCATCAGTGAGGGGTGTCGGATTCTCGACTGGAGCAGCCGGCGGGTCACCTCGGCTTCGCGCCAGGCGGCCTCGGCCTTCTGCCGGATTTGGGGGTCGGTGAAGCTCTGGACCCGGTTGTCCTCGGCCCGCCGCGCGAAGCGCGTGGCCAGGTTCGCCTCGTCGGCGCTGCCGCCCAGGCCTGAGCGGAACCAGGGCGTCTGCATGTCCTCGGCGCGCACGTAGCGCGCCGAGATGAGTTCGCGCTGGAAGGCTTCGTCGTTGGCCTTCAGCCGCTGCGCGAGGAGCTCCTGTAGCTCTCGTTCTTTTGCCGGCGGGCCACGGATGCTGGCGCGGACAGACTTGTAGTCAGAGTAGAAGTTCACTTCGAGTTCGGGGTGCTCGCGCTTGAGCTGCTCGACCACCTGACGCACAGAAGCGTTGTAACGGTTGCCGATCGCGTCCACCAGCGCCTTGTCTTTCAGCTCGTCGTTGAGTTTTTTGAGCGCGGTGTTCTGCGTGTCGAGGTAGAACTCACCCGCGCGCTTGGGGGCCAGCGACCGAGCGATCCAGGCGCGGTTCTCCGCAGGCGTGGTGGCGACGCTCGAGCGCCAGCGCTCGAGGAACTCCTGCCGAGAGAGGAGGCGACGCTGGGCCGCGCCACTGCCGGCGCTCACGCCGTTCACGCGGTCCTGCACGCGCTCCGTAATCTTCTCGCTCGTCTCCGCCACGCGCGACAGGCCCCGGGCCTTGAGGATCAGCGAGATCTTGGTCGCGGGGATGAAGATTCCTGCGACTACGGCGCAGACGTGCGCGTCTTGAGCGGCCGGCGTAAGGCAGTCCCAGTACTCGACCTGTCGAGCGGCTTCCTCGCGCGCAGCTCCCATCAGAAAGCGGATCGCCTTGCGAGATGTTTCCATGCCTTTTCCGAGTCCGTCGCGGAACTCCTGGACTGCGTTCTGTCGACACTCACGGCTAGCGGCACAACGGGCCGATTCCTGGGAGAGCTGAATCAATCGCTGATGGGGAAGCGTGAGCCGGTCGGCGATTTCCTCCAGTGAGCTGTTCTTCGCCCAGGTCCAGGCGGTCACCAGTGCAGTGACGCCCGCTTCACCGAGGTCCATCACGAGGTCCACCACGTCCGTTCCGAACATCAGCGCGCAGTAGGCCGTGCCCGTGGGTGTCACTGGGTCGATGACGTAGCGGCGCAGGAAGCTCGGCTCCGCACAGCTTTTCATGTAGAGGTCTCGTTCGAAGTCGCGGCGGAAGTGTTTGCGGCACTTGGTTTCGAGCTCGAGCTCACAGGTCAGTCGTTCCATCTCCGGTGTGAAAGGTCCCATCGGCTCGGGAACGCTGCCGCAGCTGGCGTGAGCTTCGAAGCCGAGGAGCAATACGCAGAGGAACTGGAGGAAGGAAACCCGCATGCGATCTTATCGGGTTTTCAAACGAGAAGTTGCGCCGATTTGGCAAAAAAAGGGGCCAGCTGTGCTGGCCCCCGGTCGTATCTGCCTGATCTAGTCAGGTAGGAACGATTACTTCTTAGAAACAGTTACTTCGTTTACAACAGTCTGAGCTGGCTTGTAGACGATGCGCTCAACACAGCCAGGAACTACTTCGCCGCTTTCCATAACTTGGCAAAGCTTAGAGTTGCGAACGTCAACAACCTGGATGGTGCGAGTAGCGCGCTTGACGCTCATAGTGAAGTTCTTCTTAGCGTAGGCGCGGCGGTTAGCAGCTGGCTCGAGAGAGAGGCCTTCAGCGTCGAAGATGAAAGTGAGGTAAGAAGGCATGCCTTCTGCGTTGCCGAATACGCCGTCTGTGTAGTCAACGTAGACCTTAACAACAGCCTTAGACTCGAGAACAACTTCTTCTGTGCAGATAGAAGTAGACTCGCTGATCTGGCAGCCGGGGATCCAGCGGATTTCAGTCTTAGTAGGCATCTGAGCGTGAACAGCAGTGTCGAGCTTGAACTGAGTGTTGCGGCTGTCAGTGTCGATAGATACTGACTGAGCGAATACTGAACCAGAAACAAGAGCGAGAGCAAGAACCAGTGATTTCATAAAGACTCCTAGTTGGGTTAAAGGGACACAAGTTAATAAACACGAGAACAACAAAGGCTTACCGGTAACAACTTCACAACTGAGGGCAATTTATTTCACAAGATTCGACTTGAATAGTTCACAAAAGAAACTCGGTCGGTTTGATTTCACTGGCTGTGAAGTGTAGGCAGGATGTTGATTTTACTGGATTTTGCTGTTGAAAAAGTTTCACAAAAACAGGCTGGCTTTAGTTTGTAGTCCTAACTCCTATCAAAAAAAAGGCCCTGCATCGCAGGGCCTTCTCTGGGAGCTCTGAATGAGAGCAGAATCAGTGGCGGTTCAGCTTCTTCTGTAGATTAGCGTTGATCGCCTCGAGAAACTGCTCGGTGGTGAGGTACTTGTCGGCGCTCACCTTGTCGCCGTGGATGCACACCGCGAGGTCTTTGGTCATCTTGCCGGACTCGACGGTCTCGACGCACACCTGCTCGAGGGCCTGGCAGAAGTTGATGAGCTCTTTATTACCATCCAGCTTCCCGCGGTGCTCGAGGCCCCGCGTCCAGGCGAAGATCGACGCGATCGGGTTCGTCGAGGTCGGCTTGCCCTGCTGGTGCATGCGGAAGTGGCGCGTGACGGTTCCGTGGGCGGCTTCCGCTTCCATCGTCTTGCCATCGGGAGTCACGAGGACAGAGGTCATGAGCCCCAGTGAGCCGAAGCCCTGGGCGACGGTGTCGGAC
>DAIPJL010000187.1:0-5837 GCA_036770305.1 Bacteriovoracaceae bacterium | reverse complement strand
GGATTGAAGAGAAGAGAGACTGCGAGGGACGAAGACAGGACGGAGGACGAGCGGGCAAAAAAAAAGGGTCCCGAAGGACCCTTTTTCGTTCAGAAGAATATTACTTCTTCTTAGCAGCCTTTTTCTTAGTTGCTTTCTTGGCAACTTTCTTAGTTGCTTTCTTGGCAACTTTCTTGGCAGCTTTCTTCGTTGCTTTCTTAACCATGATTTCCTCCCAGAAATGAGTGGTTACTATTTGACCGTTCTTATCTAAAGCTTAAACACGATTTTTTTCTAACGCAAACAAAAAATACATTTTTTTTTCACTTCTTCATTTTTTTTCTTGATCGCGCTCATGTTCGGCTCTTCGGTCGCACCCCACCAGGAGCTTTAGGAAAATGTGAAAGCGAGCTCGCCGTCGACCTCGTCGACCACCGCGCGGCCTCCCGATTCCAACTTCCCAAAGAGGATCTCGTGGGCCAGCGGCTTCTTTATCTTCTCGTCCACCAGTCGACCGACAGGACGTGCGCCGAGCTTTTCGTCAAAACCATGACGGGCCAGCCACGCGCGGGCCGCAGCGGTCACTTCGAGCTCGACCTTCTTCTCATCGAGCTGGGCCTCGAGCTCCACGAGGAACTTGGCCACGATCGATTCTACATTAGAACTCTTCAGGCGGTTGAAGTGAACCACGGCGTCCAGCCGGTTGCGGAACTCGGGGGTAAAAAACTGCCGGATCGCCTGGTCACGCTTGCTCGTGTTGAGGCCACTGCCAACTTTTCCGGCCAGTCCGATGGAGCCGGCCTCCATGTCCTTCGCCCCGGCGTTCGAGGTCATGATGAGGATGACGTTGCGGAAGTCGGTGGTGCGGCCGTTCGAGTCCGTGAGAGCCCCGTGGTCCATCACCTGCAGGAGGATGTTGTAGACGTCCGGGTGCGCCTTCTCGATCTCGTCCATGAGCAACACGGTGTAAGGGGTCTTGTGGATCGCGTCCGTCAGCACGCCGCCCTGGTCGAAGCCGACGTAGCCCGGAGGCGCCCCGATGAGCTTCGAGACCGTGTGCTTCTCCATGTACTCGGACATGTCGATGCGCAGGAAGTTCACGCCCAGCTGGAGGGCGAGTTGCTTGGCGAGTTCGGTCTTGCCCACGCCCGTCGGGCCGGCGAAGAGGAAGCTCGCGATGGGCCGGTCGGTGTGGCCTAGGCCCGAGCGGGACAGGATGATGGCGTTGGCAACCTTCTCGATGGCCGCGTCCTGGCCGAAGATGAGGAGCTTGAGGTCGCGCTCGAGGTGGCGCAGCTTATCGCGCTCGTTCCCGGAGACGCTCTTCTCCGGGATACGAGCAATTTTTGCCACAATCGTCTCGACGTCGCTGATGCAGGCCTCGGCTTCCGGCTTCCAGTCGGGCTTGAGGCGCAGGTAGGCCCCGAGCTCGTCGATCACGTCGATCGCCTTGTCCGGCAGCTTGCGGTCGCTGATGTGCTTCTGCGAGAGGGCGACGGCCGAGCGGATGACCTCGTCGCTGAAGCGCACTCCGTGGTGCTCTTCGAAGCGGCTCTTGAGGCCCTGGAGGATCTGGACGGTGTCCTCGGTGGTCGGCTCCGGCACGTCGACCTTCTGGAAGCGCCGGTTGAGGGCGGCGTCCTTCTCGAAGTACTTGCGGTACTCCTCGAAGGTCGTCGAGCCCATGCAGCGCAGCTGGCCCTTGGAGAGGGCCGGCTTGAGCAGGTTCGAGGCGTCGAGGCTGCCGCCGCTGGTGGCGCCGGCGCCGATGATGGTGTGGATCTCGTCGATGAAGAGGATGCTCCCCTCCTTGGCGTTCTTCTTCTCGAGGGCCTGCAGGACGACCTTCAGGCGCTCCTCGAAGTCGCCGCGGAACTTCGTACCGGCCAGCAGCGAGGCCATGTCGAGGGAGTAGACGGTGGTGTTGGCCAGGGGCTGGGGGACCTTGCCGTCGACGATGGCCTGGGCCAGGCCCTCGGCGATGGCGGTCTTTCCGACGCCGGCGTCGCCCACCAGAATGGGGTTGTTCTTGCGGCGGCGGCAGAGGATCTGGATGATCCGCTGGATCTCGTCGGCACGGCCAATGGTCGGGTCGAGCTTGCCCTTGCGGGCCTCGTCGTTGAGGTTCACGGTGAAGTCGGCCAGCGCCTTCTCGAACTTCTCGTCGCGCTTGAAGGGCGCCTCGGCAGCCTCGCCGCTGCCCTCGCGCTCCTCGCGGCCGCTATTGGCGGCGCGGTCCGTGCCGTGGGCGATCTTCTCGACCACGTCGACGCGCTCGACGCCCTGCTGTTGCAAGAAGTAGATCGCGTGACTCTCCTTTTCGCTGAAGAGGGCCACCAGAAGGTTCACCGCGTGGATGGCCTTCTTCCCGGAACTCTGGATGTGGATCGCGGCGCGCTGGATGACGCGCTGGAGGGCCATGGAGATCTCTGGCTGGTAGCGGATGCCGTTGAGCCGCGCGGCCTCGCGCAGCTGCTCGTTGCCGAACTGTTTCTGATTGAGTTCGTCGATGTCCTCAGGGCTGAGCAAGCTGAAGTTCGCGTCGTCGGCGATGAACTCCTCGAGCTCCCGTCGGAGCTCCTCGATCTTCGCGCCGCAGTCGCGCAGCACGTCGACCACCGCCGCGTCGTCGAGCATGGCCAGCAGCACGTTCTCCAGCGTGAGGAACTCGTGGCGGCGCTCGTTCGCCTTGCGAATGGCCTTGTTGAGAATCTGTTCGAGCTGGGGACTAATCATCGTCTATCCTTTAGGAAAATCGCTCTCATCCTAACTATGGGCGTGCCCTGGAAAAAAGCAAGGCTGACAAGGCTTTGTTTAATCGTCGCAGGGCTCAATCGAGCACTTCAAAGGGTGGCCGTTCTCACGGGCGTACTTCATGACTTTCTCGCGCTTCGACTCGGCGACCTCGTAGGTGAAGACGCCGCAGACGCCGAAGCCGCGCGTGTGGACCTCCAGCATGATGCTCTGGGCCTCGGGCCGCGACTTGGCGAAGTACTTCTGCAGCACATGCACGACGAACTCCATCGTGGTGTAGTCGTCGTTGTGCAGCAGCACCTTCCAGGGCTTGGGCCGCTGGAGCTTGGGTCGTTTCGCGACGGCGACACCGCTCTTCCCCTCGCCGTCCCGGTCTTGATCTTGAGACATGGTCCTACCTTTAGGTTATACTCCCTGAGCTTAGCAAATCTTCGGGAGAAAAGATAAGTGTCGGAGTTCCTCCATCGCCTCGAAAAAAATCACCGGCGCCTCGCCGCAAGCTTCCGGTCGCAGAACGTCGAAGCATGGCGGCTCTACCAGCACGACATCCCCGCGTATCCGTACCTGATCGATCTGTACAAGAATTTCTGCGTCCTCAGTGACCAGGGGCCCGAGGCGCCGGAGAATCCCGAGATCATCGAGCGCCACCACGCCGAGGCGCGCGACGCGCTGGCGGGCCTGCTGAGCATCCCGCCGGAGAATATCATCCTGAAGCGGCGGCGCCGTCAGAAGGGGGAGCAGCAGTACGAAATCATGGACGACGAGCGCGACGAGGTTCTGCTGGTGCGCGAGGGCAAGCAGGTCTTCGAAGTGAACCTACGGCGCTACCTCGACACGGGCCTCTTTCTCGATCACCGGCCCCTGCGTCGCGAGCTGCAGAAAGTCTGTCAGGGCAAACGCGTCCTCAACCTCTTCTGCTACACCGGAGCGCTGAGCGTCGCCGCTGCGATTGGTGGCGCCAGCGAGGTGACCTCCATCGACATGTCGAACACCTACCTGCAGTGGGCCCTGCGCAACTTCCGCCACAACCAGCTCCCGGCCGGCGCGCACCGGTTCCTGCAGGCCGACGTGGTCGCCTGGCTCAAGGAGCCGAGCCGGGAAAAATGGGACCTCATCCTCCTCGATCCCCCGAGCTTCTCCAACTCGAAGCGCATGGAAGACGTGCTCGACGTGGAACGCGACCACGCCGCACTCATCGAGGCCTGCCTCGCGCGCCTCGCGCCGCAGGGCTCGCTCTACTTCTCTACCAACAAGCGCCGCTTCAAACTCGACTCCGGGCTCGCGGCCAAGGCGAAGGCCATCACACACTGGACGGTCCCGCCGGACTTCGCCGGCAGTCAGATCCACCAGGCCTGGCTCTTCAGGGCCTGAGCTACTCGATGGTCTGGATCTGATAGGTGTTGTTGAAGAGCAGGTCTTCGTCGACCCAGAAGCGGCCGGTGACGCTGCGGTTGCTGCTCAGTTCGCACTCCACGAGCGCGTCGACAGGCCGGCGCGCCTCGCTCCTCGTCTGGAAAAAGGGACAGCTGCGGCCCCAGGAGTTTTGCACCAGAAACTGCGTCTTCCCGTTCGCTCCGGTGCGGGTCCCGACCAGAACGACGGCGTGGCGGCCGTGGTTCTCCACCCCGGGGGTGTCACTGGTGCAGAACTTCGAATCCACCGGCGTAGGAGACTTGAAGAACCCGGTGCATAGGGCCACTCCGACGGAGCGGTTCCCGACGCAGAGCTGGGCCTTGGCGAGGGCGACCGCCGCCGCCTTGCTTCGCGCGTCCGTCACGGCGTGTTCCTCGCACGTCCCGCGCACGTTCCCAGACCGCCGACCCATCTGCTCCTCGCAAGCGGGAGACATCATGCCGATGAAGCCGCGCAGACCCGAGCTGCCCGGCTGGAGAGCCCCCTCGAGGACCCGCAGCAGCTCCCGCGCTTCGGCTTCGAAGCGCGGGCCAAGTGTCGCCGGAACTTCGCCACAGGAGCCGAGGAGTCGTTCGCTCATGGCGATCGAACTATCCTGGGCGCAGACTCGGCGCGCCTGGAGATCGCGCACGAAGGTAAAGTCGTTGGCCGGCCCGACGGACTTGAAACTTCCGCTCATGCCGAGACGGTTGCGCCACCAGACCTGGAAGAGGTCCTCGGCGACGAGGCCATTGCCGGTCTGGAGTCGCTCCAGGGACTTGAGCCAGTCCCGATCGCGCGGCACGAACTCGCGCAGGAAGTAGTCCTTGGCGGCCGGTTTCGGCGCTCCACTTCCCTCGAAGGTCTGGGCCATGAAGTTCTGCAGGGCGGTTTTCTGCGGGCCAGCCTTGAGCGTCGCGAGCTCGCGGGTCATCGACTCCCGCAGCCGATAGAAGAACCGACGCGCGATGAAGTCGTCGTCGCTCTCGCGGCAGAACTCCTCTCGCTGGTGAAAACAGCCGGCGAGCTTTCGCACCAGTCGGTCGCGCTCCGCCGGGCCACGGGCGGCCTCCAGTAGCCGTCGCAGGTCGGCGCCACGGTTTTCGAGTAGCCTCCCGAGGTCGACCAGGAACTGCTCCTGCTTGCTCTGGGCGTCGTTGCGATCGAGAGCATCCCAGCGGAAGGTCTCGGCGTCACAGTAGCCGTCGAGCTTCGTCTGGTTAAAGGTCGCACAGGTGTGGCCGCCCCAGTTGAAGGGACGCTCCTTCGACTTGTCGTCGCGGATGAAGCGCGTCCCGCGGTGCGCGGAAGCCGAGAGCGAGAGCTGGAAGTAGGAGGGCGTCCTGGCGAGGCCAAGGTTGTGCTCCATCATGAGACTGGCCGTGTTCGCGTAGCAGCTCCCCAAGCCGTCCTGGTCCTGCACCGGCCTGTCGGGCAGGCGACAGTTCATGGCGTGCGCTGAGAAAATGCTTAGGACGAAGGCTGCTACCAAACCCATAGTCCGTCCAAGCTGATGAGACTTCCATCGCTGAAGCGACAGAGCGCCATTTGATTCTTCTCTTTGTCTTCGACGATCGAGACGGCGCCCTTCAGCTTCCGGCAGACGCCGGAGCCGGGGTTTGCTCCGCCCTCGGCGGCTTCGTCGGCCTTCAGCGGGCTTTTGAAATGCCGGAGCGCTAGGCAATCCTTTATTCCGCTGCACTGGATCCGGC
>DAIPJL010000186.1:0-5903 GCA_036770305.1 Bacteriovoracaceae bacterium | reverse complement strand
CACCACACCTTCCTTTAGCTGCACCTCGACCTTCGCGCTCGCGTCACCCGCGAGGATGGCGTCGCGCACGTGGCGCACACAATTCTGGCAGCTCATGCCCTGGACTTTCAGCTCGATCATGGGGGGCCTCCTTAAATTTTTAGTAATATCAACCTTGCCACCGTGGCAAGGTCAAGCACATTCCGCCAGAATCTTTTGACTTGAGCTTCCCATGATGGGAAGGTTCACTCTGGTGGGAACCAAAGGGGAACGAGTATGACCAAGGCCCAGTACCACATCAGCGCCATGACCTGCGCCTCCTGCGTGGGGCGCGTCGAGAAGGCGCTCCGCCAGGTGCCCGGCGTGAGCGCGGCGCAGGTGAACCTCGCCACCGAGTCGGCGAGCGTGGAGTTCGAGGCCACGCCCGACCACGCGGCGGTCTTCGAGCGCCTGGCGAAGGCGGGCTACCCGGCCAAGCTCAAGGTCTCGGCGCAGGAGCGCGAAGCACTGGCCCTCGGCCAACTTCGAAAAGATAAGCGCGAACTCACCATCGCCCTGCTGCTCACCGCGCCGCTGGTGCTTCCGATGCTCGCCATGCCCTTTGGCCTGCACCTCATGCCGAGCGCCTGGTGGCAGCTGGCCCTCGCCACGCCGGTGCAGTTCTGGATCGGCGCGCGCTTCTACCAGAAGGGCCTCGCGGCGCTGAAGGCCCGCGCCGGCAACATGGAGCTGCTCGTGGCGCTGGGCACGAGCTCTGCGTATTTCTTGAGCCTCTTCTACCTTCTCACGCTGGGCCCGAAGGCCTCGCTCAACCATCTCTACTTCGAAAGCTCCGCCGTCATCATCACCCTGGTGCTACTGGGGAAGTACCTCGAGGCGAAGGCCAAGCGCCAGACCAGCAGCGCCATCAAGGCGCTGGAGAAGCTGAGGCCCGACAGGGCGCGGGTGCTCGGCCCCGAGGGAGAAAGCGTGCTCCCGCTGGGGGAGATCCCGAAGGGGGCGACGGTCGTCGTGCTCCCCGGCGAGCGCATCGCCCTCGACGGCGTCATCCGCCGGGGCGAAGGCCACGTGGACGAGTCCTTGGTCACCGGTGAAAGTGTCCCCGTCGAGAAAGGGGTCGGTGCGCGGTTGGTCGCCGGGGCCCTCAACGGAGAGTCCCGCCTCGAGTACGAGGTCACCGCACTTGAGAGCGAGAGCACTCTGGCGCGCATCATCCGCCTCGTGGAGGATGCCCAGGCCGAGAAGGCGCCCATCCAGCAGCTGGTGGATAAGGTCGCGGCCGTCTTCGTTCCGACGGTCATCCTGCTGGCGCTCGTCGCCTTCGCCTACGGTGTCTTCTCGGGAGCGGGGACGGAAGCGGCACTCCTGCGCGCCGTCGCCGTGCTGGTGATCGCCTGCCCCTGTGCCCTGGGCCTTGCGACCCCAGCGGCGCTGATGGTGGGCATGGGCGCGGCCGCGCGCCGAGGAATTCTCATCAAAAACGCCCACGCGCTGGAAGTCGCCCACGAGGTCGACGCCCTGGTGTTCGATAAGACCGGGACGCTCACGCGCGGAACTCCCGAGCTGGTCTTTTTCAAGAGCACCGAGGCAGAGCAGGAACAAGAGGTTCTCTCCATCGCGCGGGCCCTGCAGCGCGGGAGCGAGCATCCGCTGGCGAGGGCGCTCTTGCGGTATCCATTTTCGGGAGCCGAGCACGTAGCGGAAGACCTCCGCGCGCTCAGTGGCCGCGGCGTGCGCGGCGTGGTCCAGGGTGCAGAGTGGCAGATCCTGCGGCCGGAGGGCCTCGCGGGGTACCACCCCGAACCCATGCTCGCGCTGGCGAAGCTTCGCAGTGAGCAGGGCGAGACTGTGTCGCTCTTAGTCCACGCGGAAAAAAAACTCATCGCGGGCCTCCTGGGCTTTCGTGATGAGCTGCGCGAGGAGTCGCGGCCTGCCATCCGGGAGCTCGAGGCGCGCCACATCCGCGTGCTCATGCTGACGGGCGATAACCTTGGCGCGGCCAGCGGCATCGCTCGGGAGCTCGGGCTGCGCGAGTTCAAGGCGCAGGTGCTGCCGGCGGAGAAGTCGCAGGTCATCGACGAGCTGAAGGCCCAGGGCCTCACCGTGGCGATGGTGGGCGATGGCCTCAACGACGCGCCGGCGCTGGCGAAGTGCGACGTCGGCATCGCCATGGGCTCGGGCACCGACGTGGCCATGGAGGCCGCGGGGCTCACGCTCATGCGCGCCAACCCGCTCCTGGTGGTCGACGCCCTCGACATCTCCCGGCGCACGTACCAGAAGATTCGCCAGAACCTTTTCTGGGCCTTCGCCTACAACGTCGTCGGCATTCCGCTGGCCGCGCTCGGCCACCTCTCGCCGGTGGTCGCCGGGGCGGCCATGGCGCTCAGTAGCGTCAGCGTGCTGAGCAACTCGCTGCTCCTGAAGCGCTGGAAGGGAGTCGCACGATGAACATCGGCGAAGCCGCATCCCTGAGCGGCGTCAGCGCGAAGATGATCCGCCACTACGAGGCCATTGGCCTCTTGCCGAAGGCCTCGCGCACGCTCGGTGGCTACCGCAGCTACGGCGAGACCAGCGTGCACCAGCTGCGCTTCATCCGCCGGGCGCGCGACCTCGGCTTCTCCATCCCGCAGATCAAGCTGCTGCTGGGCCTGTGGCGCAACAAGCGCCGCAGCTCGCGCGAGGTCAAGCGCATCGCCGACGAGCACGTCAAAGAACTTCAGCAGAAGATCCTCGAGCTGCAGGGGATGGTGAGGACGCTGCAGACGCTCTCGCACTGCTGCCACGGCGACGAGCGGCCAGAGTGTCCGATCCTCGAAGGGCTGGATCGCTGAGTTAGCGAAGACGCTCTTGGCTCCCGAGGAAGCCCTCGGGGGTGCGGCAGTGGGACGGCACCTGGGCGCAGTCCGTGCTTGGCTGCGAGAAGCTGTAGGCCCACACGGCGCACTGGTCGTAGCGCTCGGTAATGCTGTTGCGGCAGTCGCCGTTGATCAGCTTTGCGAAGTGGGTGGGGTGCAGGAGGCCGCCGCCGCGGCCCGAGGAGTGGAGCTCGATGCGCAGAGGACTACGAGAGGCGACGCGGATCTCGCCCTTCGGAAGCTCCTGGTCCACGCCCTGCAGGTTCTGCGGACAGGAATAGAAGGCCCGGTCCTTTTTACTGTAGTGGTGGGCGTCCGCTTTGGCCCGCTGAAGAAAGCGCTGGCACTCCTGGTCCTCGGCGACGCAGGCGCAGCTCAGCTCGATGCGCTGGAGCTTCCCGGCCACGTAGGTGTCCGACTGGACCTTAAGCCGCAGCGCTGCGACCTCTTGCGTGACGAGGGCCTCGAAGGGGGCACCTGCGCTTCGGTCCACGCTCCGGCGCTGGCAGAACTTATCTTGTAGCTGGTAGGACTCGTCGCGGGTGCGTCCGACGAAGTTGAGGTTTTTGCGGAAGTAGTTGCGCAGGGTCTCGTCGTTCTGCCCTTCGAGCCAGGCGCGCTCCGGGTGCTCGGGCAGAATTTCGCACAGGCCGTGCTCGCCGACGCTCGCGTCGAAGACCTCCCACATGTCGCCGGCCATGATGGAGTCGTTGGGCATCACCACGCGGCAGGCGCCGGCGTTCTCCTTGTCGACGGTTCCCGTGGTGGACTCGTGGTACTCGTCGCACAGGCCCGCGTGGTGCAGGAACTCGTGCACCACGAAGGGACAGCCGGCCTGCAGGCTGAAGTTCTCCGCGTTGCCACGGGCGTTCGCGGCGAGCACGTTGATGTGAATCTTGGGTGGGAAGTTGGGCCTTAGGGCCCCCTCTTCTTTGTCGGTGGTGATGGCCTTGAGACGGATCTGCTCGCCCTGAGAACCACGCATGTGCGGCGAGGCGAGGGCGAAGCAGCGTTTCACTCGCTCCTCCATGCGCTTGACCTCGGCCGGGGAGGTGGTCGTCGCATGGAAGCGCGTGTTGAAGATGATCTCGAAGTCCTTCTCCCCATGGCGGCGGAGTAGGTAGTTGGTATCGTTCGGACGCGTGAAGGTCGACGAGTTGGGCTTCGCTCCGGGCAGCTCCTGCGACGGAGTTCCACGGGTCCCCTGAAAGACGCGACCTTCCCCGGGCCTCAACGGAGCGCACTGCTGGTGGTAGCGAAAAGATTTCACCCACTCCACGAAAGGTTCCACTGCCACCGGGTGGCAGTTTTCAGCGGCGAAGAGCTTAAGGCTTAAGAGGAGGGGCAGGAGCATCAGCAAGATTATATCCTGCTTCCCTGTCCGGGCGGCAGGAGCATTTACTGCCCCCTTATATTGGTGTTGGAAAGCAATTCGCCTGTCTCATTCTGGCGCACGGGACTTTTAAAGTCTCGAAACTCAATGCCAGAATGATCCAGATTTGAAACCCTAGAAAGCTTGAGGCGCCCTCGGAAAATATGCCTTTCAACCTGCGCTCTAAGCCTCGGGCCTTACAGGCGAATTGATTCCCTCAACACCAGTCAAAGGGGGCAGTTTTAGAGCGAAGTGACGGAATTTACTGGAAGAGGTAGACAACGTTCGCCGGAAGCCCCACCGCGAAGACCGCGCCCATGAGGATGGCCGTGCCAACCAGCACGACGGCGATGACTTTGTAGGGAAGAGAGAGCAGGCATTTTGTTTTCATGCCTTCATTGTATGGCCGCTCGGTGCGAGGGGCAATCAGCTCTGGTTAAAAATCTTCGAGCCGGCGGGGACCGAGGCCGTGAGCCACACGTTCCCCCCGATCACCGAGCCTCTGCCGACGACGGTTTCTCCGCCCAAAATGGTCGAGTTCGCGTAGATCACCACGTCGTCTTCGATGGTGGGGTGGCGCTTGATATTCTGCAGACGTTTTTTCACGCTGAGGGCGCCGAGAGTCACCCCTTGGTAGATTTTTACGTTGCGGCCGATGTGGGTGGTCTCGCCGATCACCACACCCGTACCGTGGTCGATGAAGAGGCTCTCGCCGATGGTGGCGCCGGGGTGGATGTCGATGCCGGTGCGTTCGTGGGCGTACTCGGCCATCAGACGCGGAAGCAGCGGGACCTTCATCTGGTGAAGGGCGTGGGCGAGGCGGTGAATGGCGATGGCGTAGAAACCCGGGTAGGCGATGATGACTTCTTCCCGCGAGTAGGCCGCGGGGTCGCCCTCCAGGGCGGCGGTCACGTCTTTGTCCATCAGTGCGGCGAGCTTGGGCAGCTGGGCGAAGAACTTCTCGGCGTGCTGGTGGGCCTTTTGTGAAAGCTGCGGGTCTAGCGCATTGAGCGAGGCCAGCGCCCGCGCCAAGCGCCCGGTGTGCTCTTCGATCAGGGCGAAGGCTTCCGCTTCGGTGCTAAGGACGATTTTCCCCCGTTGCGGAAAGAGCAGGGCAACTAGGTCGTCCACCATGCAACGGAACTCAGGGACGTTGAGCGTCAATTGGCTCTTCTGGGTGCGTTCTTGGAAGAGAAAACGTGCAAGTTCTGAGGACATAGGCCACCGATTGGGGTTATAGTGTTCTAGTTTTACCGCCCACTGGGTCAAAACGCAAACTGACCCGCTGCGATTTTAAGGATCTGTTATGGCCTCTCGTGAACAACGCGCTCAAGAACTCAAGTCCAAAGGTTTGCTCCCGCTGATCGGCAACACTCCGCTCCTGAAGGTGCAGAGCCTCAGCGCGCTTACCGGCCGCGAAATTTTCATGAAGTGCGAGATCACCAACCCCGGTGGCACCATCAAAGATCGGCCGGCGCTCCACATGGTGGTCAACGCCATCCTCGACGGGCACCTGAAGCCAGGGATGACGATCGTCGAGGGCACGGCCGGTAACACGGGGATCGGCCTTGCTCTGGTGGGCCAGAGCCTGGGGTACCCGGTGATCGTGGTGATGCCGGAAGGCCAAGACCCCGCTAAGCACAAGACCCTCGGACTCTACGGCGCGAAGGTGCACGAAACGGCGGCCTGCGTGTACC
>DAIPJL010000185.1:0-5980 GCA_036770305.1 Bacteriovoracaceae bacterium | reverse complement strand
CCATGACGCGCGCGGCGAGTCGTCCCGCAGCCGCGGGGCTGGTCGCGAAGACCGTACACTCCGGCGTGATCTACGGCTTCTTCGTGGCGATGTTGATCGGCTTCGTTCGCCAGTGGATCTACCTCGGTAAAAGCCACATTTTGTTGCGCGATCTCAAGGGCCTTTTCGGGATGAGCCGGGACGCGATGTAACGCCAAGGCATCGGAATCACAGGGCGGAAAGGCTTTCCCCTCCGCAGATTTTCCTTCCCTCGAAGCGAAATCGCCTAAAATAAGAGAATGAAACTTCTCTCCGCATTCCTCCTCCTCTCGACGGTAAACGCCTGGGCGCAGCCCGAGCAGGGCCTCAACTACGAGCAGCTCAAGAACCGCTTCATCACCACCGTGAAAGAGGCGCGCATCGACGGCGACTTCTTGCAGGTCCCGCAGGTGCGCGAGTGTCTCGAGAAGAACACCATCACGCTTGAGGAGCTCAAGACTAACTCTGCGGCTGTGAAGAAGAAACAGAAGGACAGCGCGCAGTGCCTGCGGGACAAGTTCAAAGACCTCGACCCCGCCGCGATCGAAGAGCTGGGCCGCAAGCTCGAGCTCCAGCCCTACGGCATCGTCAAAGGCACGAGCAGCGGCGAGATCGTGAACTACTTCGCCAACCGCCTCGCCACCGCCCTCTACGGCAAAGGGAATGACGGCAAGCCCCAGCCTCTTCGGCTTGAGAAAATGGTCGATCAAAAAGTCTTCGCCGATCTCTACGAGTCGCAGCTTGGTAAGAACATCCTTCTGGAGATTTCGCAGTACTGCGCCGAGCGTCTACACCTCGTCGCAGGTGCTGGTTCCCCAAATCGATTTGATGACATCGCGAAGATCAACCTCTCCGATACGACCCTCGCTTTCAGCTGGACCGACATACCTCCTGCATCTTCATCGTCAAGCACTCCAGCGGGCTCACCTCCTCCAGACGTCTTTGAAAAATTCATGACGGACGTCTTCGGAGTCAGCTCCACTCCTCCTAGACCAGAGGTTGCAAAAAATAGATTGGGTGCAATTTTCGATCGCTGCACTGGTATGATTCCAATTCTCTGCAAGCAGTATGAAGGCTGCTCATGTCGCTATAAAAAATCTCAGGACCCCAGTTTCACCTGCGATGACTCCGCAGGAAACTCTTGCCCCGCAGGAGTTGAGCCTACCGCGGGCCGACACTCCTGCCACGTCTTTGCACGGCTTC
The DNA here is from genome assembly GCA_036770305.1 of Bacteriovoracaceae bacterium. Taxonomy (GTDB): domain Bacteria; phylum Bdellovibrionota; class Bacteriovoracia; order Bacteriovoracales; family Bacteriovoracaceae; genus UBA6144. The sequence goes on along the minus strand of DAIPJL010000185.1, from coordinate 4,759 downwards.
GCGGCTACCGTGTGAACCTCGAGGGGATTAAGGTCGTGCAAGGACAGCTGCGAGAGGTGCAGGACCAGAGTGACAAGCGGATGATTGGAAGAGAGCTGCACAAGCGCAACGAGTACGACGCATCTCGGGCGCGAGACGGCGAGACCGTCGACGACCTCACCTCGCTGACCTCGACGGACGTCGACCAGGTGATTGCGAAGGAGCGCATCAAGCGGGAGGAGGATGCCTTCCAGCGCGCGCAGTGCGAACAAACCCCGGAGAACCCAGAGTGCGAGCGCTTCCTCTACACCGAGGAAGAGACCTTGAATTTCGCCAACGCCTCGATCGGCTACCAGGCGGCCACCGAGCTCGAGCTGAAGAAGATCAGTGACCTCGCGGAGGATGAAAAGAAACTCGAGACCTTCCTGATGACGAAGGGCTACTTCGAGCTCGCTGAGGAACTGAAAAATGGAAAAAAAACATCTACTCAGGTCGTTGAAGCTGCGAGACAGAAGTTTGAGACCGAGCGCGAAGCAACCTTCAAAGAAATGGAAGCCGCTTTCGAACGTAAACAGGTTGTTGCGAACAACGGTCCGAGAACCAAGCAGCAAAAAACCGCTGATATCAAAGCAGATATCTCGCAGCAGGGTGATCGTCTCAAGCGGCTGATGCACTTCAACAACGTCGTGACGAGCTTCATGCAGGTGAAGAAGCGCGACGCCAGCGGTAAGGAAACGGACGCCGGGAGTAACATCCGTGCCCTTGAGCGCGAGCTGCGGACTGCGCAGAGCTCGGGCCAGGCGAGCGACAGCTTGAAGTTCTTCAGCGACCTCGCGAGCGCGGCGGGGTCGAGCTCGATCAGCTCGACGGAGAGCCCGCTGGTCGACCTGACTTTCCTCGACTCGATCCTCGGGAAAGAAGAGGCTCAGAAGGAACAGGCGAACAGAAAGGCGAGTCCCAACCGCTAGGATGCCGCTTAGATCGACTTCACCCAGATGAACACGCGGTTCTTGCCGGCCGGCGTGGCTTCGCGCGCGTTGCTCTCGAAGATCGTCGCCTCGCCCATGCCGGAAACGGTGCCGAGGAAGGCGCGCAGCTTCGACGAAGGGACGACGAGGTTGAAGTACATGCCTCCGGGGATGTTCGTTCCGGGCTTAACCTTGCCGAGCGGAGTGGCGTCGTAGGTGCCGAGCTGGGCGAGGATCTTGTCGCGCAGGTCCTGCGGACTCACCGAAGCCATCAGCACGCGGTAGGCCTTGTTGCGGCCGCCGGCGTCGCGGTAACCGCCCTTGCTCGTTTCCTCGTACTCGGAGGTGACGCTGCCGTCGGCGCCGAAGGCCGGGATGTCGTCGACGGAGGTCAGAGCGACCTCGTCGGACTCGGGGTCGAAGCGCACGTCCTTGATCTCGTCGAAGGACTTCGCGCCCTCGATGCGTTCCAGCTTTTCGATCTCTTCGTTCGAGAGTTCGATGTTGCGCTGAGACCGGTCCTCCGGTCGGTAGAGCATCGTGAGGTCGAGGCCGAAGAAGGTCGGCTCGAGGAGCTTGATGCGTTTGATGATCGAGTCCTCGTACCACGAGTTCGAGTAGCGCAGGCCGACGATGAGCGCCAGGGACGCGGCAAGGAGGAGCGCCACCTCGCGGAAGAAGCGCAGCTGCCGGCGCAGGGAAAGCCGGCGACGGAACTTCTCCCAGTCGAAGCGCAGCTGGTAGAGGTCTTTCTTGAGTTCCTTGAGCACCACCGCCCACTGGGGGAAGAGGGTAACCTCGAGGCCCAGCATCATGTCCTCCTCGTCGCCGTGGGGCGGAAGGCCCGCGACGTCGAAGGCCGCGGCGAACTCCGCGTAGCTGCGTCGGCGGCCTGGGGAGACGAGGCTCCCGACGTCGAAGAGTTCGTTGGCCTCGTCCTGCCTCTCGGGAGCAAAGCTCAGGAAGTAGTCACGCAGCAAGTGCGCGAGCCAGCTCTCGCTCACGCCCGAAGCGCGGCAGAACTCGTCCAGGCGCAGGCCCGAGGCCATGAAGGCGAAGACCGTGAAGCGGTCGCGCAGCCACCCGAACCAAGAGTAGAGCGGGCCCGTGTGCGAGAGCCGGCGCGCGTAGTTCAACCGCTCGAGGATCTGCGCGCCGTCCTGGCCCTCCTGGAAGACCGTGTCCCAGAACTGGTCAAAGGTCTGCCGGTGCTTCCCCTCCCAGCCGATGCTGGAGAGGTTGAGGTTAAGCCAGCGCTCGAAGTCGCGCCGGAGGTGCTGGTCGAACGAAAACATGACGGGTCCTTCCGGAACCGAGGGAAACACTCCGGTTTAACGATTTCTCAGCTCCGTCCTGTAAATTTAACACTATTCCGCCGAACTTCCCCAGCCCTTTCAGGCCCATTTTGCCCGGTTGAGTCGGCCAGTCGCCCTGGCCTACCATTGAGAGTACGTGTGGGACGGAGTTCGTCCCCCTAACACGGAGGAGTACGAATGTCGGAAATGTCGATCCCCCAGCATAACAATGCGAAGGAGACGCTGAACAAGCGGCAGGCGAACGAGCTCCGGCGCATCGAAGAGCAGAACCAGCGCGAGATCCTCAAGGTCCGCGAGGCCAACGAGAAAGAGCTGGCGCGGGTGCGCAAGGACTACGAGCTGCAGATGAGCGCGGAGAAGTCCGAGTACGCGAAGAAGCTCGGCAAGCTGCGCCAGGCGCAGTCGAAGCGCCTCGAGGAGGAGAACGTGAACTACGAGAAGACGCTCCTCGACCTCAAGGAGGCCCAGGAGGCGAAGATCAGCGAGCTCAAGATGAACCAGGAGCGCGAGGTCAGCCGGACGCTGGAGAGCCACCAGGACTACATGCAACGTGCGAAGCAGCGCTTCGACGACCAGAAAGCTAAGTACCAAGCCTAAGAGTGTAAGGAGACAGGATGCCGAACACCACCGAGAAGTCAGGGATCTACATCAACGGCCGCCAGCAAGTCGTCGACCTGCTCAAGCACATGGACGCCGGGGACAAGCAGCGGCTGCTACGCAACCTCAAGGGCCGCAACCCCACCCTCGCGAAGGAACTCTCCGAGCAGGCCTTCTCCTACAACAACATCTGGGAGCTCGACGACGAGCACCTCGCGCGGCTGCTGGGCTCGGTGAAGCCTGTGATCCTGGGCCTGGCACTTAGCCAGAGTCCGATCAAGCAGCAGAAGCGCGCGCTGAGCCTCCTCCCGCGGGAAGGGGCCCTCAAGGCCTACGAAGTGATGACCAAGGACCTCTCGAGCAATCGCAGAGAATGCCTCCGAGCACAGGAGAAGATCCTCGAGCTCGCGGTCGACCTGAGCCGGCGCCAGCTGATTCGCTTCTACTAGCCGTCGATGAGCTTGCGCAGGCGGTTCTCCTCCTGCGCGTTCAGCTCCTGGCCACCGGCCAGCGCGTCCGAGAAGATTCGATGTTCCGCGATGGCTTCCGCCGTGTCGACGGCGCGTTCCCCGAGGATCCCGAAGAGGTTTCCGATCCACCCGGGGGCGATGTCGAAGAGCTTCTTCACCTCGCGCGCCTCGAGTTCAACCACCTCGGCTTCTTCGGCGACGATGGCCGAGTAAGTGTAGGGAGCGCCGCTCATGGCCGCCTCCTCCCCCACCGCCTGCTGCGCCGTCGCGTAGAACACCGGAACCAAGCGGTCCTTCGAGGCGCGCAGGCAGATCACTGCGCCGGAGCGGACGAGAAAAAACTTGTCGGAGGCGTCGCCCTCTCGGAAGAGAACGTGGTTCCTGTCGTAGACCTGGAAGTGCTCATTTAGCGAGATAGCCATCTGCGATTCCCCCTTCGAGAAAAGTTCCGTAGCGTAAGCCGTAGGTCGAGATCACGCACTTCTCCACGCGGAAGTGCCCGAGGAGCCGGAGCGTGAGTTCGATGCCGCCGCGCATGGCCTCGGAGCGCTTGCCCAAAAAGGGAAACTCACTGAGGAAACGAGCGGCGCCCCAGCCTTGCGTCTTGGCCGCCAGCGCCTCGATGTCTGCGCGGGTGATCGTCAAGCCGTGGACCTCGTCTTCGACGAAGGTCTTGTTGCCGAGGTGCATGTTCCCGAGCGAGGTGAGCGTGCCGGCGACACAGTGGAGCACGGAGGACTGGTAGCGCGCACCGTCGCCGCCGAGAGCGGCCAGCGCCGTCGTCAGCCTCTCCTCGAAGACGCCGTCGCGGAGCCAGTCACTGGCGCGCACCGATCCGCACTTGAGGCTAACCGAGGAGAGGATCTTCTTGTCCGCGGTGCTCACCCGGATGAACTCCGTCGAGGCGCCGCCGATGTCCATGATCACGACCTCCGGCGCCGTGAAGGTGGTGTTGAAAAGCACGCCCTTCGTCGTCAGCTCTGCCTCCGCCTGGCCCGTGATGATTCTCACATCGATGCCGAGCTCCCGGCGGACCTTCTCGTAGAAGGCCGGAGCGTTCCGCGCGACCCGCGACGCCTCCGTGGCGGTGGCGATGATCTCGCGGGCCGGCACCCCGGCGTCGGCGCAGACCTGCGCGTAGCGCGCGAGCGCGGCGTAGCTGTCGTCCATCGAGGCCCGCGCGAACTCGCCGGTCTTATCGAGGCCCTTGCCGAGGCCGGTGACCTCCGAGAGCTTCGCGAGCTCGCGGTACGGACTCACCTCCGCCAGCAGGAGCAGGACGGTGTTCGAGCCGATGTCGATGGTCGCGCGGCGGGGGTTCACAGGAAGGCCTTCATCGTTTCCAGCGTCGGGCCGCGCACGATGCCTTTCTCGCTGATGATCCCGGTGATGTGCTCGCGCGAGGTCACGTCGAAGCTCGGGTTGAGCG
>DAIPJL010000184.1:0-6020 GCA_036770305.1 Bacteriovoracaceae bacterium | reverse complement strand
GGTCTACACACTGTCTGGTTTATATTTTGCATGTAGGTAAAATATTTTCTAGGGCTAAAATCATTCCTTCAACTTCATATTGGAATTCAGAGTGGGCGAAAATCCTTGCCTTTGACGCTTTGATTGGGAACACAGATAGGCATCAGGAAAATTGGGGACTGGTTGTAAGCATTAAGAAAGAAGAGGAAGCTAAAATACATGAATTGTCTAACAGTGATAGCATAGATCTAAGTTTCGAGACAAAGCTTGCTCCTGCCTTTGATAATGGTACAAGTCTAATGTATGAAATTCTTGACACGAACCTGCATAAGTTTATCTCTCCCGCAAGAAGGGCGAGCTACATTCAAAAGGGAACTCATCAGATGAAGATGATACCTTCAGACGTCAAGAAAGCTGGGCATCTAGATTTACTAGAAGTGTTTGCCCGAAGACATCCTGAAGTGATTTTAGACTTTGCCCAAGTGATAAATGGAATGACGAAAGTTGAGGATATACTGCAAGAAATGGTTCGTTTCGATATAGGGGTACCTTTTACTTCGCTTCGAGCCAGCGTTTTAACTGATACAATTACTGAGCGTATTGAGTACTTCAAGAAAAGACTAAACTTATGAAAAGTTTTATTACCCGTATTATAGAGCCTGATCGCCTAGATTTAATTTGGAAAGGGTCAGTTGAGCCCTTTACAAACTACAGAGTAGGTGAGGTTCTAAAGCAAAGCGGTGCATATGTTTTACGGTATCTTACAGGCACTAGCGACTTTCGATTGGCATGTGAAGCAGGTTTTAATGGATATCCTGGTTTTAAAGTTTCAATTCCTGAGCATAAGGAAAATGTACTTGAAACACTTAAGAAAAGAGTCTTGCCTCGTTCAAGAGATGACTATCAGGACTATTTAATTGCACATGGGCTTTCGCCGGAACTTGAGTTGAGTGAATTTGCCTTGCTCGGTTATTCAGGCGGAAAGTTGCCAAGCGATGGATTCGTTTTTTTGCACCCATTTAATAATGCGACAGGAACGTTTTCATTTGTGACAGAGGCGTCAGGATATAGGTATTCAAGACAAGCAGATTCTAGCTTGCGTGTTGGAGATAAAGTGGAATTGATTGAAGAGCCAGATAATCCTTATGACCCGGACGCGATAAAGCTTTGCGTTCAGGGACAAAAGATTGGCTACATCAACCGATGTCAGACATCACTTTTTAAAAAAATAATTAGTAAGAAGAATGAGATAATCGTTTATAAATTAAACGGATCGGAGTCGAGACCTAGATTGTTTTTGGGTGTCACTGTTCACGAAGACTAAGTCTGAATCAATCAAACCCATAAAAATCTTTTTTGAAAGATTGGATGCGATTGAAGACCAGCTCACTCCAAAAATTGATACTTCTCGTAAGAGAATTGGACTGAAAGAAGAGTAAATTAAAAAACTTGAGATGCCATTTTGGCATCTCAAGTTCGTGTAACATGTTGAAAGATGATGGTTTGGTTTATCCCAAATGCTAGGCCTACCGCCCTTTCATGGCTTGATCTAAATCCCACGTTGCTTGAAGATTCATCCAGATCTTCGGCGAGGTCTTCAGGGCATCCGCGAGATCAAGAGCTGTGTCGGCAGTGATGCGACGCTTGCCCTTGATCAGCGAGTTGAGCTTTGCTTTTGTCCAGCCAAGCTTCTCCGCGAAGGCAGCTTGGGTCATGCCCATCGGTTTGAGGAAGTCTTCGAGGAGAATCTCGCCGGGATGAATAGGGTTCTTTGGTTCTTTCATAGATTTCATACCAACTCTATCACGCCTTCTTCTCACTCCACCGGTACATCAAAGGCAACCCCAGGAGCGTTAAGAGCGTCGCGGTGAAGAGCCCGCCGATGACCACGGTGGCGAGCGGGCGTTGCACTTCGGCGCCGATGCCGGTGTTGAGGGCCATGGGAATGAAGCCCAGGCCCGCGACGAGGGCGGTCATGAGGACGGGGCGCAGGCGCGAGAGGGTGGCGGCCTTGATGGCGGCGTCGAGGTTGGGGGCTTTTTCGGTTTCGGCCTTGAGCACGGTGACGAGCACGAGGGAGTTGAGCAGCGCGATGCCGATGAGCGCGATGAAGCCGACGCCGGCGGAGACGCTGAAGTTCATGTCGCGCAGAGAGAGCGCGATCACGCCGCCGACCGCGGCGAAGGGGACGCTCGCGAAGACGATGAGGGTGTGGCGCAGTTCTTGGAGGCCCTTCCAGAGGATGAGGAAGACGCCGAGGAGAGTGAGGGGAACGATCAGGAGGAGCTTCGCCTGGGCGCGGTCGAGGTTTTTAAACTGGCCGCCCCACACTAGGCGATGGCCCGGCGGGAGCTGGAGCTGTTGAGTGATTCTTTGCTGGGCCTCCTGCACGAAGCTCGCGAGATCGCGCTCGTGGAGGTTGATGGAGAGCGCGGCGTAGCGCTCGCCCCACTGGCGCGCGATGGTGGTGACGCGTTCGATCTCGCTCAGGTGCGCGACCTGTTTGAGCGGGACGGTGCCGCCGCGAGGAAGGTCCACCGGAATGGCGGCGATGTGCGCGAGCTCCTCGCGTTCTTCCTCGGCGATGTGGGCGATGATGGGGTAGCGGCGCGTGCCCTCGAAGAAGCTACCCACTTCCTTGCCCCCCATGGCAGACTCCACGGTGAGGTTGAAGTTCTCCAGCAGGATGCCGTAGCGGGCGAGGGCCGCGAAGTCGGGACGGATGTCGAGCACGGGGCCCAGGCGAAGGGCGGTGAGGGGGTCTTGCTCGATGCTCTCGATGCCTTGGACCGGAGTGAGGATCGCGATCGCCTTTTCCCCGGCCGCGAAGAGCGCCGGGAGGTCGGGCCCGAAGATGCGCAGGGAGACGTCGGCGCGCGAGCCCTCCAGCATTTCGTTGAAGCGCATTTCGATGGGCTGCGTGGCGCTGATCTCCACGTCCGGAAAGCGCGCGTGGATTCTGGCGCGGATGTCGTCGAAGAGCGCCTCCTTGCTGGCGTGGCGCCACTTCGTTTTGTCTTTTCGCAGGATCACGAAGGTGTCGGCGAGGTTCACGCCCATGGGATCAGTGGCGGATTCCGGGGTGCCAAGGCGCGCGAAGACGTGTTCCACCTCGGGCAGGGTACGGATGATCTCTTCAGTGAGTTTTTGCTCTTCGATGGAGCGGTCGATGCCGATGCGCGAACTGCGCGTGATGCCTAGGACGAGGTCTCCTTCATCCAGCGTGGGGATGAAGTCCGAGCCGCTTCGGCTGGCGAGGACGAGGGCCAGGAGAAGGCCTAGGGCCGCGGGGGCGAGGAAGGCCAGCGGCCTTCGCATGACGGCGTCGTAGAGCGGGACGTAGAGGCGCTTGATGGCGCGGAAGAAGAGGGTGTCGTGCTCGCCGGGGCTGGCCTTGAGGAAGAGCTCGGCGAGCACCGGCATGAGGAAGACGGCCACGAAGAGCGAGCCGCCGAGCGCCAGGAGGACGGTGAGGGCCATGGGCCTGAACATCTTGCCTTCCACCTCGGTGAGCGTGAGGATGGGCACGTAGACGATCATGATGAGGAAGATGCCGGTCACGACGGGTTTGATGACCTCGCCACAGGCCTCGCGGATGAGACTTCGTTTATGGATTGCGTTTTGAATGGGGGTGATGGCGAGTCGTGCCAGCACAGTTTCAATTAAGACCACCGAGCCGTCCACCAAAAGACCAAAGTCGATGGCGCCGAGGCTCATGAGGTTACCGGTGATGCCGCCTAAGCGCATGCCCTCGGCCGCAAAGAGCATGGAGAGCGGGATGGCGAGGGCCACCACGGCGGCGGCAACAAAGTGACCGAGGAGCACGAAGAGCACGAGGATGACCAGCACGGCACCTTCCACCAGACTGGTGGCGACGGTGCGAATGGTGCTATCGACCAGAAACTTTCGCGTGTAGAGGGGCTTGAGGGTCACACCTGTGGGAAGTTTAAGTTCGGGGAGTGCTGCTTCGATGCCGGCCACCACGTCGCGGCCATTGGCGCCGACGCGCATGAGCACGGTGCCGAGCACCGCCTCTTCGCCGTCGTAGGTGGCACCGCCGACGCGCAGGGCGTGATCGGCGCGCACGATGGCGACGTCGCTGACTTTGATGGTGCGGCCAAGAGGTGTGACGAAGAGCGGGTAAGAGGCGAGCTCTTGCAGATTGCTCACAATCGGAAGTGTGCGCACGATGACCTGCTCGCCCTGGCGCTGGATGTAGCCGCCGCCGCTGTTGTTCCCGAGCGTCTCGAGTGAGGCGATGGCCTGCGTGAGAGTCACGCCCTGGGCTTCGAGCTTGTCGGTGAGGAAGTTGATGTGGATCTGCTTGACGAAGCCGCCGTTGGAGTCGACGTCGGCCACGCCTGGGACGCGCTTGAGGAAGGGCCGGATGACGTAGTCCTGCACGCCGCGCAGCTCGGTGATGCGCTCCTTGGGAGGCCGCCGGTGCCACGGAGAGGCCTCGTCGGTGACGAGGGTGTACATGTAGATCTCGCCCAGGCCGGTGGTCATGGGAGCGAGCTCGGCGATCACGCCGGCCGGGAGGTTGACCGAGGGCAGGCGCTCGGCCACCTGCTGGCGCGCCCAGTAGATGTCGGTGCCGTCGTCGAAGACGAGGGTGGTCTGCGAGAGGCCAAACTTGGCGATCGAGCGCATGTCTTTGATGCAGGCGACGCTGCCGAGTTCCGTCTCGACGGGAAAGGTCACCAGCAGTTCGATCTTCTCCGGATCCAGCGCGCCGGTCTTGACGTTCACCACCACCTGCACGTTGGTGATGTCGGGGACGGCGTCGACGGCGAGGTTCTTCACCGCGAGACCTCCGACCACGCAGAGCACGAGGGTGAGGCCTAAAACTGTGAGACGATTGGCCAGTGACCAGTCGATGAGCTTGAGCAGCATCTAGAGCTCCGGGGCGAGGCCTGCGAGCAGGCGAAGTTTGTTGTAGGCAAGCCAGGCGTCCATGGTGGTCTCGAAGGCCGTGTCGATGGAGGTGTGGATCTGCTCGTCGGTGGCCAGCAGCGTGAGCGCGTCCACGCGGCCCTTCTTGAACTCCTGCTCGGCGTCGCGGAAGTTCTTCTCCGAGTCGTGGATGAGCCTGAGGCCGAAGGTCTTCATGAGCTTCGTCTGGGTCTGCGCCAGCTTGAAGGCGGTGATGAGCTGGTGGTCGTGCTCCCAGGTGCTGCGCCGAAAGCGCGCCTCGGCGAGCTGCTGCTCGGCCCGCAGACTCTCGCTCTTGTGCTGGCCGCGGTCGAAGAGCGGCAGCGTGAGCCCCACCACCGCGTGGTAGAAGTTGTTCTCCGGAGCGAGGCGCTCCTGGCGGTAGTTCACGCCCAGCTGCCAGTCGGGCCGCGCCTCGAGCTCACTGCGCTTGAGTTCGGCCGCCAGTTCTCGCTTCTCCATGAGCTGGCGTCGGTAGGCCGGGGACTGCGTGCGGGCAAGGCCCTGCCAGTGCTCGAGGCTCAAGAGCTCGGGGGCCTTCTCCCAGTCGATGGTGAGCGACACCGGCCGCCCGAGCCACTGGGCGAGCACACCGTCCAAGGTATCGTGCTCCATTTCGATCAGCGCGATGCCGCGCTCGAGCATGCGCACTTGGTTTTCGATCAGGCCCTTCTCCAGGCGCTGCACGGGCGAAAGCTGCGGGCGCGCCGCCAGACTCTGCTTCAGGACCGCGAAGCGCGCGCGCCGCTCCAGCGCGTGGGTCTTGAGTTCCTTGAGGGTGGCCAGGCGAAGCAGCAGAGCGGTCACTTCGTGCTGTAACCTTAGTTCGCTCTTCTCCACCTCGAGCTGGGCGAGCGCCTGCCGGGCCTGGGCGCTTTCTTGCTGGGCCTGTCGTTTCCCCGGCCAGGGCAGCGGTTGCAGCAGGGTGACATCCACCACATCCCCCCGGGCGGACCCGCTGCTGAGCTGGCCTGCTTGCATCAGCAAGGAGGGGTTGGCGAGCACGCTCGCCTGCTTGACCTGCGCCGCCTGGCGTCGCGACTCCTCGCGCATCAGCTCGATGCCGTGGGAGCGCTCGCGCGTCAGATCGAGGATCTCCCCAAGAG
>DAIPJL010000183.1:0-6081 GCA_036770305.1 Bacteriovoracaceae bacterium | reverse complement strand
GCCGAGAGCTCCGGAAGGAATACCTCGCAGCGTTCGACGCCCATGACGAGGGCCTGCTCGAGCAGGCTGCGTTCGGCGCCGCCGACTTGGTCAGAGTTAAACATCAGTGTCCAGCGCTTGCGTGTCACGGGCCCTCCGTGACGGAGAAGACGCGCGCGAACATTCGGCGCCAGGCATCCAGGCCATGGGACCGCAGCGTGTGCTGGTGGGCGAAGCGCGCCACCTGCCGGTAACTCTCAGAGCTCATTCCCTGCCACCAGCTTCGCAGCGCTTCGGGGGAGAGGTCCGGGAGCACCCAGCCGGTCTGCTGGTGGTGCACCGACTCCGGCAGGCCTCCGGTGGCGAGCACCAAGCTCGGCGTTCCGAAGATCGCCGCCTCCTGAACGATTTGCCCGAAGCCCTCGAAGAACCCGCGCTCCTCGTGGTTCAGCGAGAGCAGGAGGTTCAGGTGCGCCCCGCGCAGCAGCTCGTCGCGCACCTCGTTGCTCGGGTTGATGTGCGATTCGATGCGGATCTTGTCGGAGCGGAACTCCCGGTTGGTAACCGTCACGAGCTCCACCTGACGGCCCGCAATGTCCTGGACGAATTCGGCGAGGGCGATGCAGCCGGCGAAGTTCTTGTGGGGCACGTCGCGCGCCACGCAGATCAGCCGCAGCGGCCCCGCGCTCCAGTCCTTCTCCACGAAGCGCTCGCCGGCGGTTTCCACGCACATCGGGAGGATCAGATCGCGGTCGAAGGAGGGCCTAAGGCCCAGGCGCTGGAGCACCTCGAAGGTGTACTGGGAGATGAAGAAGTTCGCGTGCGCCTGCTGCACGCGCTGGAGCGCCGAGCTCCGCGTGAGCCGCTTCGCCAGGCGCTTCAGCGGGTGCGGCGAGTAGAAGAGGATCTCCGCGCCGTTAACGAAGTTCACCACCCGCGCGGACGCCGGCGGCATGAACATGTGCATGCCCGAGTGGATGTTGAAGACGTAGTCGAAATTCGCCAGCTCGCCGCGTGGGAAGCGCACGATGTCGCGGTAGCTCTTCCAGACAAAAAGCCGGTACTCGAGGCCCAGCGCGCGCAGCACCTTCTCGACGTTCTGCGTGTGCGTCGCGAGGCCCCCGAGCTTCGGGGGGTAGTCGGGCGTGGTGAGGAGGATCACGTTTTCTTCTCCAGCGCCTTGTGCAGGGTCGCGAGGATCTGCTCCCGCGTGAAAGGTTTGGCGATGGCCCCGGAGACGTCCTGCGCCATGCTCTCGAGGGAGACGTCGATCCCGCCGGTGATGTAGACGAAGGGCACCGCTAGGCCCAGTTCCTGGCGCACGCGCTGGAGGAGCTGCGGGCCCGTGAGCTTAGGCATCTGCATGTCGGTGACCACCACGTCCACCCCCTGCGGATTCTCCTTGAGCACCTCGAGCGCGTTGATGCCGTCGCTCGCCTCAATCACCCGATGGCCCGCGCGCGTGAGCATCGTCGCGAGCACCTCGCGCAGCGCCTCTTCGTCGTCCACCAGCAGCACCGTGCCCGCGCCCTTCGTCGTGGCCACCGGCGGGGCCACGGTCGCGGAGCTCTCGACGGGAAGCCTATCTTGTGCCGCCTTGGCGTGCAGCGGAAGGGTCACACGAAAGAGCGCGCCGCCGAGCGGGCCCTGGTCGAGCGTGAGCTCTCCCTGGTGCTCTTTGACGATGCGCTTGGTGATAGCAAGCCCGATGCCCGTGCCCTTGCTGGACTCTTTGGTGGTGAAGAAGGGGTCGAAGATTTTTTCGCGGATCTCCGTCGCCACTCCCGGGCCCGAGTCCGCCACTTCGAGGACCACCGACTCCAGGGCCCGGTAGGCCCGCAGGGAGATGCGCCGCTCGTCGCAGCCTTCCAGCGCGTCGCGAGCGTTGTTGAGAAGGTTTACCAGCACCTGCTGCATGCGGCCCGCGCTCCCGAGGACCCACAGGTCACGCTCTACGCTCAGCTCCACGTGCATGCTCGCGCGCTGGTAGATGTCCCGCAGCAGGAGCCAGGTGCTGTCCACCACGACCGCCAGGTCGAAGGGAGCGCTGCCGGCCCGGTCTTGGCGCGCGAAGGCGCGCAGGCCATCGACGATGTTCCCGATGCGCTCGATGGCCGTCTCGATCTTCTCGAAGACCTGCGCCCGGCCGGGCGTGAGCTTCAACTCGTCGCCGAGCTCGAGCTTGAGCACCGTGAGCTGGCCCAGGATGATGGCAAGTGGATTATTGATCTCGTGACCCACGCCCGCGGCCAGCTCACCGATGGAGGCGAGCTTCGCCTGGTGCACGGTGATCACCCGCTGCGCCTCGAGGTCTTGCTCCAGCCGCACCGCCTGCACCATGTCCCCGATGACGTCGAAGAGCGGGCCGAACTCGTCGTAGAGGCCCGCGCTGTAGCCCTTCGCCCGGTTGGCGAGGCCCACCATCGCGACGAGCTTTTCGTGGCAGAAGATCGGCACGCCCATGAAGGCCTTCAGCGGCGGATGGCCCGGCGGCAGGCCCCCGCGCTTGGGGTGCGCGGGCGCGTCGTTGGTGATGAGGGGAGTCTTGGTCTTCAGCACCTCGCCGAAGAGCGTGTCGAGGTTCTTGAAGTCGATGCCCAAGGGGATCGTGTCGCGGTAGAACTTGGCGGTCTCCTCGCTCCAGGAGATGTCGCTGATGGCGTAGCTCTTGAGGTAGGGCCTGCCCTTCTCCTCGAGCACGTCGCCGATGAAGCCGTAGCCGCTCTCGGTGACCTCCAGCAGGCGGGCCAAGAGGTAGTCGTAGAAGAGCCGGCGATCCGGCGCGAGCTCGATGAAGCGCGAGCGCACCTCCGAGATCAGCGAGCTGATCTCCTCGCGCCGGCGCCGCTCGGTGACGTCCATCATCACGCCGATGAGCTTGCCCTCGGCCTGGGAGTAGACGCCGCGGTCCCACACCCAGCGGACATCGCCGTCTTTGTGAATGATGCGGTACTCGACTTCGTAGGGAAGGTTGCGGTTGATGAGGGAGGTGATGGTCTTCTCGATGCGCAGAGCATCCTCGGGGTGGATCACACTCGCGAAGGAGCGCGCCCGGTCTCCGATGAAGTCCTGCGGCGGATGGCCCGTGAGGTCTTCCACGCGCGCGTTGATGTAGAGCATCGTCCAGTTCTTGTTCACCAGGCACTCGAAGACCACCACCGGAGAGAAATTGAAGATGGTCTCGAGGCGGCCGTTGAGCATGGACAGGCGGGCGATGAGCTCGTCTTTTTCGACTGGCGACTGCATGTGCCGCGCCTCCCTGCGCCTGCGGATGATGGTGCCCTTTCATCATACCTCAGGGGCGCGCGGTGATTGTGAAAAAATTAATTTGCCCGAGCGGACCGCTCCCCTACTCTCCTGCGACGAACCAGCAGGCGGGCCGCGGCCGGCCGAGGAAGCCCGCCAGCAAGGTGTCCAGCCGGCACTGTGGAGACGGGTAGCCGTAGAAGGTTCGCTTCACCACCAGCGGGTCTTTCGTCTCCAGCTCAGGCCACCCGCCAGCGGAGCGGGCGTAGAGCCGCGCCAGCGAGAGCGCCGCACTCGTCGGATTGTCTAGCAGCTGGGCACAGAACTGGCCGGACCAGTAATCGGCCTGGCCTTCGCAGGCCGACCACCCTCCCCGCGACGCCGTGGGCGCACCACCCAGGTGGTGGCCGAGCTCATGGCACAGCACGAGAATGATCTCGTCGTCCGTCAGCTCCGGATGCGCCAACAGGCCTCCGTAGACGTGAATCTCCCACACCTCACCCTGACGGGCGGCCAGCGCATTGACTCGCTGGTCTGACCAGTGCGCAACGAGCATGAGCTGCGCTCCCTGGGCTTCCACCGTGCGCTCAGCGCGCTCCTGAAATTTCTCGAGCACCTTCATTTGCGACGTCTTCGGACGGTGCTTCAGGCCCTTCGGGAGCTTCACACTATCCTCAGGGAAAAAGGCCGCGGGCGCCAGTGGCGCCCACAGGATGAAGACAGCGATAGCAAGCACTTTTACCATGGCCGCCTCCCTTCACTATTTCATTTTTGCCAAGTTATTCACTGAGCGCCCCTCGATGGTGCGACTCATGAGCAACACCTCCGAGTGCTTGAACTCAGAAGGGTCGAAGCTGACCGGAATGTTCAGCGGAGTCATCTTCATCGGGCAGAAGTCGGAGACCTTCTTCATGATCGGCTGGATCACCAGGGTGTCCTTGCCGTTGGAGCGGTACTCGACGCGGTCGAGCTCCATGCAGCTACTCGGGTTCCAGCCGACGAGCATCGCCGACCCGGTGGTGCCGCCGGTGAAGCCGAGTTCGATGTAGGACACCATGGCGTAGAGGTGGTCGTCCTGGTTCTGAGAGGCGGCTTCGCCGATCACGATGGTGTCGCGCAGTTCGAAGGGAGTGCCGCGGTTGACGAAGATCTTATACTGGCCCCCCTGCAGGTTGCCGATCTGGATGTCTTCCTTGAAGGGAACGACCATGGCGGCGCAGAGCGGAGACTTCTCGTCGTCGGAGACCACCGCGGAGACTTTCACGTCGATCTCCTCGCCGCGAACGTCGACGCTGACGTCGTTGCGCTTGAAGCACGGGTTCGGGAAAAGCCCGGTGACCACCAGCTCGACGTTGTCGTTGTTATCAAACCCGGCCGGCACGAACACGTGATCCACCGGCGCGTCGATCACGGACTGCGCGAAGACCGGGGTGCTCATAAAAAGTGCGATCGCTAACGATTTCATACATCCTCCCTGGATGGATTGAGTGTGGAGTGAAAATATCCAGGGAGCGGGGTGCTGAAACTGCGAGCGATCGGCCGGGGACCTGATTCTTATCGGCCTTTGCGCACGACGCACAGGCGCTTGTCGCTGCCGGTCTCTACCGCCCAGCCCTCCAGCGGATCCGCCGGGTTGACGTTCTCCAGCAGCGTGCACACCCGATCCGGGCAGCTCGCGCCGAGGACCAGACTCTCCTGCGTGACGAAGCTGGTGCGCGCGCACTCCTCCGAGATCGGGGTGCTCTTCCAGTCGATGAGCGGCACCGCGTGCTCCGGGTACGCCAGCACCGCGAGGCTTCGCTTGTCCGGCAGCGGCAGGGGCTGGTAGCAGGTGAAGATGATGTGGTTGCGCAGAACATCGAAGCGCATCGAACTCATGATCTCCGTCAGTGTGCGCCGTCTGACTCCTGCGGCCATCACCTCCACGTCCTGCACCGGAGCTTGGAGAACCGCCCGTGAGCGCTGCCAGTTTAGCATTCCCCATTCCCAGGGCAGGAGAATGCTCGCGGTCTGCAGAAGCGCAAAGCTTAGCGGTAGAACGAAAGCTGGCCGTGGGAATTTCTGCGCCCAGAACTTCCAGGACCCTGCTAGCATGAGGGAGAAGAAGAGCCAGGGCAGGTAGAGGAAGCGGCCACTGACTCGCACGCCGCCCTTCAGAAGATAGTCATTGAGTAGAGCGAAGGGCGAGTAGTCCCCGAAGCGGCCCCAGGCCAGCAGCAGGCCAAGGCCCGCCGCACAGAGGGCCACCATCCAGTGCGCCGGGACCTGCGCGGGAGGCCGAAAGCGCGTGCGCCACCACCACAGCGGCAGCAGCAGTAAGAGCAGTGAAAAAAACGACAGGAACCCGTACTCCCAGGCACCCCAGTAGAGCTGGAAGGGGATTTCCACCGCCCACCGGTGCCCCGAGAGCACGGGCACGAAGAAGGCCTTGAGCATGCCCACCGGCCCCATCACTTCGTCGGTGCTGATGGAGCGCCTGAAGTTGCCGAAGTGGGCGAAGGCGTGGAGCAGTTTCGGGAGAGCGAGCAAAAGGCCCGTGCCCACCAGCAGGGCCGTCGACCACAGCGCGCGCCCGGCGTGACGACACGAGCGCCGCAGAAGTTCGATCAGAGCGAGCACCCCGAAGACCAGCAGAAAGGGAGCCAGCAGGTACACCACTCCCCCGTAGAAGCCGGTGGTCCAGCCGACCCAGGAAACGAGGCCCCCCCACGCCCACTCCGACTTACGCAGCGGCCGCTGCCAGCTCTGCAGACAAAGGGCGACCACGAAGGTGAAGAAGCCGAAGCTTGCGAAGGCCAGGTGGCCGTGGAAGCCATGGAGCAAAAAAAACGACGAGAGCGGGAAGACAAAGCGCAG
>DAIPJL010000182.1:0-6201 GCA_036770305.1 Bacteriovoracaceae bacterium | reverse complement strand
GTATCCGACGATACCGCACATGGAGGACTCCTTCGCTGAGAATCCTCTGAGGCTAGCATTTCCCTCTATAACTGACCAGTTTGCCGCTCTGTTTCAGTTACTTTTCTTGCTTTTCATAAAACGCTGCGCCATTCCCGGTTTTACGGCGATTTGAGCGCGCGCGATGGCGAAGCCGTCGGCCGGCACGTCCCTGCTCACGGTCGACCCCGCCGCAACGAAGGCACGGTCTCCGATCTCGATCGGCGCAATGAGTTGTACGTCGGAGCCGATGAAGACCCCGGCGCCGATCTTCGACTGATGCTTGTCGCGGCCATCGTAGTTGCAGGTGATGAAACCGCAGCCGATGTTGGTCTCCGCGCCAATCTCCGCGTCTCCGACGTAGCTCAGGTGCGAGACCTTGGCTCCGGCGTCGAGGCGCGACTTCTTGATCTCCACGAAGTTCCCGACCTTGGCCTTGGCGCCGATGTCGGCCTGGGGCCTGAGGCGCGCAAAGGGCCCGACCTGCGCACCAGTGCGGACGTGCGAGCGGTCGATGTGGCTGTAGGCGAGGACTTCTGCTCCGGCTTCGATGACCGAATCTCGGATGATTGCGCCGCTCTCGACGACCACGCCCGCGCCGATCTTCGTGTGGCCGTAGAGCTGCACGCCCGGATAGAGCACGGCTCCGGGAGCGACCTCCGCGGTGACGTCCACCCAGGTCGTGGCAGCGTCATAGCAGGTCACGCCGGAGAGCATGAGCTGGGAGAGCTTACGGCTGCGGAGTACCTGCGTTGCCTGCTCGAGCTGCTCGAGGGTGTTGACGCCCAGGAACTCGCGCTCGTCGGGGTAGGTCACCGCCGCCACCGCGGCGTCGGGAGTGAAGACGTCCGTGAGGTAGAACTCGCCGGCCTGGTTGTTGGTCGAAAGGCCCTTGAGGGCCTCGAGCAAGAAGGCCGTGCGCACGAGGTAGAAGCCGGAGTTCACCTCCGTGACCGCGCGCTCCGCCGGCGTCGCGTCCTTCTCTTCGACGATCCGGAAGCCCTTGCCCTGACGGATGATCCGGCCATAGCCGGTGGGCTTCGCCGTGACGAAGCTCCCCGCCGTCGCCACCAGCTCCGGCGTCGCCTGAAGCGCGCGCCAGAGCCGCGCGAAGGTTTCTGCGCGGACGAGAGGCGTGTCGGCGCAGACGACGAAGGTGTAGTCGCACTTCTCATTCTGCGGACACTCGCGGAAGTAGCTCCGCAGGGCATCGCCGGTGCCAAGCTGTTCCTTCTGCCAGGCGAACTGGATCGCGCTCCCGAACTTGTCCCTCGCCAGCGCCATGACTTCCTCGCGCTTGTGGCCCACGACCGCCGTCAGGGAGGTCTCGAGCTTCGCCTCGGCGGCGAAGTCGAGCGCGGCTCTCGCCACGTGCTCGAAAAGCGTGAGGCCCAGGGCCGGACAGAGGACCTTGGCGCGGTCGATCTTGAGGCGCGTTCCCTTGCCCGCTGCGAGGATGGCAATGCCGACTGTTTTCATTCAAATACCTTTGCGAAGAAGTTAGGCCCATTTTCCTCTGGGAAGTGAGCTTTTTCAAGAATTTGCCAGTACCCGAGCAGACTCGTTGGGCACTCGTTTTAGTCCGGCATCACCTGATATTTCTTTGGCTTGGCCTTAAATTTCCTTAAAGCGTGCTCTCGATTATCCCGATTCCATATTCAGAACTCATGCTGTTCACGGTTGAACTTGCATATAGGGTCTAGAGGAGTACATTTCATGGTTACGAATTACGACGGGGATGCGATCGAGTTCAAGGAAAGCCTCCCCCTGCTTCCGATGCGAGATCTGGTCATCTACCCCTTCATGATCCTCCCGCTCTTTGTTGGCCGCGAATCGTCGATCCGCGCGGTCGAGGAAGCCATCAATCACACTGATCGCCTCATCCTGCTTGCGTCGCAGAAAGACATCTCCGCCGAGACGCCCGCGCCCTCGGAGATCTACGAACTCGGCACCGTCGCGATGATCATGCGCATGCGTAAGCTCCCCGACGGTCGCCTGAAGATTCTCATCCAGGGCCTCGCGAAGGCGCGCATCACCAGCTTCGAGCACACGGACCCCTACTACCGAGTGAAGGTCGAGAAGGTCGCGACGCCGGAGATCACGGCACCGGCGGCGGAGGTGGAAGTGACCATGCGTCTGGTGCGCGAGAACCTCGAGCGCGTCATCTCGCTCGGGAAAGTGCTCTCTCCGGACATCCTCATGGTCCTCGAAGACATCCAAGACCCGGGCCGCCTCGCCGACCTCATGGCGTCGAACCTGAACCTGAAGGTCCAGGACGCCCAGGCCGTGCTCGAAACCCTCGAGCCGCACGCGCGCCTGCTGAAGATCAACGCCATTCTCCAGCACGAGCTCGATATTCTTTCCGCGCAGTCGCGGATGAAGCGTGAGTCGGATCCGCGCGCGAAGGAAGCTTTCCTGCGCGACCAGATCAAGGCCCTCAAGGGTGACCTCGGCGACGGCGACGCGGAGAAGAACGACGAGTTCGCGGACCTGCGCGAGAAGCTCAACGCCAAGCACCTCCCCGCGGAGGCCCACAAGGAAGCTCACAAGCAGCTCGCGCGCCTCGAACGCATGCACCCCGACTCATCGGAGTCGAGCATCCTGCGCTCCTACCTCGAGTGGGTCATCGACCTTCCCTGGCACGAGCAGAACGACGAGATCACCGACCTCGCGTACGCGCGTGACGTCCTCGACGAAGAGCACTTCGACCTTGAAAAAATCAAAGAGCGCATCCTCGAGTACCTCGCCGTCCGCACGCTGAAAGGCGGCGCGATGAAGGGCCCGATCCTTTGTTTCTCGGGCCCCCCGGGGGTCGGCAAAACGTCTCTCGGCAAATCGATCGCCAAGGCCACCGGCCGGGAGTTCGTGCGCATCAGCCTCGGCGGCGTGAAAGACGAGAGCGAGATCCGCGGCCATCGCCGCACCTACGTCGGTGCCATGCCCGGTCGCTTCATCCAGGCGATGAAGCAGGTGAAGAGCATCAACCCGGTGATCATGCTCGACGAGATCGACAAGCTCGGCAGCGACTTCCGCGGTGACCCGTCGGCGGCGCTCCTCGAGGTGCTCGATCCGGAGCAGAACAACAGCTTCCGCGACAACTACCTGAACGTGCCCTTCGACCTCTCGAACGTCATGTTCATCGCCACGGCGAACATGCTCGAGAGCATCCCGGGCCCGCTGCGCGACCGCATGGAGGTCATCAGCCTGAGCGGCTACTCGCAGGAGGAGAAGGTGCAGATCTCGAAGAAGTACCTGATCCCGAAGCAGATGGACGAGAACGGCATCACGCCGGAGCACATCGAGTTCACCGACGAGGGCGTCGAGACCGTCATCACGGGCTTCACCCGCGAGGCTGGCCTGCGGAACCTCGAGCGGCAGATCGGTTCGCTCTGCCGCAAGGTCGCCAAGAAGATCGCGAGCGGCCAGCACTGCAAGACGCACATTTTCTCCGCCACCGTCGAAGAGCTCCTGGGCCCCGCGCCCTATGGCCGCGAAGAGATCAACGAGCACGACGAGGTCGGCGTCGCCACGGGCCTCGCCTGGACGGCCGCGGGCGGAGAGATCCTCAAGATCGAAGCCACCAAGATGAAGGGCCGCGGGATCACGCTCACGGGCCAGCTCGGTGAAGTCATGAAAGAGAGCGCCCAGGCCGCGATGGGCTTCATCCGCTCGAACGCCGCGACCCTCGGCATCGACGAGGACTTCTTCGAGAAGCACGAAGTGCACGTCCACCTCCCGGCGGGCGCCATTCCGAAGGATGGCCCATCGGCGGGCATCACGCTCGCCACCGTGATCGTGTCGCTCCTCACGGGATCGGCGATCTCGAAGGACATCGCCATGACCGGCGAGATCACGCTCACCGGCAAGGTACTGCCGGTCGGCGGGATCAAAGAAAAAGCTCTCGCGGCGATGCGCGCCGGAATCGAAACCATCATCATCCCCTGGAAGAACCAGAAGGATCTGCTGGACATCCCGGAGCACCACCGCAAGAAGCTCAACTTCATCCCCGTGAAGAACGTCCAAGAAGTGCTTGCTCTCGCGTTAGTTGACTGGAATCCTCAGAAGGAAAAGCCTTCGACGAATCGACGCAAGAAAGACGGCCAAGTCGCCGCCTGATGACGAAGGGCCCTCCGGGGCCCTTCTTTTTTTGCTCCGGCCCCGCGCATTTGCTATCCTTAGTGAATGACAGCAACCCCCGACTTCAAGAACTACCGGCTCCTCATCGTCGATGACTCGGACTTCGCCCGCACGCACATCACGGCGCTCCTCACTCAGCGCGGCTTCACTGTCGTCGGCGAAGCCGCGAGCGCCGAGGACGCGCTCCGGCAGGTGAAGGAAAAGAAGCCCCACCTGGTCATCACCGACATCGTCATGCCGAACGTCTCCGGGATCGAACTCACGGAGAAGATAGCGTCGACCTTCAGCAGCGTCGGCGTGATCGTCATCTCCTCGCTCTCCCACGAGCAGGTGGTGCTCGAGGCGATCGGCGCCGGTGCCATCGACTTCATTAAGAAACCGATCGACCCCGACCAGCTCGTCGAGTCGATCGAAAAGTTCTTGGCCACTCTTCACAAGGAATGAGCATGGACGCAGCCTCACTCGAACTCCTGACACATCTCCCGGGCAAACTGACTCTCTTCGGCACCACCCAACTGAGCTCCGAGGGCCCGGCCGCCGAGCCCTTCAGTGCGCGACTGCTCGTCCGGGTGCCCTTCGTCGGCGCTCGCTCCGGTGAGGTGATGGTGTGGTCCGACCTGAGCCTCGCGCGCCTCAAGAGCGCGGAGCGCGCCTTCGCCGTCGGCGTGCTCAGCGAGAGCGCGAACATCCTCGCCGGAGTGGCCGTGAGCCACTGGGCGGACGAGCTCGACGCTCGGATCACGCTCGCGCCGCCGCTCTTCTCGGAGACGGCGAGGATCGTCAGCGCTCCGGGCCGGGACTACGTCCTGACGCTGCTCGACGGCGAGTGCCGCTGCCGCGTGGAGGTCATCACCGGAGCCGTTCAATGAAAAAGCTCGTGATGTCTCTGGGCGTCTTCCTCGCGACCTACCTGCTGCTCTCGATCGAGGTAGGCCAGCGGCCCATCTTCCAGCACCTCTACGGGGCGACGGCGCCGGTGACGAAGCAGCTCCAGGCATGGGCCGAGGCGCTGGTGGGAGCGGGCGTGGACGGCACGAAGACTGTGGGGAGTAAGCTCTTCCAGAACACCGTCCCGGAAGTGAAGGCGAAGGCGACAAAAAACTTCAAGGCCCCAGAGGAGATTATCTCTGAGGCCGAGAAGCAAAAATTGGATAACCTGCTGAAGAGCTACAGCCGCTAGTTAGCGACCTACCGCCGTGCTCGACGAAGATCCCTGGCTGCGCGTCTGGCTCGAATCCGTTTTCGGGTTCGAGCGCTCGACGCCGTCGGCGACCTGGCCGCACTTCGATTCGGTCTCAGCGGCGAAGGCTGAAGTGGTCAAAACAAACATGAGTACAAAAATCGTTTTCATCGGTGTTCCCCTTGTTGGTCGTCTGAAGGTCTCTGCCTTCTATGTAGCAAGCCCTGTGCCAAGGTCTGCTTCGTCTTTCCCGCCACCTAGGGTCGCGGGAGCGTCTAACTCTTAGTCACTGTCAACTTAGCGGCTGATCGCGCTCTTCGTCGAGCTCTCGGCCTCGGCCTTCTCTTCGATCTGCGCCTTGGTGTTCACGCGCTCTTCGTTACAGAACGAAGCGTCGCTCTTGGCCTTGTCCTCTGTGGCGAACGCGCTCACCGACAGAACAAGCATCGTGATTGCAATGAAGGTTTTCATAAGTGTCTCCCTTGGTTTTCCCTTTCCTGCTACGATGCATGGTCCGTGCCAACGCCGGAGTCTGCTAACTCGCTGGATTGAGTGCCGAGGGGTGTCTAAAGTTTCGACAGGATGCGGAGGGTGTTCGATTTCTAGGCAAAAAAAAAGGCCCGCACGAAGCGGGCCTTGGAAGGACTCGAAAGGGCTACCTGTTCCCCTTCGCGGAACCGTCTCCGGCGGCGGGAGTGGTGCCGGTACCGGTGTTCACCGACTTCGTTCCGCTCGAGCCGTTGACGCTGCCGTCGCAGGGCTCGGTGACGGCGTCGGAGCGGACCACCTGGCCGGTCGTTGGAGTCGTCGCCGTCTGGCCATTGGCGAAGGCACTCACACTGAGGGCCAGAAGCGATGTTACGATT
>DAIPJL010000181.1:0-6241 GCA_036770305.1 Bacteriovoracaceae bacterium | reverse complement strand
GGCCTGAACATGAACGCGAACATCAACGAAGACCTGAACTTCACGGCGCAGATCGTTGCCGCGGGCAGCGAGAACGAGACCGCCGACAGCTGGTCGAACTGGGACATGCAAGCGGACTGGCTCTTCGTGAAGTGGCAGGTGAACGATAACTTCAGCATCAAGGGCGGGCGCCAGCTCTACAACGCCTGGCTCGCCGCCGAGTACATCGACGTCGGTGCACTGATCCCCTGGCGCCAGGCCCCCGGTCAGGTCTACGCGCTCTCCCCTTTCAAGTCCTTCGAAGGCGTGTCCTTCGACTACATCACTGAGCTCTCTGGACTGCGGCTGAAGACTTCGCTCTTCGGCGGAGCGATCCACAACAACCGCGGCCAGCTGGTGGGCGAGTTCGCGCGCATGCGCGTGGTCGACGGTGACAAGCTCATCGGCGCCGTTGCCGTCTTGGAAGGGAAGGGGTGGCAGCTCAAGGGCTCGGCCAGTCGCATGAACTACGCAGGGTCCTACTCGTATAGTGCTGATGAAGATGCGACCCCGAATCCTCAGGACTACGAAATCAACGAGGGTATCGCTTACACCATCGGCTTCAACTACACCCGCGACTGGGTGATCTGGGCGGAGTACGGTCATACCAGCGGTACTGGCACGAGCACCTTCTCGAACCCTTACACCGGTAAGGATCATGACTTCGGTAAATACGGCGAAGCCTTCTACGCCACTCTCGGCCGTAAGATTAACAAGTGGCTGCCGCACTTCACCTACGCCTACGGCAACTACCGCTTCGGCTACGCCGAAGGCATCCAGAAGTCCTACCTCTCGGGCCTCAACTACCAGATGTACCCCAACGCCGTCGTGAAACTCGCCTACGAGGTCGAGAATGCCACGGGCAGCGGTGTGATGCTGAGCCAGAAGGGCGCAGCGCAGGTGGCCAGCGTCGGTATCGACTTCCTATTTTAAAGAGGTGTCTATGAAGTATTTTGCAATTGCTCTCCTATGTGTTTCGATGACCTCCGTGGCGAGCGCCGCCTGCCACTTCGTCAAGCGCACGGCGAAGACCGAACTCAAAGACAAGATGCCTCCGGGCACGATGGTGGAGAAGAAGTCTCTCGACAAGCTCGCCGAGCTGCTGCCGAACGAGGGCATCAAAGAGAAGGTGTACTCCGGAGAGATCGCGCTCTGCACGGAGTGCGCTGGCCAGTTCGTCACCTGTGACTAGAAAAGAAGAGGGCCCCTTCTGGGGCCCTCGTTTTTGATTAACTCCTAGAGGCAATAATTAAGGACTTGGGATTACGAATGGAGCTGGAACCTGCGGGAGAGCTTCCTCGAGGTCTTCCGCGTCACCTCCGATCAGGGAGATACCGTCGAAGTTAATCGTGCTGAGGATATCGCTTCCCGCCTTAGGTCCAATGACCGGACGAACAGCACCACAAACAGAAGTGGCCGTCACTGAGGTCTCGTAGGTCCCAGCAGCTTCAACTTCTGTGTTTTCATCGATGAAGATGAAATCTTGGAAGGAACCCTTGTCGAGCATATTGTAGCGTCCCTCCACGCAGCTGATGTCGCGAGCACCGAGGTTAATCGTCCCGGATTCTTTATACACATTGCCGTCACCGGATTCGTCGTAGGTCCAGTTGACGTTTCTGCCTGCAACCGTGTAGCTCATCACGTCGGCGAGAGCGTTTTCGATGCTCGGGATAGCTCTTTCTACTTTCATGACAACTTGGCTTTCGTCACCGGTCAAATTGAACTGGTTTACAAAATCTCTAACCTCCGGATCCTCTGAGATCTCCTCCAGAGTGCATCCTTTCGTTCTCACCGGAAGCTTCCGAACATGAACGAAATAGTCCGAGCTCGTCGCACCTATGATGACCTTATCGAAGGTCATTGTGATGCTACAGGTTCCTGAACCAAGTGATCTTCCAGTAGCCACGTTCTTCGCACTGAATTTATTCGAGATGACCACGGTGTCCTTTGAGGTCATTCCAATTAGGGGGTTGATGAGAACGGGAAGGGCGTTGGCGTATGCCGTCGCCAGGGCCCGTTGCTTAGCATCGTAGCCGCCTTCGCTCCAGAAAGTACTATTTACTAGCTGGGCCTGAGCAAAAGGTGAAAGAGCAAGGGCGAGAAGGGAGAGACTCAACCAACGTGTCCGCATAAATTCTCCTAGTGGTTTTCAGTTCAAATAAAACTGATAACCGATTATCGGAGTCTTTTGCTCGGGACATAAGTTAAGTTTTCTTGTCAAGCATTTTCGGTGGCTTGGAATTTCTCGTTAAAAAAAATTAAGGGCCTGTGCCTTCTTTTTGTGGAGCTTCAGTGTTCTCTTTATCTCTAAGTGTGCGCCGGGTGAGGTGTTTTCTTGCTTTAGGGCTCAGCCTCTTTTGGCGGAGTTTCATCCCTTCATCTTTCTTTTTTTGCTTAACTTTGATTTTTTTCTTCGCAAGTTTTATTTCCGAGGATTTAGTCGAAGCCTCCGATTGTGGCGATTCTTTGATCATTGCGGAGGTGGCTTTTTTTTGTTCCGCAGAAGATGAAAATGGAGAACTTGCGATTAAGAATAAAGCAAAGACTAATTTCATACTTATCCTTGGAAAGAGCTTCATTTGAAGATTATCGTTCGAGTTCAGTTTTTTTTGAAGCTGGGATGTCTTTCACTCACGCGGTATTTCGCGCGGAAAGGCCGGGTCAGCAGTCGCCGAAAGCCGTAGAAGGGCCCGACACTCTTGAGAAGTTGACTGCCGCGGGTGTCGTTTTTGATGTTCACACGCCGGAGAGTCATTCGGTCGGCCTCCAGGAACTGCAGGGTACCTTTTAGCGTCGAAACGCCAATCGTGTAGCCCAGCGAGCGCGCAGCTTCGACGATGTCGCGGTCGACGCCCCCAATGGGGTAGCAGATGGTCTGGATGCGCTCGCCGGTGATTCCTTCCAGCCACGCCTTGCTCTCGGCGAGTTCCTGGCGCGCGTCACTGAAGCTGATCTTACGAAGGTTTTGGTGCGACTGGCAGTGGGAGCCAAGGGCATGACCTTTGCGATGGAGCTCGAGGAGCTCGGCTTCCGTGAGTGCCTCGACGCCCTCAGGCTTGAGGTTGTGGAAGGCCTTCCCCGTCGTCATGTTTTGGATCGGAAAAACGTTTGCGCGAACGCCGAGCTCTTCGAGCACGGGCGCAGCGTAGCGCGTGAAGTTGGCGGTGATGTCGTCGAAGGTGATCACGGCTACTTTGGGGCCCCGCGCGGAGGCGACGAAGTACTCCTCGAGGGTCACGAACTTCCAGCCTTCGTTCTGGAGCGCACGGATCTGTTGACGGAGGACGGCGGGATCGACGGCAATGTGCTTTTTGAAATGCGGATCGCTCTCCGGCATGATTTGATGGTACATCAGAATCGGAAGATGAACGGGGAGAAGTGCCATGCGTGCTGCTCGCTGAGTAATGAGAGTGACTTATGATAAGCAAAGCTAGGCCAAACGTCGATCTGATCCTCAAAAACACGGACGCGCTCTCTGGGACCCCTAAGATCCTGATGACACAAGCTTTCGCTTTGAGTCGCGCGGGTCACGACGTGAACGTCATCGCGGAGACCTTTCACCCCTCTCTTAAAAATCACCCTGCGATCCGCTGCAAGAAGGCCTTCCGCTGGCCGCAGACGAATCTCTTCCAGCGGAAATTCTTCGATCTGCAGGCCCGCCGGAAGACACGGAGAGACGCGATCGTCGTCGGCAACGGCGACACCCTCCGGCAAGACATCCTCAACCTGCACACCTGCGTTCACCTCGGCGCGGAGGTGGCACCGGGCCCGCACAATCTCAAGAACCTCTCCATCCCCTTCCACCGGATGATCTTCGAGCAGGGAAGCTTCCGCGAGATCATCTGTGTCTCGAAGCTCATGCGCGACGACCTCCAGCGCCGCTTTGACCTGCGCGTGCCGATGCACGTGATTTACCCCGGCCACGACGCGGACCTGCGGCAGAAGGTTGCGGCGGCGGAAGTGGCGAAGCTCCGTGCGCAGCTTAAGGTTGCCTCGGACGAGATCGTCGTTGGGGTGGTGGCCTCCGGAAACCTCGACAACCGAGGCGCGAGGGCGCTGATCGAGTCCATGGGACGGATCGAAGAACGCTGGAAGTCGAAGATCAAGCTCCTCATCGTGGGGAAAGACGGCAGACCCCAGCGCTTCAGCGAGCTCGCGCAGGCCGTGGGGATGGGGGAGCGCCTGCAGTGGCTGGCACCGCGCGAGGACGTGCAGAATCTGATCAGCGCGCTCGACGTCGTGGTGTACGCGGCCCACATCGAATCCGCGGGCATCACTTTCCTCGAGTGCCTAGCGCTAGGCAAGCCGGTGATCGTCACTCGGACGGTCGGGTTCGCGGAGATCCTGCGGGGAGAGCAGCGCGACTTCATCATCGACCGACAGGACGCGGGGTTGATCGCGCAGGGGCTCGATCGCCTGTTGGCCGATGCGCAGTTGCGCGCCAGGCTCGGGGAGCTCAACGCCGAGGTCGCCGGGCCGATGACCTGGGCCAATTATGAGCGCAATTTTATGGAGTTCTTTGCGAACTATTGCCAGACGCAGAAATTGTGACAGATATCCCCAAAAAATACTAAGATTACTCATGGGCAAAATTCTAGTCACCGGTGGTGCCGGCTACATCGGCTCGCACGTCGTGAAGAGCCTCGTCGAAGCGGGCGAGTCCGTCGTGGTCGTGGACAATCTCAGCACGGGCTTTCGCAAGGCCGTGATCGGTGCGGAGCTCGTGGTCGCGGACCTCGGCGACGACGAGATCCTCAACCGCCTCTTCCTGCATCACCAGTTCGAAGCCGTCATGCACTTCGCCGGTTCCATCGTCGTCCCCGAGTCGGTGCGCGAGCCCCTGCGCTACTACCAGAATAACACCCTCAACTCCTGGAAGCTGCTGGGTCACTGCGTGACTCACAAGGTGAGGCATTTCATCTTTTCTTCGACGGCGGCCGTGTACGGGATGCCCCAGGATGGCGTGTGCGCGGAGACGGCTGCGCTCGCTCCGCTTACACCCTACGGCCACTCGAAGCTCATGACCGAGCAGATGCTGTGGGATACCTGTTCCGTCAACGCCATGAGTGCGGTCGCCCTGCGCTACTTTAACGTTTCTGGCGCCGACGCCGGCGGGATGATCGGCCAGTCCTTCCCGCAGGCCACGCACCTCATCAAGGTCGCCTGTGAAACGGCGGTCGGGAAACGGCCACAGATGGAAATCTTCGGGACCGGCTACCCGACTCCTGACGGTACCTGCATCCGAGATTACATCCACGTGACCGACCTGGCGGCGGCACACCTCAGCGCGCTCAGCTACCTACGCGCCGGTGGCCCGACGAACGTCTTCAACTGCGGCTACGGCAAAGGTTACTCGGTCCGCGAAGTCATTGCGAAGGTGAAAGAGATCAGTGGCGTCGACTTCAAGGTCGTCGAGTCGGCGGCGCGGCCAGGGGACTCGGCGAATCTCATCTCGCGCGCCGAGAAGATCCTCCAGCAGACGGACTGGCGCCCGCAGCACGAGGGCCTCGAGAAGATCATCGCTTCGGCGTTGAACTGGGAAAAGAAGAAGCGCTACTAGCTAACGTGAGTTTTCCCAGACAATCTTCGGTTTTAGATTGTTGTCTTTGTAGTGCCGCAAAGCTTCTTGAATGAGGTGCTGATAGCCTTTTCCGGACGGTCCAGCGATTTGTTTAAAGTACTCGATGATTTCTTCTTCCAGGTTAATAAAAATCCCTCGGCGAATGGCTTTTTCTAAGCTGAGGGGTTTCTGAAATTCCTCGAGATACTCGGAGCGAATTTTCTTCGGGATCGGTCGGAGTTTTTTCTTCATAGAATCCCCTTCAGTTTGTTGAAGTAGGTCTGCTGCTCAGAAGCGGTAGCTAGGCGGGAGAAAAGAATCTGGCGAATTCTCCCTTGGCGGACACAGTAGACGGCAAGGATGAGTGAGAGGTCATCGGTTGGGCCGATGAAGATGTGATCTCCAGCGATGTTGGGAATCGAAAACGAATGCGCATTTTTCACAACCTAGAGCAAGGGTAAAGTTTACACCGAAACGCTCCATGTTCTCTGTTTCGTCGGTTGGTAACCAAGCGATGGTTAACCTCATGAAGCCTCCCTCGGATTGTATATTAAAAATATATATACCGCAAATTCAGAGGTAAGTAATTGAATCTAGATAGCGATAGCGATAGCGATAGCGA
This sequence comes from Bacteriovoracaceae bacterium, assembly GCA_036770305.1. Lineage (GTDB taxonomy): Bacteria > Bdellovibrionota > Bacteriovoracia > Bacteriovoracales > Bacteriovoracaceae > UBA6144. The sequence continues at coordinate 41 of DAIPJL010000181.1, read as the reverse complement.
TAGCGATAGCGAAGGTGCGCAGATTAAGATCAGTTTTGGGC
>DAIPJL010000180.1:0-6361 GCA_036770305.1 Bacteriovoracaceae bacterium | reverse complement strand
TCCTCGGGCCTGAGGAGAACAGGCTTGCCTTTCGTGAGCTGGTGCTCACCCACCTTCGTCCCGCTTGAGCTTCCGACATCCATTACGGTGACGGTGCCCTTTTCGAGCTTAAAGAGCGCGTGCCGCGGGGCCAGAGTCGCGTCGTCGATGACGATGTCTCCGGCTTCGCTCCCCACACTCAAGACGCCCTCGAGCTGGTACTCCGGTGCGTCTTCGATCGACGAAAAACGCAGCCAATAGGTCGGTACTTTCCTCGGACCAGGGGATTTCACTCCTTTGGTGCCCGATTTTTTAGGCGGTCGCAGTCGCTGAAAGAGGGCCTTGAGGTTCATCGAGGTAGCTCACAAAAGTACTTAGAATTACTGACTTTTAGTTTAAACCTTTTTTAAAGAAAGCCAAGCTAACTCAAAAACCGATCGAAGGACTTAGGTGATTTTGCTGCCAGGGCTTAAAATAAAAGGAGCCTAGCATATGAGTTTAATGATTCTGAGGGCTTGACCGATAAGTTATGAAATCAAAGGCCTTAGGCCAACCAAGGACCCTGTTATGAGAAGAGACCTCACGTACCGTTCACTAGCGCTTCTCGTCGCCGCCGAGCTGGCACTCTCGCCACTGGCGATCGCCAACTCGACTCAGGCGCCAGCTCGCGGCAGCTCCAGCGAGCGCCAGCGCGAGGCCCACTGGACGGAGAACATGGCCGCGATCATGGGCGGCGTGAACCAGGTTGCCAAAGGCGTCCTTTCTGGCCTGCAGATGCAAGTGGCCCAGCAGGAGGCCATGAACCAGATGAACGCGCTCACCTCCCAGCTCAATCCCGCGAACTGCGGCACTCCGACCCAGCCCACCCAGTGCGTAAGCGAAGTCTTCCCGGAGTGCAACATCCTCAACACGCGGCCGAACTTCGTCGAGCCGAGCGACTGCGCCAACGGCCTCGACGGCACGGACCCCGCCGCCGCGGCGAAGTCCGGCGCGGTGATGGGTTACTACAACCACTTCGCGCAGATGGAAAACATCTATAAGAACTTCTCCCTAGAGACGAACGCGACCTCGAACACCGGCATGGGCTGTCTCAACGCCAAGGCCGACCAGCTCGCCCGCGCGCTGAAGAAGCGCGAAGACGAGATCGACAACCTCATCAACAAAATGCAGAAGGCGCAGGACGCGTTCAAGAAACAGGCCGAAGCCGACCGCAACAAGATCGAAGACTCGATGGCGCTCCTCGAAGGCGAAGGCTTCCGCGGCGCCACCCGCAACGGCAAGGCCATCCTCGACCAGAACAGCGTGAACTTCGCCAACGCCTTCAACGACCCCGCCTGTCAGGCCGTGCTCTCCGGCGACGAGTTCAAGAAGACCGGCGCCAAGGGCCTCAAGGGCATCGAGGCGCGGCTCTCGGAGATCGCGAACAAGAAAGAAGGCACCGGCTTCAACGCCATGGAGTTCAACAACAATACGGCGCAGAACCTCGAAAAGGACATCCGGCGCATGGCAGACCTCGCGGCTCGCGAGATCGAGGTCGGTAACGCCGCGGCCTTCATCAAGGACGGCGTGAAAGACCTCCCGTCGAACTATGGTCTCAACGACTCGGCGGCCTTCCGCTCGGCGCTCACGGAGCAGCAGAAAGAAGCGCGCATCAAAGAACTCGAGATCAGCCAGGAGATTGCCGCATTCACCGGTGGCCGCTCGGAGAACCTCGTCTCGACCCTCAAGAACGACCGCGCGGACTTCGAGTTCGCCCTGAACCAGTGGGAACGCGCCGAGAAGGACGCCTGCCTCCAGCGCCAGAGCAACATCTCCGCGCTACTCACGAACAAGCTCAAGATCATCGACCCCGCGGCGTCTAGCACCGCGAACCGCGACGCCGACAACGCTTACCGGACCTTCATCCAGGCGACGCTCGCGCGCAGCGACCTGACCATCGAACGCAAGCTCCAGCTCATCGCCGAAGAAGAGGCGAAGAACAACAACTCGCGCTACCTCGTGAACACCCAGGCCTCGGCCGCGGTCGACGGCTCGGTGATCGAAGCCACCACGCGCATGACGCCGGCCGCCTTCATCCAGGTGCACGTCGAGAACTGTAAGCAGCAGTTCGAGCGCAACGCTAACGAGAAGGGCTTCAGTGGCCGCCAGGTCGTCGAGAAGCTGCGCGAGGCCCGCAACAAGTACAGCGCCTTTCAGAAGACCCTCGCGGGCAAAGTCAAGGCCAGCATCGTCGACCGGATGCTCAACTGCGGCGACAACCTCAAGGCAAACGCTTCCGGCGTCGGCACCTGTACGCCGAAAGAGCTCTCCAGCAGCAGCCAGGACTTCTGCGTGAAGCGCGCCAACGCCTGCGCCACTAACATGCGCCAGTGCTTCGCGAAGGCGGAGAAGCAAGTCAAAGACGTCGTCGCCAAGCGCGACCAGGCCGTGGCTCAGTACAAGGCCAACCTCGCGAAGAACGAAGCCGACCTCAACAAGATGTACGCCATGGTCGAGCAGATCACCGCCGTCGATGGCCTGAACATCGCCGCCAACCTCAAGCAGAGCCTCGTGCTCCCCACCAAGGACCTCAAGTTCCACATCGACCAGGACAAGCGCCAGATGGTCAGGGGCCTCGAGGCGATGGAAGTTCAGGACCCAGATCAGTACTTCGAGCAGATGAAGAAGAACCTTCTCTCCCTCAAAGACCAGGTCGCCCAGCAGAACCGCGCCGTCATGTACGGCAGCGAAGAGACGGGCCTCGCGAAAGGCGCCAGCACCGCGCAGAAAGGCGTCTACGGCCACATCGCGAACATCCAGGCCAACATGAAGAGCACCCTCGAGGAGATCGCGCAGTACAAGGGCATGTGCCAGCAGGCCTTCCAGGCCTTCATGAACGGTCAGCGCCAGCAGCGCGCCCAGGCCGCCGAAGCGATGCAGAAGCAGCAGCAAGAGCAAGCGCAGTACTGTAGCCGTCTCCAGTCCATGGGCACGGGCCCGGGCTGTGAGAGCGCCGACGAGTTCGACGACATTCTCACCGCTGCGGCGAAGGCCGGCGACACGGGAGTGGCGCAGTACTACCGTCGATTCCGTGCGCACTGCCGCTCGATCGGAGCTGATGGAAACCAAGATGTCATGACCCTTGCTCAGCTTCAACGCACATATCAATCCCAAGGTGTTGTCGACGAGCTCACCTACTGTACAAAAGTGCGTGGGATTTCTGTTTCAGATGCAACCGCAGACGGCGACGCTTGCAATAAGTACCTCTACTGGACGAAGAATTGTAGGTCTCAGTCCGGTTCAAATCAGCCACGCGAGGAGTTTTGCGAGGAGTACAAAGTTTCTTCTCTGAAAGAAGCTGTCCGCAACACTGCACCTCGTACTAGTGCGGGTGGCGCTAACGGACAAGCTCAAGAAACCCCCGAGCAGCGCGAAGAACGTATCGTGCGCGAGTCGAGCCAGCTCGGCGAGAACCGCTCGGCGGTGTGCGCCGCCTACAATAACAGTGGTTCCGGCACCATCGGCAAGGCCCTCATCGACACACTGGACACTTTGGGTCAGGCATACGGCTCCGGCACTATTGGCCGCTAATTTTTGTCTAGGGTACGGCTATAGTGGCCCTACCCTCCTGCCGATAAAGCAGGAGAACTATGAGAGCACGGATTATAGCTCCCCAATTCAGTCCCCATTTTTTGCCCTCGCTGATGGCCCTCGTCGTCCTCGTCCTTTCCGCGAGCTGCAACCCCACCCAGCTGCAGAGCGCCGGCGTTCGGAATGATCCGAGCGTTGTGAACGAAAGCCTTCTGGGCCGCGCCTACGTCTATGAAGACGACCCCACCAACGCCACCGGCAACAAGCGCCTTTCAGCGAACTTCAACATCGGCAAGATCCTCGGCGGCTCGCCGAAGCAGATCACCCCGCTAGCGAAAACGACTCTCACCAACGACTGTCTCTTCCGCCAGGACTTCTACGACCTCGGCATGTCCGCGCCCTACACCTTCCTCGACTGTCTCAAGGTCTTCGCCGACGACTCCCCGTCCGCCGTCCCTCTCCAGCCCAACAGCGGGAATTGGATCTTCCGCACCGGCTCGAGCGAGTTCTACCAGGTCCAGGCCATGTACCACGTGAACAAAGTCGTCGAGCGACTCATGAGTTCCACCACGCTGATGCACAAGCGCCTCCACAAGGACGGCAACAAGAGCATTCCTCCGGCCGTGCCTTACCACCTCGCGGAGATGGGGACATGGTGGTTCAAGTACCTCGCGACGAAGTCTCAGATGACCAAGGCGGCACAGCTGACGGTGTACTCAACTCTGACCGACGAATCGCTGCGGAACAACGCATTCTACGAGCCCGTGTCGAACGCCGTGAAGCTCGGCTGGACCGCCTACCCGGGCTACCGTGAAGGGTCCTCGAAGAGCGTTCTGATCGTACAGGATCCCTCGATCATTTATCACGAAATGGGCCACGTCTTCATGACCCTCTTCCTCAACATGCGCAACGCCGAACGCGTGAGCGGCGTGTGGGAACCGCTCCCCTACCAGGCCTTCCCCTACTACGGCTTCTACTCCGAGCTCGGCGCCATCGGCGAGGGCGTCGCGGACTACTTCGGCTACGCCATGAATGGCCGCCCCTCCTTCGCCGACTGGGCCTTCGGCCGCTTCGTGCTAGGCCGCAGACCGCTAACGGAAGAACACGACATGCACGCTCCCGGCATTAGCAGCCTCCCCGACGAACGCCTCTCCTACCCGGACTACCTCCTCTACGAACCCTTCCAGCCGGGCCTTCCTCTCGAAGACGTCCACAACGGTGGGATGTTCGCCTCGCACTACCTCGTGGCCCTCACGGAGTCCCTCAAGACCGAGTGCTTCATGGATCACAACCAGGCCGTGGACCACGTCATGATGGTGATGGGTGACGCCTTCGCACACCTCGGCGACCTCACCGGCCGCGGCACCGACTACAACAACACCAACGACGGCAGCGGCAAGCCGCGCGCCATGGTGAACCTCCACCGCAACGCCGCCTACGACTGGTACTACGGCGTACGGCCCATCACCGCCCGGCGCTGGGCCCAGGCGATGGCACGCAACATCCACCACTACATCACCCGCGACCACTGCCCGAACTTCACGAAGGAGAAGTCCGAGCGCCTGCTGGACATGTACGGACTACTGCTCTTCCGGCACTACGACGATAACGGAACTTTCTCGAACTCGACCTCCGCTTCGGCCACGCGCCAGGACGCCTACGCGACCCTCATCGGCGGCAGCCCCTTCAACGTCTTCCCGTCGTTCGAGACGATGTTCGCCAACTTCCCAAACAACATTACCGGCACGCGCGCCGGCGTCACGAGCGTCGACGAAGTGAACCGCGTGAAGAGCGTGCTGCTTCCGAAGGCGGCTCTGGACTACAAGACCGGAGGCCCCTTCTCCACCATCTTCATCGACGACTCCCAGGCCTTCGGCCAAGCGATCGCGGCTTCGGTGCTCTACCAGGGCCGAGTCATAACCCCGTCTGTGGGCCTCGCGGGCTGGGAGTACAACAACAGCAACAACCGCATTTCTCCGGGAGAGATCATCGGCATCGGGCTCGACATGGTCAATCGCTCTAACATCCCCATCGGCGGCGTGACCATCCTCGCGACGCCCTGGGCGCACATGAAGGTCACCAACACCGATCGCAACAACCCGCAGACGCGGCCGTGTTCCATCAATGGATTTCCAAGCCTCTCGGAAGGCGCGGTCTCCTGCACGGACGCGGAAGTCCTCCCCGAGGACGGACAGCGCTTCAAAAAGCCCGTGAGCGGAAACTACCCGAGCAAGGCCCTCCACCCTGTCTGCATGGTTCAGATGTCGAGCAACAACGAAACCCGCTGGGTGTCGCAGGACGAGTACCGTCGTAGCGTCCTCATGCTCCAGGAGAAAGACTGCCTGGGCTTCGGCACGCCGGACTTCACTCCGGCCGAGTGCCTCGCGCGCTTCGTGCCCGGCATGGAGATGGCCTTCATGGCGCAGATCGCCCCGCAGAAGAGCTACATCCAGACGCTCACTGGCCCCTACATCGACTACAACGCGAGCGTCCCATCTAACCAGCAGTTCCCCGTCCCGGGGCCTGCATCCTCGAGCGTCCTCCTCCTCGAGATGAACAAGTGGATCCCCCCGGGCACCACCTTCGCCTGTCGCCTGCGCGCCCAGTTTAGCAACTGCTCCGACTGCTTCGAGCCGGCGCCGGGAGAAGACGAGTACAGCGACATCGAATACGCCGGGGAGAAGCCCTTCAAGGTCCTCGACTTAAGCTTCCTCGTGCTCGAATGAAGCCACGCTCGCTCACCCTCCTCCTCCTGCTCGTCATCGCTTCTGTTGCGACTCTCTATCGCTTCGCTCGCCTTTCACCCGAGCTT
>DAIPJL010000179.1:0-6408 GCA_036770305.1 Bacteriovoracaceae bacterium | reverse complement strand
GTCCGGGAGCGTGGGGTAGAGCTTGGCGAGCTTGTGGTGCAGGTAGCGGGCGGAGAGCACCGCCACGGCGCTCATCTTGTAGACGCCTTCGGCGCCGAGGGCCTTGATGTAGGTGTAGGCGCGCACCTTGTGGGCGAAGTTGCCCCAGTGGCGGTGGAAGGAGCCGCAGGACTTCGGTGCGCGGGTGACGCTGAACGCGCCTTTGGCGTCTTTTTGGATTTGCACGCCGGGGAGGAAGTCCTTGAGGCGCTCGGAGACCGCCACCATGCCGTCGCCCGGGCCGCCGCCGCCGTGGGGGATGGTCCAGGTCTTGTGAAGGTTGTTGTGGACGGCGTCGACGCCGATGGCGTTGAGATCCACGATGCCGGCGATGGCGTTCATGTTGGCGCCGTCCATGTAGACGAGGCCCCCGGCCTGGTGCACCAGGCGGCTCATCTCGGCGAAGTTGGATTCGAAGATGCCGGCGGTGTTGGGGTTGGTGACCATCACGCCGGCGACGCGCGGGCCGTGCTCCTTGAGGATCTGCTTGATCTGCTCGAGGTTCATTTCTCCGCTCGGGAGGGCCTCGACCAGCACGATGCCGTGGGGGACGCCGTTCTCGGTGAAGGTCTCGTAGCCGGCCATGGTGGCGGTAGCGGGATTGGTTCCGTGGGCCGAGCGCGGGATGATGATGATGTCGCGCTGGTCGCCCTCACCGCGGTCGCGGTGGTAGGCCTGGAACATTTTGATGCCGACCAGCTCGCCCTGGGCACCGGCCACCGGCTGGGTGGTCACCGCCGGAAGGCCCGTGATGGCCTTGAACTGCTCCTGGATCTCCCACAGGATCTCGAGGGTGCCTTGGACGTTTTCTAAGGGGGCTTCGGGGTGCACGTCGGTGAAGCCCGGCAGGCCCGCGGCGTAGTCGTTGATGTAGGGGTTGTACTTCATGGTACAGGAGCCGAGCGGGTAGATGCCGTCGTCGGGGCTGAGGTTCTGCTGGCCCAGGCGCTGGTAGTAGCTCAAGACGTCTTTGGCGGCGAGCTTGGGGATCTCCGGGGCGTCGGTGCGCAGGTTCGTGGCGGCGATGGGGGCGAGCGTGCTCGCAGCTTGCGTGCCGGGGAACTTCTGCTGGAAGAGCTTCACCAGCTGCGCGATCTCCGCGTCGCCCACCAAGTCACTGGCGCCGATGAGGAGCAGGTTTCCTTTGAGCTGCGAGAAGCGCTGCGAGACGTCCACGCCGGCCTCGACGCCCTGGGCGCGCGCGAAGCTGAGGAACTCGCTCACTTTGATGGGCAGCTCGACGGTGACTTCGTTCCACTGCTGGGCCTGGGGGAACTTCAGCTTCACCCCCGGGCACTTGGTAATCTCTGCTGTGAGCTTGCGGATGTTGTGGAAGCCGGCCTGGGCCTGGGCGGCGAGGCCCTCGTCGCCGCGCTCGAGCATGCAGGCACCGGCGAGGCTCGCCACGAAGCTCTGGTTCGAGCAGATGTTGGAGGTCGCCTTCTCGCGGCGGATGTGCTGCTCGCGGGTGGAGAGGATGAGCGCCTTGCACTCGCGGCCCTTGGAGTCGAGGGCCTTGCCGACGTAGCGGCCCGCGGTGGAGCGGATGGAGAACTTGTCCTCGTTGTTGTAGCGGATGGCGAAGATGCCCAGGCCCGGGCCACCGAAGTTGGCGGCGAGGGCCAGGTGCTGGCCCTCGGCCACCAGCATGTCGGCGCCCTTGTCCCCGAAGCTCACCGGCGCCTTGAGGCCGCCCTTGGTGAGTTTGAGCGGGTCGACGATGGCGATGGACTTGAGGCCCCGGGCGCGGGCGAGGTTCGCCAGGCGATCGACGTCCTCGAGGTTGCCCAGGGTGTTGACCTGCGGGAAGGCGATGGCCGCGAGCTCGGTGGTGCTGGCCAGGCGCTTCTCGAGCCAGGCGTAGTCGGTGAGGCCCGTGGCGGGATCCAGCGGGATGCGCTCGATCTTGAGCGAGGTCTCTTTGGCGTGGGTGTCGAGCACGGCGAGGTCACCGGGGTAGATCGCCTCGGTGACCAGCACGGTGGTGGAGTTCTTCACCAGGCGCTGGGCGCAGAGCATCGCCTCGAAGAGGCAGGTGGAACGATCGTAGAGCGAAGCGTTCACCGCTTCGAAACCGGTCAGCATGCCGATGAGGGACTGGTAGATCCACAGGGTCTGCAGCGTTCCCTGAGAGCGCTCGGGCTGGTAGGGCGTGTAGGCGGTGGTGAGGCCGCGGATGCTGCAGATGTCGCCGACGATGGAGCTGGCGCGGTAGCTCGGCAGGCCGTCCTGGATGAAGCTGGTCATCGGTTTGTTCTTGCGCGCCAGGGCGTTCACGTGGTCGATCAGTTCCTGGTAGCCCATGGGCCGCGGCAGCGTGATGGGGCCCTTGAACTTGTGCTCCGGGGCGATGTGGGCGTAGAGGTCGTCCAGCGACTTGAGGCCCAGCGCCTGCAGCATCGCTTGGATGTCGGCGTCGCTGGCGCCGATGTAGAACGGGCGCAGCTCGCGCTCGAGTTTCTCGGGGCTAAAGCTCAGCGGAATATTCGTCATGGACGTGTCCTTGGTAGGCGATATTTTTTAGTCTATGATGGGGCCAGGAAGTTGCGCTATTTTAGTGCGGACGTTGATCATTTGTTAAGGTGTGCCCGTGAAGTTTTCACCCGCCACCGCTGAAGAGGCCCAGCTCTGGCAAGGGCTGGAGGCAGCGGGGCTGACGCAACATATCCTCTGGGGAGAGCAGGGCCCGGAGCTGCGCTCGCCGCAGGCAGGGGAGAGGCCGGTGCGTCTAGATTTTGACGCCGACTTCGCCCAGTGGCAGCGCACCACCCAGGCCAAGCGCTCCCAGCCTCTCTACCGGGCCCTGGGAGTGAAAAACAACCAACTTCCCACCGTCTGGGACGTCACCTGTGGGCTGGCGGGGGACTCCCTGCAGCTTCTGGCCCTGGGCGCCAAGGTCGTCTCCAGCGAGCGCCATCCCTTGGTGGCCTTCTTGCTGAGCTGTGCCTACCAGCGCTGGGCCCATCCCATCAAGGCCCACTGGCGCCTGGCGCTCGCGCTCACCACGCCGCCGCCGGAGGCGCAGGTGATCTACTTCGATCCGATGTACTCGGAGAGTAATCCCAAGGCGCTGCCGCGCAAGGAGATGCGCGTCTTCCGCGAGCTGGTCGGGGAGGACCACGACGCCGTGAGCGTCGCCGAAGGCCTGCGCCGGCAGGGCCTGCGGCTGATCATCAAGCGGCCCCCCAAGGCGGCCCCGCTGCTGGCGGCGCCGCAGTTCGCGCAGGAAGGCAAAGCGGTGCGCTTCGATGTGTACTTGCCCTGAATGTTTTCATAGAATAGAGGCCGGTTTCTTACGCGCGGAGGCAGGATGAAAAAGTACGACATCTACGGGATCGGCAACGCACTGGTGGACATGGAGTTCGAGGTCGCGGACGCCTTCTTCGCTCAACATAAGATTGAAAAAGGGCGCATGACGCTCGTCGAAGAGGAGCGCCAGGACCAGCTGCTGGCGGCGCTGGGCCAGGGCCCGCTCAAGCGCCAGTGCGGCGGCTCGGCCGCCAACAGTGTCATCGCCGTCGCCCAGTTCGGCGGCAAGTGTTTTTACTCCTGCAAGGTGGCCAACGACGCCGCCGGCGATTTCTACGCCGAAGACCTCAAGGAATCGGGCGTCGAGTCCAACCTGCTGCACAAGCGCCCCGCCGGCACCACCGGCAAGTGCCTGGTCATGGTGACCCCGGACGCCCAGCGCACCATGAACACCTACCTCGGCATCACCTCCACCTTCTCCGACGCCGAGCTCGTCGAGAGCGCCCTGGTGGACTCGAAGTACCTCTACATCGAGGGCTACCTGGTGGCCTCGCCCACCGGCCAGAAGGCCGCCGTGAAGGCGCGCGAGCTGGCCGAGAGGAATGGTGTGAAGACCGCGCTGACCTTCTCCGACCCGGCCATGGTGCAGTTCTTCGCCGACGGGATGAAAGAGATGCTGGGCCCCAAGGGCGTCGACCTGCTCTTCGCCAACGAGGACGAGGCGCTCGCCTTCGCGGGCACGCGCCATCTCCTCGAGGCGCGCGAAGCGCTCAAGAAAGTGGCGAAGACCTTCGTCATCACCCGCGGCGAAAACGGCGCCATTATTTTTGATGGTGAGACCTTCATCGACATCGAGGCCTTCCCGGTGAAGGCCATCGACACCAACGGCGCCGGGGACATGTTCGCCGGAGCCTTCCTCTTCGCGATCACTCACGGCCACACCTACGCCTCGGCCGGCAAGCTCGCCTCCGCGGCGGCCTCCCGCGTGGTGGCGCAGTACGGCCCGCGGCTCAAGTGGCACCAGACCCAAGACGTGCTCCACAAAATCTTCGCTCAACACTAGGACGGACTCATGTTGCAAAACTTCACCGCAATTAAGACCCTTCATCTCACCGCGCCGGTGGACCAGGTCCACACGGTCAAGGGCTGGGTGCGCAGCCTGCGCAACTCGAAGAAGTTCTCCTTCATGGTGGTGAACGACGGGTCCTCGCAGAAAGACCTGCAGATCGTCATCGACGCCACCCTGCCGGGCTACGAAGAGATCACCAAGATTGGCCTGCACTCGGCGGTGGAAGTGCAAGGGCTGGTGGTGGCGAGCCAGGGCAAGGGCCAGTCCATCGAGATGCAGGCCAGGGCCGTGACGCTGGTCTGCGGTGTGCCCGAGGAGTACCCGCTGCAGAAGAAAGAAACCTCGCTGGAGTTTCTGCGCGAGAACGCGCACCTGCGCGCCCGCACCCAGCTCTTCGGCGCCGTCTTCCGCATCCGCCACGTGCTCGCCAAGGCCACCCACGACTTCTTCGACGGCCGCGGCTACTACTACCTTAACACGCCGATCATCACCGCCAGTGACTGCGAAGGCGCCGGCGACATGTTCCGCGTCTCCACGCTGCCGCTGAACGACGCGCCCAAGACCGACAAGGGCGCGGTGGACTTCTCCAAGGACTACTTCGCCAAGGAGACCTTCCTCAACGTCTCGGGCCAGCTGGAGGGCGAGGCCTACGCGCTGGCGCTCGGGAAGATCTACACCTTCGGGCCGACCTTCCGCTCGGAGAACTCGAACACCGCGCGCCACCTGGCCGAGTTCTGGATGATCGAGCCGGAAGTCGCCTTCGCCGACCTCGACGACGTGGCGGCCCTGGGCCGCGACTACATCCAGTACATGATCAAGGCCGCCATGGAGAAGTGCCCGGACGAGCTCGCGCTCTTGGCGCAGAAGAACAACCCCGAGCTTTTGCAGACGCTGCAGCACGTGGCGAACTCGGACTTCGCGCGCGTCAGCTACACCGAGTCGATTGAGATCCTGCAGAAGGCGCAGGCGGCCGGCCACACGTTCGAGTTCGCCGCTCCCGCCTGGGGCGGCGACCTCGCCACCGAGCACGAGCGCTACCTCTGTGAGATCCACTTCAAGAAGCCGACCATCGTCACCGACTACCCGAAGGAGATCAAGTCCTTCTACATGAAGCTCAACCCGGACAACAAAACCGTTCGCTGCATGGACATCTTGGTTCCGGGCGTCGGCGAGATCATCGGCGGCTCCCAGCGCGAAGACGACCACGCCAAGCTCCTCCAGCGCATGGAGGAGAGTGGCCTCGATCCGAAGGACTACTGGTGGTACCTCGACCTGCGCCGCTTCGGCGGGGCCCCCCACGCCGGCTTCGGATTGGGCTTCGAGCGCGCGGTGATGTACATCACGGGAATGACGAACATCCGCGATGTCATCCCTTTCCCGAGAACGCCGCGAAACGCTGAATTTTAAAGGCAAAGTGCGAGCGGTAAGATTTTTTGTCTTCTCGCTCGCCTAGCACTTGCTGGTAAGGTGGTTCCTCCCTGCAACAGGAGGTATCCCCATGAAGCTCGTCTTCATTCTCTCGGCCCTCGTTCTGTTCTCCGCATGTGGCAAATCTCAGAATTCTTCAGGTGGTTCGAGCACTGATCGCTACGTCGATCCGATCGTCGATTCGCAGGGAAGCTTGCGTGAGCTCACCGTACTCATCAACGATCACCGACGCCGGATGCGCCTGCCGGCGCTCACCCGCATCCGCGTCCTCGACGTGGAATCCCAGATGCATGCACTCAACATGGCCCAGGGGAGAGTTCCCTTTGGGCACTGGGGAATGTCCGAGCGCTGCCTGCGCGCACGCCGAGAAGTTCCTCGTGCCAACCAGTGCGGAGAAGTCGTGGCGCGCTTTCAGGTGCACGCCGAAGCTGCGCTCACCAGCTGGCTAAGCTCTTGGTCCCATCGCCGTCAGCTAGAAGACCGCCGCTATCGAGCTCTGGGGCTGGGCATGGCGCTGGATCGTGAAGGCAGGCCTTATTGGGTTGCCATGCTGCTCGAGAGGTAAAAAAATAACTGCCCTACTAAAGTGGTGTTGGCGCTTGAGGGTTTTTTACCCTCGGGTT
>DAIPJL010000011.1:0-35417 GCA_036770305.1 Bacteriovoracaceae bacterium | reverse complement strand
GCGTCGACGGCGTCGGGATGACTTCGCCGAAGGCCAACGCCATCATCATGGAGAAGTGGGACGAGCTGCGCATGAAGTACCCCGAAGTTTCGCTGGTCTTCGGCGGCGAGCAGGAGAGCACGGCCGAGTCGATGCAGTCCCTCGGGGAGGCGATGATCCTCGCCCTCATCGGGATCTTCGCGCTCATGGTCTTCATGTTCCGCTCCTTCCTCGTGCCCTTCATCATCATGATGACGATTCCCCTGGGCCTCATCGGGTTCTCGATCGCCTTCTTCCTCCACCAGCGACCGGTGAGCTTCCTGGCGATGATCGGGATCATCGGCCTCGCGGGGATCATCGTGAACTCGGGCATCGTGCTCATCGACTTCATCCTGAGCATGAAGAAAGACGGGAAGCTCCCGCTGGAGGAGATTCTCGTGAAAGCCGCGGGCCAGCGTTTGCGTGCCGTCGTTACGACCTCGATCACCACCGTCGCCGGGCTCTTCCCGACGGCCTACGGGATCGGTGGCTCGGACTCGATGCTCATCCCGATGACGATGGCGATGGCCTGGGGCCTTACCACCGGAACGATTTTCACGCTGGTCTTCATCCCACCGGCCTACGCCATCGTCGAGGACTGGGTGGCCTTCCTTCTGCGGCTTCCGGGGCTCCGCGCCTTCTCGAAGCTAGGTCAGTCGGTGGAGAATTCTGTGACCGCGCCGGAGCCCGTTACCGAGACTGAGCCCTCAAGCGCCCTGGTGAACTGACATGACGGAACAGCAGAAGATCGAAACCAAAGAGAAAATCCTCACCGTGGCCCGCGAGCTTTTCGCGCTCAAGGGCTTCGAGGGGGCCAGCGTGCGCGAGATCGCCAAGCGCGCGAGCGTCAACATCGCGGCCATCAACTACCACTTCGACACGAAGGAGAAGCTCTTCAACCAGGTGATGGACCTCGCGCACCGCGAGGCCAGCGACGCCATCGAGGCCCACGTGGCGGCGCACCCGGAGATCAGCGTCGAGGAGCTCGTCGAGTGGATCTTCGGCTACTTCCTCGAGCGCGCTGACATCCTGCGCTCGGTGTTCAAGATGATGCTTTCGGAAACTGGCTGGAACCACGACTGCGGCGCCGACGACGAAGACTTCGGGCCTCCCGGAGGTCTGGCGATCGCCAAGGTGATCGTGAGGCAGCTCAAGCACGACGTCCCTGAGTCGGACATGTTCTGGGCGGTGAAGATGCTCTTCTCGACGCTCACGCACATGGCCCTCTTGTACTCAAATCACTTCTGCCATCTTCCCGCCGAGCAGGCCCCCTACCACGACCGGGCGTCGCTCGAGGCGGATCTACGGCGCCTGAGCCGCGTCATCCTGCGCGATCTTGGGTAGGCGCTTTCCTGGGCGGGTGTCGAAAGTCTAGACACTCGCCCGGGCGCGGCCTGGCCCCGGGCCCGGAGCATCTCCTTAAAAAAACTAACATCCAAGTACTTGCCTCGGCCTTGTCACGATTCTTGCATGTAGTGACCGTGCAAATGGATTTTGCGCCAAGGCCCTCTGGTTCCCCGGGCCCTTCGAGGAAGCGGTATGCGCTTGGTGCTGGCCCTGTTTACGATGGTTCTTGCCTACGGCGTGGCGCACGCGCAGTCGACGCTGCAGCAGAACCTGACCGCGCAAAAGCTCCCGACCTATTCTGGGAACCTCTCGCTCGGCTACAATTCCAATCTGGTCGAGCAGGAGTCGAGCCAGTATCGCTCGTCGGTTTCCGGTGATCTCACTCTGAACTACCGTCTCCAGGGCGCGCACCTTCTGCGCGGGTACTTCGGGGGGTACAAGGAGCTCACGCAGAACGAAGAGTGGAAGCCGAACGACGGGTTCCTGGCGTGGGTGAACAACGCTTTCTGGCATCGCAGCTCCAAGCTCATTGTTGGTCAGCAGGTGCGCCTGAACTTGCCCTACTCGAAAGAGTCCCGCGTTCGCGACACCAAGCTCGCCGGTGTCTCGGTGGCACCACTTTTCATGGTCAATCTGGCCCCATCGGTGATGTTTATCTACCTCCCGCAGGGCATCCGCAACTTCCACACCTACGAGCAGACCCGCCTCGGCACCAGCAACCCCGAGTACACTTTCTCGAACCTCGGCGTGCTGGTCTGGAGCGTGACCGACGCGGTCTACCTCCAGGGAGTCGCGTCGCACTCGCAGAGCTGGGCCTACTCGGGCCGGCGCCGCGACCCCGCCTACAGCGCCTCGGGCGAGGCGGGCTACTCGTTCAAGGGTGGCCTCACGCTGGCGGCGGGCTGGTCCAACGGCGGCGTCATGCGCCGCTTCGAGCAGGGCACGGACCAGAGCTTTGAAGTTTTTAATAATAAGACGAGCACGGTTTATAGCGCGCTCTATTGGGTGTTTTAACAGGGGATGATGATTATGCGTACGTTGTGGATGACAAGTCTCTTCGCAGCTGTTTTGGCAATGGGATGTGCCAAGGAGCAGGGCTATGAGAAAGTTTACAAAGAGAGTGTGTTCTCCAAGAGCATCGTCTCAGAAGACCCCAATGATCCTTATGTCTATGTGCCCTCCGTCGGTAGTACGCCGAAGGACGTGACGGCGTCGCGCTCCTACTGGATGGGCGACGAGAAGCTCGTCACCTTCAAGGTCGAGAAGGAGAAGCTGGTGGTCCTCCAGCTCCCGAACGACGAAGAGCGCTTCTCCGGCAACGCCAACAACTTCAGTCCGGTGATGGAGTTCTCCATCAAGCACAAAGACTACCGCTGCAAGAAAGACCAGTACGGCGAGTGCTCGAACAGAGAGGAGGAGCGCGACATCGCTTGGGAGCGAAAGCGCTTCATGCAGATCGACTTCGACTCCCTGAAGTGGCTCGAGGTCAACACCCTTCCGGAGCAGCTCACCAACGTCTTCATGAAGTGCTTCAACGGCGGCAAGACCACCGTGCGCGACGTGAAGCTCGAGGACGGCGCCATCAACATCCACGTCACCAAGACCTGGACGGCGGAGTTCTGGTGCGCCGACCTGAACAGCTTCGACGACCTCCGCAACATGGCGTTCACCGTCGACTACCACTACTCCTTCGTGAAGCTCTCCAAGCTCGCGTCGCCGAACTACAAGGCCGTGGCGTACCCCTTCGAAGACCAGAACTCCTTCGGCTTCTTCACCACGGAGAAGACGAAGCTCACCGCCGATAACCGCACGCGCGACGACTCGATCGAAGTGCTCATGAACCGCTGGAATCCGGAGCGCAAGGAGATCGTTTACTACCTCAACGACGCCTTCTTCGGGCCCGGCAAAGAGCTCGTGCTCCAGGCGACGCGCGACGCGGTCGAGAGCATCAACCGCTCGTTCGCCCACGCCGGCGTGGACATGAAGGTGCGCCTCGAGGACGGCCGCGGCAAGGACATCGGCGACATTCGCAACAGCTTCATCATCATGGTCGACGACCCGCAGGCCTCTGGGGTCATCGGCTATGGCCCGTCGGTCACCAACCCGCGCACAGGGGAGATCCTCAAGGCGCAGACCGTCATGTACTACGGAACGATTAAGAAATTCATCCAGGACACCTACGACGAACTCCTCGAGGAGAAGGCGCGCAGCAAGGAGCAAGAGGCGAAGCGCCGAGAGGCGCTGGCACAGGTCGAGCGCTCACTCACGCCGCAGAACCGGCAGGAGATCGCCCGGCACATCAGAGAAGAGCGCCTGCGCTCCGCGAGCACGCACCAGCACCCACAGCTCCTGGGTCGCTCGGCCCAGCGCCAGCGCCCCCTGACGCTCACGCAGGCCACCCGCGACTTAAGCCGCGAAAGCTTCAACCCGGCCCGCAAGATCGAGCTCTCGCACTGGCTCGAGCAGCTCAAGAACCGCGCCAAGCTCACGGAAGAAGAACTCTACACCGCGCAGATCAACGAGATGAGCCACAACTGCTTCTACCACGCGTCGCTCTTCAACTGGAGCGCGGCCATCGAAGGCGAAGTCAGCCCGGAGAAGCTCGGCATCTCGCAGCTCAAGCCCTGGAACCAGCTGACGAATGTGGAGCAGGAGAAAGTCATCGCCGCGCTCTTGCCCGGCGTATGGGTTCCGACCCTGGTGCACGAGATCGGCCACAACCTTGGCCTGCGCCACAACTTCAACGGCTCAGAAGACAAGGACAACTACTACAGCGCCAGCGAGCGCCGCAGTCTCAAGATCTCCCGGGAAGTGACCTTCTCGTCGGTGATGGACTACGCGCACTCGGGCATCAACCAGCTCTCGATCATGGGCCGCTACGACGTCGCCGCCCTGCGCTTCGCCTACGCCCGTAAGGTCGAACTCAAGAGTGGAGAGATCGTCTCTCTCGGTGACGCGGACACGCTAGACCTTCGCAAGAAGACCGACCTCGCGGGCCTCTTGCGCGAGTACCGCTTCTGCACCGATGAGCACGTCGAGGTGAACCCCGGCTGTAACCGCTTCGACGAAGGGGCATCGCTCAAGGAAGTGGCGGAGTTCTACGCCAAGACCTTCCACAAGAACTACTCGAAGCGCAACCTGCGCAACCGGCGCCTGAACTTCAACACCCACAGTGGCGACGTCTCCTACGTGGGCCAGCTGAACTACAACTTCCTCTCGATCCGTCGCTTCTTCGAGATCTACGATCGCATCGCCACGCAGAACCCACAGCTCTTCAGCGCGAACTGGGACGAGCTCATCGCGAACGCCCCGGACCAGCGCGTGCGCGACATCATGATCTCGAACCGCGACTTCGTCCAGGGCCTGCAGGGCGCCGCCGACGTCGCCGCCGACTTCTTCCTCGGCATCCTCGCCACGCCGGACCTCACCTGCGTCGCCTTCAACACGCAGACCCAGATGGTCGACGTGGTTCCGCTGCGTGCGCTCGACGAAGACCTGAGCACCTGCTTTGACCCGAGCATCCGCCTCGCCAACAACTTCGTGATCACGGGTGAGATCGGCAGGCCGCTCAATAACATCCGTAACCGCGACGAACTCCCGGGGGCCCTGGCCGCCGATCCTTCGCAGATCACCGTGCGCGGGACCTGGCTGGATAAGGTCTTCGCCATGCGCTACCTCACGTCTCGCGTGCTCGGGATCTCGACCTTCGACGACGTCCGCGGAAACTTCCTCGACTACCCCCGCTACGCCGAGAAGTTTGCGCCGATCATGAAGGGCCTGCTGGAGAACCACGTCCCGGGCCCGCACGTGGTGCGGACCACCGAGGGCAGCGAGGTGGCGGATCTGAACATCCCCATCCGCGACAGCTACATGGTGACGCGCTCGATGAGCTCGGGCCTCAACGCCTCCCTCGGGATCCGTAAGGTGGAGTTCGACCTGCGCGAGCTTCTCCTACCGATGCTCCGTAACGGCACGACCTCGAGCGACGACGTCCTGCAGGCCGCGGCCGGCGCCAATGCCTTCAGCGTGACTCCCGTGACCGCCAGCACGGTGCTGAACCGGGACCTCGATCTGATGTTCAGCGAGTTCCGCGACGAGAAGGGTGGCCTCATCCGGCGCTACGTCACGACGGAGGAAAACCTCTACGCTCGCCAGCTCATGCAGTTCAAGCAGGCCCTCGATCTGCTCGGCGGCGTCGACCGGCAGCTCCTCCTGCAGATCCTCAACATGCGCCTGTCGAACCGGATCCCCAGCGAGATCCCCGAGCAGCTCAAGCCGCTCTTCGAGCTCGACCTGGAGTTCATGATCGACTTCTACCTCGGCCGCCTGCCGCAGCAGGACCAGCTCCTGCGCATCTTCCAGATTCTGGAAGGCCTACGCTAACGGACCTTTGGCCTCGGAGACCATCCGGGGCCAAATTTTTCTCAGGTCGAGTTTCACCTCAAGACGCTTGAGCATCTGGAACACTCCGCCGAGCTTGCGGTGGAGGAAGATGAGGTCCTTCGGCGGGGGCGAGTAGCGCAGGGCCCGCAGGAACTTCAGCGACGCGTCCTTGGAAACCTTCGAGTAGGTCTCCTGCGAGAAGTCCAGGGGCCCCGGGTGCCGGAAGGGGTCGACGACGGCGGACATCATCGCCAGGTAGAGCTCCTTCGCCTCGGCGCCTTCGCGCGGATCGATGAGGCCAAAGGGGTAGGAGAGCTCGAGGAGATGCTCCTTCTCTCGCGCCATACTGGCGCGCAGGATGCCTCGGTAGGTCTGGCGGAAGCTCTCGCTGTAGCGCTTGGTGGCACCGAAGTCTAAGAGCGCTAGCTCGTCCCTGGGAGTCACCAGGAAGTTGCCCCAGTTCGGGTCCGTCTGCACCAGGCCCAGCACCATGAACTCGTGGAGGAAGAGCTCCAGGATGCGCTCACCCATGAGCTGGCGCGCCTGGGCGGAGGCACCCGTCGCCCAGCGCTTGAGCGGAATCCCTTCGATGAACTCCATGGTGAGCAGGCGCGCGGTAGAGAAGTGCGGGTGGGCACGCGGCACGACGATGCCCGCAAGCGGCGCAAGGCCCCGGCGGTACTCCTCGAGCATGGCGATCTCGAGCTGGTAATCGGTTTCCTGGTGCAGGGTCTGGCGGATCTCATCGAAGAGATCCCCGAGGTCCGCTTTCTTCCCGGCGACGAAGGCGAGTTTTTCCACCAGGCCCCTGAGGAGGGCGACGTCGGAGTCGATGGTGTCGGCGACCCCCGGAAACTGCAGCTTCAGCGCGAGCTCCTGCTGCTCGAAGCGCGCGCGGTGCACCTGTCCGATGCTGGCGCTGGCCATGGGGGTGAGGTCGAGGTCCGTGAGCAGCCGGAGTTTATCGCCGAGCTCTTGCGCGAGCAGTTCGCGAGCGCGCTGGGGCGGGAGTCCCGTGGGGGAGCTCTCGAGCCGCGAGAGGATCTCCGCGACCTCCGGGGGAAAGATGTCGAGGGCCTCCAGTCCCAGGAGCTGGCCCGCTTTCATCGCCGCGCCCTTCATCTGCGTCAGCGTCTCCACGAGAAGGCGCGTCTGCTCGATGCGCGTCTGGAGCCGGGCGAGTTCTTCCTGCGCTTTCCCGGGAAGCAGGTGCTTGGCCTCTTTCAGCGCCATCTGAGAGGCGAGGCCCAGCAGCTTGCGGCCCCGGGCCCACTTACCTTGAGGAATATCCATGAAAGGATTATGGCCCAGGACCGGGCGGAGTGAGCAGCCCCCAGTCTCGCTGTAGAAGAGAAAGTCTAAACCTGAACATTTTTCATAGTTTGAATGCTGCGCGGCAAAACGAGTTATAACAGGCCGTCTCTCCCTTTATGAGGAAACGCCTATGTCGCTCAGACCACTCTTGGCCCTCGTGCTTGCTGCCCTCTCCGTCGGGAGCTGGGCGCACCCCTTGCTCAACGACCGCGAGGCCGATTCCTATGTCCTAGGGCGGTTCACGAACAGCAACCTGCGCAGTCTGGGCGTCACCCAGGAGACCTTCCTGCCGATGTTCAAGTCGGTGCTCGAGGGCCTCAAGGGGGAGTCCTGTGCCTTCACGCTCAACGACGCTCTCTTCACGAAGCTCGCCGATTTCCCCGAGTTCCGCGGTGACCGCGAGCTCTTCATCAAGGCCGTGCGCTACGCCGGAGTCATCGACGACGTCGTCCTCCGGCTCATGCTCAACGCCTACTGGGTGCAGAAGGACGTCTCCCGCCGCGCCAGCGACGAGTGGGTGAACACCACGGAGGCGGTGGACGCGCGCCTCGCTCCGGTGCTCGAGTTCGCGCGCAAGCGCGCCCGGGGCAAGTGCCTCCATGAGAACTTCCGCGAACTCATGTCCGCCTACCGCTCGACGGACAAGAACTTCAGCGTCGACGACCTAAGGCCCCGCCTCGACGAAGCCCAGCGCGCACGCCTCATCTCGGCCCGCGCCGTCAGCGAACTCACCGAGGCCCTGCGCGACGGCATCCAGAGCTGGCAGGTGTCGCTGGCGGACTACGTCAGCAAGAAGAACTTCCTGCGCGTGCAGTTCCCCATCGAGCGGCCGCTCGAGCGCTCGGAGTTCGTCACGAACCAGGCCGGCAAGGAGAAGCTCTCGCACCGCCAGCGCCTCTTCCTGTCCTACACCCCGCTGCAGATCACGCTCATGGGGGACGTCATCAAGAAGCTCAAGATGCGCCTCGAGAGCCCGCGCATCGACATCCTCGTGTTCGACGACCAGGACGAGGTCATCGAGAGCTTCTCGCTGGAGCCGATGGAGCGCTTCCGCTTCGCGATCCGCGTGCTGCGCAAGGAGATGCGCCTGCTCTCCACCAACACCTACTTCGCCGGCCGCCAGCCGAGCTACACCGACCTCATGGCCGCGGCCTACGAGAAGGGCGTGATCACGGCCGAGGAACTCGACGAGGTCGCGCGCCTCGAGGAGATCTGGAACCCGCGCAAGACGCTCTGGGAAAAGGCCGCCGTCTGGGTGCGCCTGTTCAGCGGCGTGGTTACTGTGGTCATCCCGCCGCCCTACGGCTTCCTCCCCGCGCTCGCCATCGTGGTGATCGACGGGATGTTCCAGCAGCCGGCCAACGACGACCAAGACAGTTTGTTCTAGGGGACACACATGAAGACGCTCATCCTTAGCCTTTCGCTCCTCTCTCTCTTCGTCGCCGGCGAGCTCCGCGCTAGCGTGGCCGCCCAGGCGCGGGTGGTGGTGCGGGACGCGGGCTTCAACGCCCAGATCCGCTCCCTCGAGCTGCCCTACCTCCTCGACGGCGCCGCCCTCGACGGGGAGTTCTTCAAGGTCGTCAAAGGCAAGAGCGACGACGCCGTCCGCCTCGACGACAAAGACAAGAACCTCGTCCTGCGCGCGGCCACGGCCTACTTCCACCTGAACAAGGCGCGCGACTGGTTCCTGCGGGAGCTCGACGCCGAGTACGTACGCGCGCTGCCGAAGCTCACCATCCGGGTCGAGATCACCAACCATTTCAACGAGCTGGGCCACTTCGCCAATGACAAGCTCGAGCCCCAGTACAACAACGCCCTGACGATCCCCGCCGGCAAGGGCCTCGCGGGCCGCGGCATCAAACCCTGGAACATGGAGATCTGGTTCCGGCCTCAGAAGAAAGTGCACGTCAGTGACCTGAAGATCAAGAACGACGGGATGGGGGAGTGGACCGGCGTGCTGGCCGCCTTCCGCACGCAGATGCACATGACCACGCTCCAGCGCTTCCTCGCGCAGCTGGTGCAGGTGAGTACGAACGAGAACATGATGCTCGAAAGCGTACTCGGCTGGGAGAACCTCATCCGCGTCGGCGGCACGGCCCTCATGCTCGAGGCCGTGTACCAGTACGCCGATCCGCTCTCGCGCGCCTTCTCGCGCAAGTGGTTCTGGCTCGACTCGGCGCTGGTGCCGGAGATCATCTACCACGAGTACGCCCACGTCGCGCTCTCGGACCACCTCGAGCTCTCGCACTCGACGGCGGTCATCGAGGGCATGGCGGACTTCTTCGCCGGGCGCATCGCCGAGTCCCCGAACCTCGCCACGCGCATCAAGAACTACAACACCTTCAACGGCAAGAAGGCCACGCGCAAGCAGCAGTACCACGTGCAGTTCGAGACCACGGACTACGCAAACAGTGACTTCGTCTTCGGCATGCTCTGGGACCTCGACGCGATCCTGGGCGATGAACTCGCGCCGCGCTTCGTCTACTCTCTGCGCGAGCGCCTCACGACGAACTCCACCATCCGGCGCCAGCTCATCGACGGCATCCTCAAGACCTGCGACGCCAGCTGCGCCACGCCTTTTGTAGATAAAGTCCGCATCCTCCGGCGCTACAACGCCCGGGGCATCTGAGTCGGCGGTGTCGCGCTGGCACCGTCGCTGCTGACTCTGACAGCCGCGGCGAAGTTGCGTCGCGCTTGGGCCCACGTCGACCGTGGGTCGTTTTGTTTTTTCATTCACATACCCGAGCGCCGTCGGTGTCGCGGTGGCACCGTACGTAATTTATACAGGTAAGTATTTTGCGATTGCGGTTTGCGGCGGCGAAGCGATAGAAGTTGCCCAGAGTTTTTAACCTACCCTCAACCCTTTTGGAGGAAACATGTTCAAGAAGTTTTTTGTTGGTTTCTTGGCATTCGCTTTCGTGACTGTCCAGGCGAACGCAGTGTCGAACAATTCTCTCAAGCTCGCGTTCGACGAGCTCAACTACTCACTCAGCGTCGAGTGGGACCAGACTGACCGCGCGTTCTACGACGCTCAGATGTCGAAGTTCACCGAGACCGTCAAGGGCCTCCAGGCGCAGGGCATGAGCAACGCCGAACTCATCGAGTTCGCCACGTCTCAGATCAAAGACGCGAACATGGCGAAGGAAGTGAAGAACGCCATGACTCTCGTGCAGATCAACAAGCTCCCAGCGGCCGAAGCCCGTAAGCTCGTCCTCGACACCATCTCTAAGAACTACAGCCGTGGCGCTTCTTGGTCCGGCGACGGCATCCTCTACGGTGCTCTCCTCGTCCTGATCCTCGTCGCAGTCATCGCAGCAGCTGGCGGCGGCTCTTCTTCTGGTTCAACTGGCGGCGGCTCTTCGTGCTACAACGAGTACGTGTGCTACGACTACTACGACTCTTGGGGCTACTACTGGTACTCTGACTGCTACTACCAGACCTACTGCTACTAAGACCTCGGAACTACTTTCCGCACAACTCAGGGGAGGCTTCGGTCTCCCCTTTGTTTTTCTGGCCTGCGCCGTGACGGGTGCCTTCTCCCTCGCTAGAACCTCGGTCTAACTTCTCTAGGGGGAATCTATGAAGGCCATTTTCAGCCTCGTGTTCGCAGTCGTCTTTAGCTTTTCTGCCACCGCAGCGAACCCGGCCACGCAGTCTGGCATCCAGCAGCTGCTGAACTCGCTACACTATACGCTGAGCGTGGAGTGGGACCAGGTCGACCAGGCCTTCCACGACACCGCTCTCGAGACCTTCCGCCGCGGCCTCGCGGACCTCAAGGCCCAGGGGGCCACCAACGAAGAGCTCATCCAGGCGACCCTCGGCCAGGTCAAGGGCGAGCAGCTGCGCGCTCAGCTCTCCCAGGCCTTCGCCCTGATCAGCACTGAGAAACTCTCCGCCGCCGAGGCCCAGGAGCTGATCCTCGAGGTCGCCCGTGGCACTCGCAACGAAGGCGCGGCCTGGGTCGGCGGCGCCGGCGCCGGCGTGCTGCTCGGCTCGATCCTCACCGTGGCGATCCTGGTGGCCGTCTTCTCCGGTGGCAGCTCAAGCGGCGAAGCCTGCACCAGCAACTGCCCGGTGCCGGTCTACTCCTGCGGCTACCAGCACGTCTGCAGCTGGGGCTACGACTACTGGGGCACCTACCGCTACTCCTGCGGCTACGACTACGTCTGCGGCTACTACTACTGGTAAGACGAGCGGGAAGAACTTCGATCGTCGAACGGGCCCTTCGGGGCCCTTTTTATTTGCTCGAGCGAAGTCCCGACGAGGAGACAGCTTCGTGCGGGTGCCTCCCAAGAAAATTCACAGTCAGGCCTGGGTGGTGGGCGTGGATAAAAACCAGGTCCTGCTCATGTTCACGGTGATCCTCAAGGCGTGAAACGACGTAGACAGAGCTCAGTAGCTTCACGAGTTCGCTCGCCTTGGTCCAGGTCGCAAGCTGGCGAAAGCTGTCGTAGCCCAGGAGCAGGCCCACGCGCAGATCCGGGCGCTGGCTCTTGAGGCGCAGCACCCAGCTCACGGTCGGGTTGGGCTCGGTCTTAAGCAGAAAGCCCGGGTAGAAAATCTGCTGCGCGGAGAGGCCCGGCGCGAGCTGTGTTTGGAGCTTCACGAGGAAGTCCACCACATCGACCTGCGTCTTGAGCGCTTTGTGGGGATTGCGATCCGGGCAGATGAACAGAGGTCTATCGGCGGGCGCCAGACGAAGGCAGCTGGCGTGGCCTTCATGCCAAGGATCGAAGCTGCCGCCGTAGAAGAGCACGTCGCTCGCCAGTGGGAGTTCGATCGCCAGTGGGGGGACGAACTTCTCCGGGCGCTCGCTCAGGTAGCTCAGCCGCGCAGCTTGTAGGGTGACGAAGAAGTCCCTCTCGAGCTGGAACTTGCCGACGAGGTCGGTCCACGGAAAGGACATCCACCCGAGGTTGTGGGCGGACTCCGAGTTGAGGTGGTAGAGCGGGATCTCGCGGAAGAAGCCTAGGCGCTGGGCACTCTGGCCCCTGGCCTGGGCGAGCTGGAGCTTGTTGTCGACCCAGACTCGCAGGGTATTCGCGCGCGAGAGATCGAGCCAGAGTTGGTTTGGTTTCATCGATCAAGCTTTACGGGAATTGCCTCGGCGAGCTTGAGAGTGTTGCCGTCTTTTTGCACCTTGAAGGCGTGAATCTCGACGCCGGCGCTCTTCGCCTTCGATACCAGAGCGGCGTACTCGGGGTCGATCTCGTGCGCGGTGGTGAAGCTTTCGGCGTCGGAGCGGGCCACCACGTAGAGCATGGCCGCGCGCTGGCCCTGGTGCCGGAGGGCGATGAGGTCCTCGAGGTGCTTTTGTCCCCGGGTGGTGACGGCGTCGGGGAAGCTCGCCACGCCGGGAGCCTCGAGCAGCGTGACGTTCTTCACCTCCACCCAGCACGGGCCCTCGGCGGTCTCGAGCTTGAAGTCGAAGCGGCTGTCGTGCGCGCTCTGCTCGGGCAGCACGGCCGTGGCGGCGGCGAAGGGAGGAAGGCTTCTAGCGCTCAAGGCTTCGAAGGCGAGCTTGTTGGCGAGGGCCGTGTTGACCACCACGAAGTTTTTGCCGTCGGTGGAGGTGAGCTCGAGGGTCCAGCGCAGCTTGCGCTCGGGGTTCGTGGCCGGCGAGAGCCAGGCCGGCATGCCGGGCACCCAGCAGGTTTTCATGCTCCCGGTGTTCGGGACGTGGGCGACGACCACCTCGCCGCTGGCGAGCTCCACGTCGGCGAAGAAGCGCTTGTAGCGGCGGAGGATTTTCCCGGGGACGAGCTCTGGAAGTTGCATGGCCTGAGCTTAGCGCAGGGAGAGCTGCGCGGGAAATAAAAAAGGGCCCCGGAGGGCCCCTTCGGGGTGTGAGCGGTGCTAGCGGAGGAACTCGACTTCGACGCTCTCCACTCGCACGTGGTTGAGCATGTTGATGCCGATCTGGTGCAGCGGAACGGCACGCGGGAAGCTGATGCGCTGGGTGCGCGCGAAGCGGTCGAGGAACTGGCGCAGCAGTGGGCCGCGGCCGCCGATCTCGACCAGGGCGTATTCGCCGCGGTCGTTGGAGAGGGCCGTGATGGTCACGGCCGAGACCAAGCGGTTCGAGTGCTGGAAGGGGATGGCGAAGGCCGTCTCCAAACTCTGTGAGACGCGGCCGTAGAAGTCGCGCATCGGACGCAGGAAGATCGTCGGCGGCAGCGGTGCGGGCCCGGGACGGCGCTCAGGCGCAAGCGTGAGGCTTAGGCCGTGGAGCTGCGCTTCGCCGCGTACTTCGATCTGCAGCTGGCGGATGTCGCGGCCAATTTCGGATTGGCCGTAGAGGTAAAAGCTCACCTGGTCTCGGCGCGAGAAGAGGTACTGGAAGGCGCCCTGGGGAACACCGTTCACCACCAGGCGGGCCTCCGCGTCTGCGAAGCGGCCAAGGGCTTCGGCGTCGAGTGACACCGAAAGGACCTCACGGCCCTGGAGGCGGATGCCCTGTTGCTGAGCGAGCTGCAAGACAGGAAGGGTGGTGCCACGGAAGGTGCGCTCGGAGAGCCGCAGGCGCACGACTTCGTCACGGCCGAAGCGGTCGCGTCCCGGATTCCAGCGGTCGTCGTAGCGGTCGTCGTAACGATCATCCCAGCGATCACGGTCGTGGCCCGGAGGATTGTGCGGGGGGCCCGGCGGACGGCGCTGAGCGCTGGCCTCAAGCGGAAAGGCGAGGAATGCTGCGAGAGCGAAGTGAGCGAGCAACAAGCGTGATAAGAAACGATGCGACAGAGTCATATCTTCTCCCTGTAGAGTTAGTATCCTGACCATCATGGCACAGTGATTAGTTCATCATGGAGCAAGGCCCATGCCAACAAGTGTGGGAAATGATGAGATTTTTATGACGCGCCGAAAAGCATTGAGATTCAGTCAGTTTTTCTTCGGCATCAAAGTTGCTTCCGCAATGGTGGGACAACGATTGTCCCCTCTGAAGGGCCAAGATGGCACTGCAGACTCGCTTTGTCGGAAACCTTTTGGCACCTTGTTGAAGAAATATCCCTCACATTTTGGCCCCAGCTGCCGTTAAGTAGGCAAAACTATTTAACATCATCGGCACACGAGAGTAGAATTCCGGCGATTTCACTCTCAAATTTCGAAAAGGGGCCCTTTATGTCAGAGAAGGCGAAGCTCATCCTGGGCGACAAAACCTACGAACTTCCAGTTTTCACCGGTAGTGAAGGCGAGAAGGCCATCGACATCACCAAGCTGCGCGCGGAGACGGGCCACGTGACCCTCGACTCTGGGTACATGAACACGGGCGCGTGCACCTCCAACATCACTTTCCTCGACGGAGAGCAGGGGATCCTGAAGTACCGCGGCTACCCCATCGAAGAGCTCGCCGAGAAGAGCACCTTCACCGAAGTTTCATCGCTCGTCATCAACGGCAAGTTGCCCTCGGCCGACGAACTCAAGAGCTTCGAGAACCGCATCGCCGCGCACTCGAGCATCCCCACCGCCCTCCAGACGATGATCAAGGCCTTCCCCGCGAACGCGCACCCGATGGGCGTGCTCTCGTCGAACCTCGCCGCGCTCTCGGCCTTCTACCCGGATCTCCTCGCGCAGGACCTTTCGGCCGCGCAGAAAGACGAAGTGATCATTCAGCTGATGGGGCAGCTCAAGGTGCTCTCGACCTACGCCTACCGGCACTCGCAGGGCCAGGGCTTCATCCAGTCGGACAAGACGCTGGACTACTGCTCGGACTTCATCCACATGATGACCGGCAAACCGGTCGACAAAGAGGTCGCCCGCGCGCTCGACGTGCTCCTGATCCTGCACGTCGACCACGAGCAGAACTGCTCCACCTCCACCGTGCGCATGGTGGGCTCGTCGAAGGCGAACCCCTTCGCGACGATCTCGGCCGGCGTCGACGCGCTCTGGGGCCCGCTCCACGGCGGCGCGAACCAGGCGGTGCTCGAGATGCTCGAGGAGATCCACAAGGAAGGCATCGGCTACAAGGAGTTCCTCGCGCGCGTGAAAGACAAGAACAGCTCGTCGCGCCTCATGGGCTTCGGCCACCGGGTCTACAAGAACTTCGACCCGCGCGCGAAGATCATCAAGAAGGCCTGCGACTCGGTCCTCAAGAAGCTCGGCGTGAACGACCCGCTCTTGGACATCGCCAAGGGCCTCGAGGAAGTGGCGCTGCAGGACTCTTACTTCGTCGAGCGCAAGCTCTATCCGAACGTGGATTTCTACTCCGGAATCATCTACCGCGCTCTCGGCATTCCGACGAACATGTTCACCGTGATGTTCGCCCTTGGGCGCCTGCCGGGGTGGATGGCGCAGTGGAAAGAGATGCTGGAGCAGCCGGGCTTTAAGATCTGTCGCCCGCGGCAGATCTACACCGGTGAGACGAATAAAAAAATTTCTCGCTAGTTGAAGCTCTCCGATCTCAGTCCCCATCTCCTGCACCAGTTCAGCTCTGAGGCCGAACTGGTGCGCTCCGTCGAAGAAATCTCCCAGGCCTTCACGCGCGAGCGCGACAAGCTCGCGCGCTACCTCGGTGACCCGCGCCTCGTCTCCGCCTACACACTCTTCTATCTCTCGACGAATGTTCCGAAGTTGCGTGCGGTGCTCGCTTGGCTTCCTCCCGAGTTACGCACAGAGCTCATGGCCTGCGAGCTCGTCGACGTCGGCGCGGGCCCGGGGACCTTCACCCTGGCCTGGCACGAGCTCGGCGGTGACCGCAGCGTCATGCTGGAGAGCTCGCGCCTCATGCGCGAACAGGCGACGCGCTTGCTCGCGGGGCTTTATCACAAAGAGGCGCGCTTCGCGCTGGCGGCCAAAACGCAGAAGCGCCTGGCGCTCTTTGGCCACTCGCTCAACGAGATGGGGCCCGAGGCGGGCCTCGGCTACGTGCGCGACTGCGATGCCGATTACGTGCTGCTCGTAGAGCCCGGGACCAAGGACGTGTTCCGGCTCGCGCTGCAGTTTCGCCAGCAGCTCCTCTCGGCGGGCTGGCAGATCGTTTTCCCGTGCCTCGGGCCGGGGAGCTGTCCGATGGAGCACACCTCCGACTGGTGTCACCAGTACGTGGACGTGCGCCACGAGGTCGACGTGGAACGGCTCACGCAGCTGGCGCACAAGGACCGCCGGCGCCAGCCGCTCACGGTGATGCTCTTCCAACGCTCGGGAGAGGTGAGGGGAGCGCGAAGCGATGTGGCACGCCTGGTGCGGGTGAAAGAAGAGACGAAGTTTTCCTTCGAGTGGCAGGTGTGTCGCGCAAGTGACGAGGGCCTGCGCCTGAGCGAGTTCCAGCTCATGAAAAAACAATTCTCCAAGTCTGAAGAGAAGCGCGTGGCGCTGCTTTTGAGCGGCGCCCTCGTCGAGTTCGAGACGGAAAAAGAGCTGGCCGGGGCCACGCGCATCCGACTGAAACCTCGTCCCGACACAGAATAATGGCGCTGGCCTAACCCGGCGCCAGGGCCAGGTCCTCGGAATTCTTGTGAACACCGGAATACCCGTATAATCAAATCAAGCACTTCGCCTTAAGGTCGGCGGCAGCTCTACCGAAAGGAGTGCGGGGGAGTATGTTAAAACTCAGTGCGCTCATCACATTATTGCTGCTCTCAGCGTGCATTCCGAAGCCGCAGGAGATCAAGGGCTGTGGCTCGGGCCAGGAGTTCAGCGACGCCACGCTCGGTTGCATCTCCTCGACCGGCATCGTCGACGTGGTGTCGCAGATCGCAGACCTCGACGTGATCGAGGACACCCCGCGGGTGTTTGCGCTTCCCACGAAACCGCCGTCGAACACCGAGCCGGTCTACTTCTTCATCACCCGCGCTCCGGGACGCGGCACCCTGTCGAATGGTTGCAGCGGCCAGGAGTTAGTGCCGCTGAGTAGCTGTACCTACACGCCGGCGGCGAACGTCGTCAGCGCGGTCAGTGACCTCTTTCCCGTCGACGAGTTCCGCTACCGACTGTGCAATAACCCCGCCGGGACTTCGCGCTGTGGCAGCGAGCAGACAGTGCAGATCATGATCAGCGAGGCCAACGAGGATCTGCCCATCGTCACCAGTGCGGCGAACGTCGCGGTCTTCGAAGGGGAGAGCTTCTTCGTCGACATCCGCGCGGCCCGGCAGAGTCTGCGCGAGAACGATCCGATCTACGCCTGCCTGCTCGTCTCCGGCGACGTGGCGGCGACCACCGCACCGATCCAGCTCACGCAGTCGCAGGCACCGGGCGCCAGCGTGACCACCGGGAACTGCCTGCTGATCGGGAACGAGGCCGGCAACCTGAGCGTCGGACTGGCGAGCTTCTCGGCCACCGCTGGGATCATCGCCGGTTGCCCCAACAATGAAGCGAGCTGCGCGCAGAACATCGTCGTGCGCGTGCGCGTCTGCGAAGAGAACGTCGACTGCCTCGATCCGCTCTACGCGGGCCAGTTCCAGGACCTCGTGACAAACGTGCGCATCAACCCGCGCAACTTCGCTCCGGCCATCTCTCCGGCCACTCCGATCGCCGCGGCCAACATCGAGGAAGAGGGATCCGCCATCACCTTCCACGTGCCGAACCAGCCGACGACGCCGGGTGTTCCGACGATCAACGATCGCCTGCTCCTCGAAGCAACGGACCTCGATGGCCAGCCTCTGACCTACGAGTACGTGCCCTTCACCCACACCCCGACGAACTCGGGAACCTTCGTGTGCTCCGCGGGCAATGCGCTCCCGTGCACGTTCACACCCGCGGTGGACTTCGTGGGCACGGTGAGCTTCCGCTACCTCGCCCGCGACTCCGCCGCGGCGATCTCGAACCAGGTCACCGTGACCTGGAACGTCACCCAGGTGAACGACCGACCCTTCTTCCAGAGCACCGGCCACATCTTCGGCTACCAGACGAGTCCGGTCGAGCTGCAGGAGAACACCACGCTGGCCGACCGAACCCTGCGCGTCGGCGAAGGCGGCGGTGTCTACGAGAATGGCCAGGTGCTACTGCTGAGTGCAACGACTTCGCACCCCGGCCTGTTGCCGCTGTCCGGGATTGTGCTCAAGCGCGGAACGACGGTGCTCGGCGACCTGAGCTCGCCGCGCCTGATGGACAACGTGGCGAACATGGACGCCGACGCCCAGAACTTCACCCTGAGCTTCACGCCCACCGCAAACATCGTGAGCTCCGAGGTCATCACGGTGACCCTGACCGTCGACGACCAGCAGGCGCTCAACAATACAAACTCCCCGGTGTTCAGCTTCACCTTCAACGGCATCCGCAACATCGACCACCCGCTCGAGTTCACGCTCGACCCGGCCACCACCGTGGGCTTCCAGCAGAACGGGCCTACGCGTGACCTGGTCTTCCGCGCGACGCCCGGTCTCAACGACTGGCAGAGCGCCAGCGGCGGCTCGCAGGCGCTGACCGTGACCGTCACCTCGAGTAACTCCGCGGCGATCGACCTCACGAACCCCGGGACACTCCTTCAGGCGGTCGGCGGCATCACCGTCACTCCCGGCGCTGCGGCCCCGGGGACGCGCGTGTGGACCCTGACCTACTCGGGACTCGACGAGCCGAGTGACAACGACCTGACGCTGCGCCTGGCGCCCTCTTTGCGCGGGACCTCGAACGTCGCCGTCACCATCAGCGACGGTGGCCCGTCGACGCCCTTGACGAGGACGATCACCGCCGGCGTCTACGAACACATCTTCAACTTCGCCGGCTGGAGCAAGATCTTCGCCAAGGGCGCCAGCTACGGCCAGATCACCACCGCGCTCGAGAGCGCGGAGCTCAACATCGCCTGGAACGAGTTCACGGTGACCGAGGGAGGCAACTCCGTCGGAAACTTCCGCGTGCGCTTGTACCGCAGCACCAGCAGCGACTTTTCGACCTTGCCATCCGCCGCCATCCTCAACGCCGGTCTTACGCCCGCGGTGCGCGAGGTGACCCTCAACGACACCGTCACTCTCGACGACCTCGGGATCAACGGCGCCCTCGTCCCGGGCCAGCGCTACTACTTCATCCTCGGGATCGTTCCCGACGAAACGGGTGAGGTCGTGCTGCCGCAGCCGGCGGCGGACCGAGTGCTCGAGGTGGTCATGCCTCCGGACAACATGGTGCTACAGCACCGCTGGATGGCGAACGCGAACTTCTGCGCCTCGGCCGGCCTCACCGCGGACCGGGAGAACAACTACCGTTGCCTCAACCGGGGCCTCGGTGCCGTTCCGGCATCCGGGGACTGGTTCTACGACCAGATCGTGCACCTCTTCGTGGACGTCCACGAGGCGGGCTGTCCCTACACTCTGGCGGGGAACGGTGCCCCGGTGCCTCCGGGGACCGCCAACGACGTCTACTACAACCGCGACAACGGCCAGTGCCTTTACTCCAACGGCGTGGCGTGGCTTCCGTACAGCTCCGCGATCTACGGCGCCGTTCCCGGGCTCGTGACCAACAAGTTCGAGCTCCCGCCGCTGGCCCAGCTTTCGCGCGCGGACGCGCTAGCGGTGTGCGACGCCGAGGAGATTCAGTGCGAAGAGGGCGCCTGCCCGGCCGGAGTCTGGGCGGGCCTGCGGCGCAGTCTGCCCTTGCGACGGGAGATCGTCGAGTCCACTAGCTGGGGAACCACTCCCGGCTGGGCGACCATCGAGAACTCCGGAGACCACGGCCTTGAGGCCTGCAACACCGCCGGCGCGGCGGGGGTGACTTTCTTCGCCGGTGCCACGGAGGAGATGGCAAGTTTCCCGTCGAGCGGGGCGACGGTCGGTCTCACGCCACTTCTCACCGGAAGCACGCTGACGCAAGCGTGTAAGTCGCGCTACGGCGCCCGCGATCTGATCGGCAACGTGGGCGAGTGGCTCGGCGACACCATGAGCTGCAGCAACATCGACGGCGTCCTCTCCGAGTGCGGCTACGTCGCAGCGGCCGTGACCCCGGGGGCCGGGCGCGACGACGCTCTGGCCGCCAACAACGCTTTGAACACGGTCTACGGTTTCGACAGCAACCCCGCTCCAGTGCGCGGCCGGGGGTTCTCGCTCACACAGAATGCCGTGGCAACTTGGGTGTCCATGCTCACCAGCGGCGTCGATCGTTTCCACCTCGCCGTGGGCTTTCCTTTCTTCGAGGACGTTCCGGCCATCACGGTTCCCTCGGCGCCGATCCTCGACGCCTCCGGTGCGCTGCCGGCGACCCTTGCACCCACGGCCCTGAGCAGCGACACGGTCACGCTCACCTGGGGCGGCACGGAGCTCTACGCCCTCGTGCACGGCGGGAGCTGGCGCGATGGCGCGGGCGGCGCGGGCCGCTTCGCACTTGAGCTGCGCCGTCGGGATAGCCCCGCTGCCCACGTTGGCCATCGCTGCGTGATCCGGATGCCCGTCGCCCCTTGACGTTGACGAAGGCGGCCCCATCTTGTCTCCTGTAGGTACCCCCCACAGGAGGCGTTATGAATAAGTTCGATCAAGTTGTCACCGGTGCCCTGGACATCGCGCAGGCAGAGGCCCTCCGCCGGAAGAACCCGGAGCTCGCCGCCGAGCACCTGCTGTGGGGCCTCGCGCAGAACCGCTCCAGCTACGCCTCCAAGGCCCTCAAGGAGCACCTCCCACGTCTCGAGAAAGAGCTCGATCGCTTACCTACTGTAGGGCAGCCGGTTACCATCGAAAATCTCCGCCCGCAGGCGAAGCTCTCGGAGTGGCTCACCATGGCCGGGGGCCACGCTGCCCAGGCGGGCCGCGGCGAGATCGCCGAGAAGGATCTGCTGCCCTTCCTGCCGCGCTTCTTCCCGCAGCTTCCGGTGGACTACCAGAAGTTCCAAGAAGTGCCGGAAGAAAACGAAGTCCCGAGCTTCCTCATTAACCTCAACGAGCTGGCCTCCCAGGGCAAGCTCGACCCGGTCATCGGCCGCTCGAAGGAGATCCGCGCGGTGATGGAGATCCTCGGCCGCCGCTCGAAGAACAATCCGGTGCTGGTGGGCTCCGCCGGCGTCGGCAAGACCGCCATCGTCGAAGGCCTGGCCGAACAAATCGTCAAAGGCGCTGTGCCCGATGTCCTGCGCGGGAAAACCGTCTACTCGCTGGAGATGGGCTCGCTCATGGCCGGCACCAAGTACCGCGGCGACTTCGAGGAGCGCATCCAGAGTCTCTTGAAGTTCATCAAAGGGCAGAATGGCCAGGCGGTGCTCTTCATCGACGAGATCCATCAGCTGATCGGCGCGGGCCGCACCGACGGCGCCATGGACGCCGCCAACCTGCTCAAGCCGGCCCTGGCCCGCGGCGAGCTCCACTGCATCGGCGCCACCACGCAGGACGAGTTCCAGAAGTACATCCTCAAGGACCCGGCCCTCGAGCGCCGCTTTAGGCCCGTGCCGGTGAACGAGCCCTCCAAGGAAGACGCGGTGGAGATCCTCATGGGGGTGCGCGAGAAGATGGAGGCGCACCACGGGATCAAGATCTCCGAGGACGCCGTCTACGGCGCCGTCTTCCTGTCGGACCAGTACATCACCGACAAGTACCTGCCGGACAAGGCCATCGACCTCATCGACGAAGCGGCCTCCGCGCTGAAGCTCTCGGCCGAGGCCATGCCGCACAAGCTGGTGGAGCTCGAGGCCGAGCTGCGCAGCAAGCGCGTGCTCTCGCAGATCGAAAAGGACAACAAGCAGCTGGCGAGCGACATCGAGACCCTGCAGAAGCGCTTCGACGAAGAGAAGCGCCTGTGGGAGAAAGAGGTCGCCGCGCTCAAGAACGTCTCCGAGGTGAAGGCGCGCATCGACCGCCTGAAGTTCGAACTCGAGACCGCCGAGCGGCGCCAGAGCTACGAGGAAGCCTCGAAGATCAAGTACTCGCTTCTGCCCGAGGCGGAGAAGCAGCTGGCCCTCTTCCAGCACGACTGGGTGCTGGGCCAGAAGCACGTCGCCGCGGTGATCTCGCGCCAGACCGGGGTGCCGGTGGAGAAGATCCTCAAGTCCAAGCAGGAGCACATCCTGAAGCTCGAGGCCTTCCTGAAGGAGCGCGTCTTCGGGCAGCAGGAGTCGCTCAAGGAGATCAGCGAGTGCCTGATTTCCTCTCACGCGGGCCTCACCGCCGAGAACCGTCCCCTGGGCTCCTTCTTGCTCCTGGGCCCCACCGGCGTGGGGAAGACGGAGACCGCCAAGGCGCTCTCGCAGTTCTTCTTCGACAACGACGAGCACATGGTGCGCCTGGACATGTCGGAGTTCTCCGAGAAGCACAGCGTGGCGAAGCTCATCGGCGCCCCGGCCGGCTACGTCGGCTACGACGACGGCGGCGTGCTGACCGAGGCCGTGCGCAGAAGGCCCTACAGCGTGATCTTGTTCGACGAGATCGAGAAGGCGCACCCGGACTTCGCCGACATCCTGCTGCAGATCATGGACGATGGCCGCCTGACGGATAACAAGGGCCGCACGGTGAGCTTCAAGAACTGCGTCATCATGCTCACCTCGAACTCGAAGAATCCGGAGAAGGATTTTAAACCCGAGGTCCTCGGCCGCGTGGATGCCATCTTGCACTACCGCGCGCTGGACAACTCGATCATGCGACAGCTCATCGACAAGCAGCTGAAGCTTTTGAACGAGCGCCTGAAGGGCAAGAAGCTCCAGCTCTCGCTGGATCTGTCGGCCTACAAGACGCTGGGCGAGCAGGGCTACGACGCCACATACGGCGCCCGGCCGCTGAACGCCGTGTTCAACAAGCTGGTCACGCGGCCGCTGTCGCGCTTGATCCTGGAGGACAAGCTCCCCAGCGGGGAAGTGAAACTCAGCTGGGACGGCCAGCAGATGAAGCTCGTTTAGAGCGGACGAAGGCAGAACTTCGGGCCACAATGGCAGCATGAGAACCTCACTTCTTTTGCTGCTCCTTGTGGCCTGTGCCAATGCCCGCTATCCCGTCTCCGACCACTATGATGGGAAGAAATTCTTCAACCCCTGGGGCGTCAATAACCAGAAGTCTCTCTGGGACATTCTGAAGTGGAACTTCAATGGCCGGCGTGCCGACTGGCCAGAGACTGTGTCCAACGGAGAGCTCAAACTCCTCCCGAAGCCCACGTCCGGGGTGAACGTGACGTGGGTGAACCACTCGACATTTTTGATCCAGACCCCGACGCTCAGTGTGCTCACGGACCCGATCTGGTGCGAGCGCACCAGCCCGGTGAGCTTCGCAGGCCCTAAGCGCATCCGCCAACCAGGGATTCCTTGGGAGAAGCTGCCGAAGATCGACGTGGTGGTGGTGAGCCATAATCACTACGACCACATGGACGTCGATACTCTCGTGGCGCTCACCGAGCGAGATCAAAGTCTCGTGCTGGTTCCCCTTGGTGATGCCGAGTGGCTGCGCAAAAAAGGCGTCAGCCACGTTCTGGAAAAAGATTGGTGGGAGACCCACCAGCTCCAGGAGCTGCGCTTCACCTTCATGCCGGCGCAGCACTGGTCGGCGCGTTGGCTGTGGGACCGCAACGAAAGCCTCTGGGGCTCCTGGGGCATCGAGGCCCAGGGCCTTAAACTCTTCCACGCCGGCGACACGGGCCTGGGCCCGCACTTCCAGGAGATTCACCGGCGCTTCGGTGCGCCCGACCTCGCCATGCTCCCCATCGGCGCCTACGAGCCGCGCTGGTTCATGAAGGATATGCACATGAATCCCGCGGAGGCGGTGGAGGCGTTTAAGGTTCTCCAGGCGAAGCGCGCCGTCGGCATGCACCTTGCCACCTTCCAGCTCACCGACGAGGCCTGGGACCAACCGGTGAAGGATCTCACCGAAGCCTTGCGTGCGCAGAAGGTGAGTGAGGAGCTGTTTTTTGCGCCTAGGATCGGTGAGAGTTTTTCGCTCTAGGGGTGATGTGATTTCAGTATTTTATGCGGGAGCAGGTGGATTTTGATAGTATCATATGATACTATCAAAAAATGGCAAAACCACCTTTTGCGCTCACACTCGACATCCTGAATCTCATGGGCGAAATCGAGAAGACGCTTGGCGCGCTCTTGGTTGATCAGCTGGGAAGGCCTTCCGTACTTCTGAGAAAGCAGAACAAAATCAAAACTGTTCAGCACAGTCTCGCGATCGAGGGAAACCAGCTGAGCACTGAACAGGTCACTGCAATTCTCGAAAACAAGCGTGTGCTCGGGTCCCGGAAGCAGATCCTCGAAGTCCAGAACGCGCTCACGGTTTACGATCAGCTCGATGTCTTTAATCCACTGCTCGAGAAAGATTTCCTTCGCGCGCACGGACTCTTACTGCAGGGCCTCGTGCCCGCACCAGGCCGCTACCGAGATCACGGAGTAGGCATTTTTAAAGGCAAGAAGGTTTCGCACGTCGCACCGCAGGCCAAGATGGTTCCCGCTTTGATGAAGGACCTCTTCGCGTTTCTGAAGAACGAGCCTCAGGTGCCCTGGGCGATCAAGGCCTGTGTCTTTCACTACGAGTTGGAGTTCATCCATCCCCTGGAGGATGGCAACGGGCGCATGGGCCGTCTCTGGCAGCAGCTGATTCTGATGAAGCATTCCCCGGTCTTCGAGTTTCTCTCGATCGAGAGTCTTATTCACAAGAAGCAAAAGTCTTACTACGCGGTGCTTGAAGAGTGTGACCGCAAGGGGGATTCGACGGCCTTCGTCGAGTTCATGCTGCGACTCATTCTCCAAGCGCTGACGGAGTTCAAGAAGGCCTACCGGCCCGAAAAACTTTCGGGGGAAGGACGGGTTCAACGAGCGCTGGAAGAATTCAAGACGAAACCCTTTGGCCGCAAGGAGTACCTCGCGTTGTTCCGAGATATATCGACGGCAACGGCGAGCCGTGATCTTGCCAGTGCGGTCGAAGCGGGCGTCTTGAAACGCTCAGGAGAGAAGGCGCTGACGGTTTACCGGCGCGCCTAGTAGGCCTCCACTGTGAAGGTCAGCACGTCCTGGTACTCGCCGTCGTCGAGCTGGGTGAAGGTCCCCAGCCGCACGGTGAGCGGGTAGTTGCGGCCTTGGATGTTGGTGCCGGAGTACTCTTGGCCAAGCCAGTGGGAATTGGCCGGCGGAGTGAAGAAGGCGCCGTTGCCGACCTTGAGCTGGTAGGGCACTTGCGTAGTGTGGGGCGTTTTGCGGAGCGCACCACCGTTCTGTGAGGTCACTCGCATGCCGTAGGGCACGTTGGCCTTGATGCGCAGATCGGCGCGCAGTTCCATCTGCGGCTCCATATGGCCAAAGTCCATGACGTAGACAGTGGCGTTGGGGTCGTGCGGAGAATTCTGCGGCACGATGGAGAGCTCGGCGTAGCGAGGCACGGTGAAGGCGAGGGTCATCCACGCCGATGCTTGGTACTCGACGTTGCCGTTGGTCCTCACCGCATAGACGTTCAGGGGAAGGGTGTCGGTGTAGACGCCGGGGGGCACGTTGAAAAGGGTGTTCTTCGAGCGCACGTCCACGAAGAAGGTGCTCTCGTAACCTTGTTGGGTCAGCGGCGCGAAGCCGGCGATGAACTCCCCCGGCCCGGCGTCGGCGTAGTCTTTGAGCACGCTCGCGAGACCCACGGTCCGGTAGAGGTTGTAGGGGAGAGCATGCCCGCCGCTGTAGGCCTGGCGTTGGTAAGAGTTGGCCTGGCCCTTGGCGAAGTACACACGGTAGTTCTCGCAGGGGCCCTGCGGAGCGTTCTGCGGCCTGGTGAGAGTCAGGGAGTGGGGAAGCACCTGGGCCATGTCCTGGACGCTGGCGGTGAAGTTCCCGAGGCTCAGTTGGTACTGACAGTTCTGCGCCAGCGCAGGGGAAAGCGATAAAACCAGCAACGTCAGTGTGAAGATGAGTTTCATTCTTCCTCCTCGAGCGTCAGCGCTCCCAGGTCGACGAGACCGCGCCGCTGGCCCTTGAGCTTAAGTGCCATCTCTTCGAAGCCATCAATTCGTAGCGCAGAATTTTTATTTTGCGGCTCGATGCCCTCGATGGTGAATTCACCTTCGCGGCCAGTAAAGAAGACGCGGCCTTGGAGTTCACCGACCTTGAGCGCGAGGGGAAGGCCCTGCTTGTCGAGCAGACGGCCTTGCAGTGTGAGCGAGCCTTTGTCACTCAGGCGAATGAGATGCGCACTTCGATACGCTGGGTACACCACGAATTTTTCTTGCTCCAGCGAGGTGCCGACGTCGAGACCTGCGGGATCGAGTTGGATCTCGCGGAACTGGTAGGGCAGCAGGTTGGTGAAAGTGATCTCGCCCAGGGGGCCCGTTTCGCCTTCGGTGAAGGGCGAGGTGGAGCGCAGGGCGATCTTCTGTCCTTTAAGAGTGTCGGCAGGTTTAAAGAGCACGAAACTGTTGGGTACTGGTCGCGACAGTCCGAAGGAGAGACCTTGGTCGTAGGCAAAAACCAAGGCCTGGGAGAAGCGTGCGACGCCACGTTTTTGTAGTTCAGGCGCATCGTCGAACTTCACCCCTTGCACCCGCGCGCCGAGATCGGCGAAGGGCGTCGGGACGAAAGCGTCGAACTCGCCCCCGTCGCGCGTGGGGCCCTCCTCGGCTGCGGCGGTGAGGCGCGGGGAGTAGAGGCGGTTGCCGTTGTCTCGCACCGCCGTCAAACGATTGGTGCGGTTTTCGAAATCGTGCAGGCCGGTCACGAAGTGGGTGGCCGATTCGAAGGTCCAGGTGAAGAAGAGGTAGGCGACGTCGGTGGTGCGCCGGAACTCGTCGCGGTTGCGGGCCATGAAGAACGATAGGTTCAACTGGCGCAGGGCCCGCATGTTGAGCGTCACGTCCCAACCCTCGCGGTCCGGGAGTGCGTCGTCGCGCAGCTCGCCGCGGCTCGCGCCTACTGAGAGCGTGAAGAGTTCTTTCAGCGGCACCGTGATGTTCGCGGAGGTGAGCGCCGCAAGGCCTTGCGTCGGAAGCCCCTTCATGCTGCTGAAGTCGTTCTGGAAGCGCTCGTGGCGCAGGGCCAGGGTGTAAGAGGAGAAGAGGCGCGTGCCGAGTTCTTGTAGCTGCCAGGTGAGACCCTGGGCCGTGCCCTTTCTTTCTTCCGCTTGGGATTGGGCAGCACCGAGAAAGAGATTTCCGAAATTCGTTGCCCACCCGAGCTCGATGCCGCCGAGCCGGTAGTCCTCCCGATTCAGGCCATGGCCGCCGAGCGTGAAGCTGCGAGTGAGGCCATACTGAGCGAAGCCGGAGACGACGGTTTCGTCTTGGTAGCTGCGACGAAATTGTTGATCCAGGAAAGGCCGGCCTGCTTCCAGCGAGAAATTCCATTCGCCTTCTTGCAACAGGCCCACGGAGGTCGGCAGACGAAAATCGTAGACGCGCTTTTCACCCAGCTCGTCGGTGACTTCGACGAGCACGAGGTTGAGGCCATTCACCAGCGGGATGTTTCGGAGATCGTAGTTGCCGGCCGGCAGGAACTCATCACGGATGAGGATGCCGTTGACGAAGGTGCGCACCTGCGAGCGCGTGTTGAGGGTGAACTGGCCCTGGCCCTGCGGGAAGGGGATGCGATAGGGATCCAGGGTGAAGTTGCGGGCGAGCCGCGCGCCGCCGAGGGCCTGCGCCGGCCGAAAGCCGAAGCCCTGCGGGTAGACGTCGCCGACTTCAAGCCGCACGCGGGACTTCTGCCAGTCTTTCACCAGGCGCGTGTCCCCGCGGAACCAGCCGGTGCCACTCCGGTCGTCGAGGTAGTTGAGCTTGGACTCGAGCACGACGCCGTGGATGTTGATGAAGTTATCGAAGTAGGTGGAGAAGCCGTCGCCGCCAAGGCGCTCGTCCCCCCAGGCCTTCTCGACACGGTAGTTGAAGGCGCCGCCGAGGGGAGCGGGCCTCAAGGCCTTGTCGCCGTAGAAGCGCTCGAAGTCTTCCAGTGCTTCGAGCTGACGAGCTTTGCGCTGCGACTGCTGGGCACTGATCACCCAGCGCGCGTCCCGCGCGTCGTAGCGCAGCAGGCCGGCGATTTTTTTGTAGTCGATCCAGCGCGCTTCGGAGCGAAACTGCGCTGCTAGCCGCGGATCTTGAAACTGTGACTGCAGAAGCTGCAGCAGGGATTCGCGCTCGACGGCGAGCGGTGTTTCACCGCGGATGCGCGAGAGCAGCTCGCCGAGGCCCTGATCCTCAAAGCTGACAGGAAGAGAAACTTCATACACGCTCTCCCGAAGGCTTGCTTCTGACGCCTGGCCCACATCTTGTGCCAGGGCCGAGGGAGCGGTCGCTAGCAGGAGGATGAGGCTAATCAAGCTTCAGGGCCCCCGTGAAGGCGGAGAGGTCGCGCGCCTTGTAGGCGAGGACGAAGGTGCGCGTGCTGCCGGCGAGGACGTTTTCTCCGGCGAGGCCCTGGAGCTCGTCGCCCGTGAGTTTCACTTTCTCGCTTCCTTTGCTGAGAGTGAGAGTGGGACTCATCATCAGCTGGTGCTTGCTGCCTTCGTTCTTTATGGTCACCCGGAGGGACGGCGCCATTTCGACTTTTTCCACCACGAGCTTCGCTTCCGTTTTTCCTGGGTTCACGTAGAGCGCGGCCATGTAGCGCAGGAGCATCTTGATGCCCGTCTTCTTCCCCTTGGTCTTGTCGACGTCCACCGGCATCTGTTCCGCGATGACCCGAAAAGCTTTTTCGACGGTCCCGATCTCGCCTTTCCACTGCACGCGCACGGTGCGCTTTTCTTTCGCCGGCAAGATCAGCTGCGGCGGGAAGACGGTGAGCTCGCTCGTTTTATCCAGCGTCTCCGGGCCGGTGGGGTTTTGCTGGCGGGTGGTGACGCTCACGATGAGTGGCATCGGTGCGTCGGTCGGGTTATCTAGGATGAACTGGGCCTCTTTCTGCCCCTGGGAAAGTTCGATGGTTTGGGACATGGGAGTAAAGGAGAAGCCTACGAGCAGCGGGAGAGCGAGAAAAAGGAAAGAAGAAAAGCGCGTCATCCTGACACTCCTTTTAAGACCTCCTTAATACTATCAGGCAGAATGCTAGGGGTGAATGACTGTTATGCGGGTGTGATGATTTTTCTCGTCACGCTCGATGGCGAGGCGAGGAGAGGAGAGTCCGCGCGCGTTGCTACGGTAGCGAAACTCACCCTGCTCGGTGAGTTCCCCCTTGAGTGAGAAGGGAACGTGGGCCCGCAGCATGAGTGTGGTGCTTTGTTGCCCAAAGGTGTTTAGGGTAAAGCAGAGGACCACCATGACGACGCCGAGTCTTAGCATGGTCTACTTGTCGGGTATTCTTCTCCGAAGCTTTAGCTCAGGTACTTAAGCCATGAAAAAAAGGGGCTTCCGAAGAAGCCCCTGCGCGAAATACTCTTAAATTTCGAGTGCAGCTTAGTTAGCGGAGATCGTGAAGGTGACCGTATCCGAGTAGTCGCCTTCGATCAGCAGATCGTGATCGATCCCCGTGTACGAGATGTCCACGTTGCGGTTGTTGTTGTTGGCCCCGGCACCGGAGTAGCTGAAGCTCTGACCGTTGACGAGGTCTACCGCGTTTCCGTTGTAGCGCAGGTTGTAGTTCACCACACTGGAGCTCTCAATTTCGTGGACCAGTTTCCCCTGGTTGGCGGAGGAAACGCTCACGCTGTAACCAGTCTTCGAGTTGGATTTCTCATTCACCACGGCCACCAGGGTGTTGGCCTGGGTGGTGTCTAGTGGAAGAGTGGAGGCAATCGGCTCCGGGCTCACGGTGATCTCTAAAAGGCGAGGCACCGTGCCGCGCAGGAGAAGGGTGCCTGAGGTGGCAGCGAAGGCCTGACCGAGTGTGAGGGTGGCGAGGGCTAGGATAAAGAGCTTTTTCATGGATTCTCCTCGGATTTGGGCCAACACAAAGTGGCCACAGAGTTGTTATGAGGGAATCCTTCAAATATTGTGCCAGCCTTAACAGACTTAAGGCTGTCGCAAGGCGTGGATTTTAGGCCATGAAGGTGTCTAAGGAATAGGCAGGCGGGTGCAAACTGACATTACACTGGGGTCAAATGGTACTCGCGCTGGATGCGCTCCCTCTCATCCTGCGAGAACAAGTTGTGATCCAGCGAGAGGTGTTTGAGGTTTTTCATCTCACCCAAAACGGTGGGGAAAATCTCGAGCCGGTTCGCATCGAGGTTGAGGCGCTTGAGTTTCCGCAGTTCTCTAAAACTGCCCGGCAGTTCTTTAAGTTCGTTACTGGCCAGAGAAAGTTCCTCGAGTTCCTGGAGAAGCTCTCCAAACTCCGGCGGGAGATTTTTTAGTCCGCACGCCTTGAGCGTGAGAAAGCGCAGCGGAGCAGTGCTGTGACCAAGGGGCAGCGTACGCAGGGGAGTGTGATGGAGTTTCAGCACCTGCAGTCTTTTGAGCGCAAAGAGCGGGGCGAGGTCACCGTCCAAGGTGGGTGCACTCATTTCTAAATGCGTCAGCTGAGAGAAAGGCAAAAGGGTCGGGAGCGTTGTGAGCTCAGGAGCGTCGAGGTAGAGCTCGCGCAGCTCGGTAAGGTCGAAAAGCTCCGCAGGAAGAGTGCTTCCTTTCAGCGCGAGCTTCAGGGCGCGCGCCTCGATGCGCTTCTCCAGTGCCTTCGCGAGCGACTTAAACATCGGCATCCAGGTGCCCTCCGGGGATCCCGAGGAAGTAGAGGATGGAGGTCATGGGGCCATGGCCGAGTTGGTGGCGCGCTTCCTTGCGCACTTTTTCTTTGGCGTGGAAGGCGATGCCAAGGCCCGCCTTGGCGAGCATGGGGAGATCGTTGGCACCGTCGCCGATGGCCACCACCTGCTCGAGGTGGATGCTCTCCTGTTGTGCCAGGAGTTCGAGGATGAAGGCCTTCTGCTGAGCGTTCACGATCTGGCCCGTGACGTTTCCGGTGAGCTTACCGTCTTTGAACTCGAGTTCGTTGGCGAAGGCGTAGTCCATGCCGAGTTTCACGCGCAGTTCTTCGGCGAAGATCTTGAAGCCCCCGGAGACGATGGCCGTGCGGTAGCCCAGGCCCTTCACCGTGCGCAGGAACTGCTCCACGCCCGGGTTCAAGGGGAGACGGTCATGAACTTTCTTAAGCATCTCTCTGGGAAGTCCCTTCAAGAGACCTACGCGCTCGCGCAGCGACTGGTCGAAGTTCAACTCGCCGTTCATGGCCCGGGCGGTGATCGCCTTCACCTTGTCCGCCACGCCGGCCTCCACCGCCAGCTCGTCGATGACCTCGGCGTCGATGAGCGTCGAGTCCATGTCGAAGACGATGAGGCGCTTGTTGTGGCGGAAGACGTTGTCGCGCATGAAGGCCACGTCGATGTTGTGGCGGTTAGAAATGAGAGTGAGCTCAGATTTAATCGTTTC
This sequence comes from Bacteriovoracaceae bacterium, assembly GCA_036770305.1. Lineage (GTDB taxonomy): Bacteria > Bdellovibrionota > Bacteriovoracia > Bacteriovoracales > Bacteriovoracaceae > UBA6144. Next base: position 4,205 of record DAIPJL010000011.1, on the reverse strand, counting down.
CCAGTGCACCGCGGAGGAGGCCTGGGCCGCGATGTCCATGGCCTTGAAGCCCCGGCCCGTCATGTTGTCGATGCGCTGGATGTTGATCTGGTGGCGCGCCAGCGTCTCGGAGATGTCGGCCATGAAGCTCGCGGTGATGCCGTTGAGCGCCACGCAGCTCAGGATGTACTTCTCGGTCGCCGGCTTCGTGTCCGGCAGCTGGTCGACGATCTCGAAGTCGAGCTCCATGCCCAGGCGCTTGGCCTCGAAGAGCAGGTCCTTGAGTGTCGGGTGTGACTCGTTCTCCCCGAGGTCGAGCAGGATCGAGAGGGACAGCAGGCCGTGGGTCACCGCCTGGCCCATGTCGAGGAGCTTCGCCTCGTTCTTCACCAGTGCTTTCATGAGGCCCGAGGTGATGCCGGGACGGTCGGGGCCAGTGACGGTGACGAGGACGAGGGAGCGTTCCATAGGGCCTATGCCTTTGCTTTCTTTTTTTCTTCGCGCTTGAGCTTGAGCAAGCGAACCATGTCGAAGGAGTAGGTGATCGCCGAGCCGAGAGACAACAGGCCCGCGACCCAGATACACACCGTGCCGATGATGTGCCAGGGGATGCTCAGCCAGGGGTAGCCCACCATCAGCATCGGGATGGCCACCATCTGGAAGCCGGTCTTCCACTTGCCGGACTGGCCCACGGGGATGCTGAAGCCCTCGCTCATGGCCAGGAGGCGCAGCGAGGTGATGTACATTTCTCGGAGCACCAGTACGATGACCACGATGACGTGCACGCGGTTCATCGCCGTGAGCATGATGAGGGACGAGACGACGAGGAACTTGTCGGCGAGTGGATCGAGGAAGGAGCCGAAGACGGTGACGATGTTGCGCCGGCGCGCGATCCAGCCGTCGAAGAAATCCGTCACCGATGCCAGCACGAAGAGCCAGGTCGCGAGGTGCGAGAGCGCCCACACCGGGATCGTTCCGGTGCCGTGGTGCGGATGCTGCGCGAAGTAGAGGCAAAGCACGACTACCGGAATCAGGAGTACCCGTAGCATGGTGAGTCGGTTCGGAAGGTTGTCGATTTCGAGATCGTTGGGCCGCAGTGACATGCCCTCAAGAATAGCGGCCGCCTCGGCACTGTGGCAAAAGAAAGCTTTTTCCCTCTCGCCCCCGCCGCGCTTAGGGTTAGAATGGAAGGCACAGTTCACTTCAAGGAAAAGGAATTTCCATGGCCCCCGAGCGCCGCTTCAATCTCATCAAGACGGATTTCGAGCAGAACGAAAAGCGGGTCTTTCCTCGCTTCCCGGTCAGCTATCTCACCTTCCGCATGGACGACTCGTCTCACGCCCACGAGATCAAGGACATCTCCCACTCGGGGATGCAGCTCGGACTGACGGACGAGGCGCAGCGCTTCGCCGAGGGCGAGACCATCAAGGGCCATGTGCACTGGCTCGGGGAGGAGATGCACCTCGCGGGGAAAGTGATGTGGTCAACTAAGGGGCGCGTGGGGATCGAGTTCATCAAACGCGCCGAGCTAGCAAGTCAGATGAAGAGTTTTTTAGCAGAGGAGAAGTTCATCCGGGCGCTGAAGCCCCTGCACCGCATGGACTACGGCGTCGAGCTCCCCGCCAAGCTCAAGTACTGGCTGCGCGCCGATGGCCCGATGGAGATCTTCGTCTGGCAGCACCGCGACGGCGAACTGGCCCAGTTCCAGGTCCTGTGGATGGAGAGCTTCGTCGAATGGGAAGATGGCCGGGGCCTGAAAACTGGCCGCATCATGTCGAAGCGCAACGTCGACACTCCGCTTTTGGACGAGGACGAGTTTATCTTCCGCGTGGACGAGGGGCTGGATGAGTTGAAGCTCCAGCGCGTCCAGGGCCTGGTGCGCCAGATTCCGGTGGAACTCTTAAGCAGCGAAGCGCAGGACTTTCTGCTGCGGAAACTGAGCTGACGAAGTCTCTCGGAAAACGCTAAGCTAGTGCTCTATCTAGGAGACTTCATGAACCGTAACCTTGCTCTCGAATTTGTCCGCGTCACCGAGATGGCCGCCATCGCCTCCGCGCGCCTCATGGGCCGCGGCGACGAGAAGGCCGCCGACCAGGCCGCCGTCGATGCCATGCGCTCGATGCTCGACTCCGTCGACTGCCGAGCCACGGTGGTGATCGGAGAGGGTGAGCGCGACGAAGCCCCCATGCTCTACATTGGTGAGAAAGTCGGCTCCGGCAAGGGCCCGGAGCTCGAGATCGCGCTGGACCCGCTCGAGGGAACCACCATCTGCGCCAACGGCGGCTACAACGCCATCTCGGTCATGGCCATCGCCGAGGCCGGCTGCATGCTCCACGCCCCCGACACCTACATGCAGAAGATCGCCGTGGGCGCTGATTGCAAAGGGGTCATCGACATCCGTGTTTCGCCGACGGAAAATCTCAAGCGCATCGCCGACGCGAAAAAATGTCGCATTCAGGATCTGACCGCGGTGGTGCTGGATCGCCCGCGCCACAAGGACATCATCGAAGAGATCCGCGCTGCCGGTGCGCGCATTCAACTCATCGGTGACGGCGACGTCTCGGCGGCCATCGCCACGGCAAAGCCCGACTCCGGCGTGGACGTGCTCTTCGGGATCGGCGGAGCACCGGAAGGTGTGATCGCCGCAGCGGCCCTGCAGTGCCTCGGCGGCGACTTCCAGGGGGTCCTCAAGCCGCGCAACGCGGAGGAGATTTCGCGCGCCAAGAAGATGGGCATCGAAGACATCTCCCGCGTGTTCAAGATCGACGACCTGGCCCGCGGCCACGTCATGTTCTGCGCCACCGGCGTGACCAACGGCAATTTCCTAGACGGCGTGGTGTTCAAGCCCTGGGGCGCGCTGACGCACTCGCTGGTGATGCGCTCCGAATCCGGCACCGTGCGCCACATCCGCGCGGAACACCACTTCGACAAGAAACCTCGCTACTAAGGAAGGACCACCATGGCAAAAGCTGAACGCACCGAAGTCTTCGACGTCCCCTGTGAGAAGTTCTACCAGGCGATCGTCGACTACAAGAGCTATCCACAATTCGTCGACGGCATGAAGTCGGTGGAAGTGGTGTCCGAGAGCGGCGACTCGGCGACCGTGAAGTTCAACCTCAGCCTCATCAAAGAGGTCACCTACACGCTGAAGCTCACCGGGAAAAAGAACGAAGCCGTCAACTGGAGCCTGGTCTCCGGCGACCTCATGAAGGTCAACAACGGCGCCTGGAAGCTCAAGGACCTCGGCGGCGGCAAGACCGAAGTCACCTACAGCCTCGAGGTCGAGCTCAAGGGCTTCTTCCCGGGCCTCGGCATGGTCGAGAAGACCATGGTGTCGACGAACCTCCCGCTCAACATGAAGGCCTTCGCCAAGCGCGCGGCCTCGCTCTAGGAGCTCCCATGTCGGAGAAAGACAACAAGGCGAAGCTCGGCGACATCCTCAAGACCGTGGTTTCCACCGGGGTCACTGCGGCGACGCTCGGCGAGGAAGCCGTCAAGGGCATCGTCGAGAACGCCAAGTCCGCCAAGACCGAGATCCTGGGCCAGCTCAAGTCCGAGGTGAAGGTGTGGCTCGACAAGGTCGACCTCTCCAAGGAGATCGACCGCGTGCTCGAGGACTACGACCTCGAGGTGAGTGCCAAGGTTTCCTTCAAGAAGAAAAAAAAGAAGCATGACGATCCCGCGTGAGCGGCTCGCCGCGAACCTCGCTCAGCTCAGGCAAGAGATCGCAGGCCGCGCCCGGCTGATCGCAGTGACCAAGACCCACTCCGCCGAGGCCATCCGTACCCTCTTCGAGCTCGGCGTGCGCGACTTCGGTGAGAACCGTGTGCAGGAGCTTTTGGAAAAAGATCAGGAGCTGGGAGACCTCGCGGAACTGCGCTGGCACCTCATCGGGCCCTTGCAATCAAACAAGATCAACAAACTTCGTCCACTCAAGCGGCTCTTCGCCATCCACTCCGTCGACTCTCAAGAGCTGATCGTCAAGCTTTCGCAGGGGCCGTGGGCGACTCCTGAACTCAATATCTTTCTGCAGGTCAACACCAGTGGCGAAGCCGAGAAGGGGGGCCTCGAGTCCGAGGCCGAGCTCTCGAGCTGCGCGCAGGCCCTGAGGGCAGCTCCAGCGCCCTTGCGCCTGCGGGGCCTTATGACCATGGGCCGCATCCGCACCGACAACGTGGCGGGGGAGGCGCGGCGCTCCTTCACCGCTCTCCGGGCCCTCAAGACCC
>DAIPJL010000178.1:0-6484 GCA_036770305.1 Bacteriovoracaceae bacterium | reverse complement strand
TTCCTGGACATCTCGGAGAAACTCAACACGCTGGTCACGGCGCTGGGCTCGGTCAAGCGCCTGCGCGCCATCCTGCCGGCCCCGCTCCAGCGCGACCTCCTCGAATCCCAGAGCACCGGCGAAGCGCCCCGCGGAAACGTCTCCTTCCAGAACATCAGCTTCGGCTACCGCGACGACCGCCTGCTTTTTGACAAGCTCTCCTTCGAGCTGGCGGAAGGCGAAGTCACCGCCTTAGTGGGTCGCACGGGCTCGGGTAAAACCACCCTGGCGCACCTGCTCCTGGGCCTCTACCCCCTGCGGTCCGGCGACGTGCGCTGGGGCGCGGAGTCCCTCACCCACATGCCGCACGAACGACGGGCGCGCTGGGTCGCCCACGTTTCGCAAGACCTCTTCCTCTTCTCCGACACGCTCCGCGAGAACCTGCGCCTGTGGCGCAGCGAGGTGAGCGACGCGATGATCCGCGAGCGCCTCGAGCGCGTGGGCCTGTGGCAAAAGATCCAAGCGCTCCCCCAGGGCCTGGACATGGTGGTGAAGGCCGAAACGCTCCCGCTCTCGCAGGGTGAGAAGCAGCTCCTGCTGCTCACCCGTGCGATGCTGCAAGACCCGCGTCTCTTGATCTTCGACGAGGCCACCGCCAGCCTCGACCATCTGAGCGAGGTGGAGTGGCTCCGGCACGTGAACGAACTCTTCCAGGGCCGCACGACGCTCTTCATCGCCCATCGACTCGAGACGCTCGCTCTCGCCACCCGCGTGGTGGTGCTCGAGCAGGGCCAGGTCAAGCGCATCATCTCCAAGGAGCGCGGCACCCCCATCAGCGAGGAGGAGCTGCAGCACGGCTAGCGCAGCAGCGTTACGAGAACCCCCAAAAGAGTACAGCTCCCGAGGATGGTGAAGAGGCCGCGCTTGAACTTGAACTGCAGCACGAGCGCGAAGCCACAGATCGCCGTCGCGAAGTAGTCCATCGACGACCACACGGGCAGCTCAAAATCCATGCCGAAACTTTTCACGCTCTCGGCCCGCAGGAAGAGCGCCTTCAGCACGAACCAGAGCGAGAGATTGAAGATCACCCCCACCACCGAAGCCGTGATGGCACTGAGAGCGTCCGTGAAGACGCGCTGGCCTCGGATGTACTCCACGTAGGGAGCAAAGCTAAAGATCCAGAGAAAGCAGGGCGCGAAGGTCATCCATGTGGTTAAGACCGATCCGACGAAGGCCGCCAGATAAGGATTGGAGAGATCGGGAAAACGGTAGGCCCCCATGAAGCCCACGAACTGCACCGTTTGGATCAAGGGCCCGGGGGTGGTTTCGGCCATCGCCAGGCCATCGAGCATCTCCGCGCCCTGCAGCCAGCCGTAAACTTCCACCGCTTTCTGGGCGACGTAGCTCAGGGCCGCGTAGGCCCCTCCGAAGGTGACCATCGACATCTTCGAAAAGAACACGTTCAAGCTGTGGAAGGTCGAGTCCGCTCCGAAGAGCCAGAGGGTCAGAAGCATGGGAGCGAACCACACCCCCACCCACGTCGCCACCGTGGCGAGAGTCTTGCGCAGGGGAGGTCTTGGCACCTCGGGCATCTCCCGCAAGAGCGCGTGCTTCGCGTAGAATTTCCCGTAGAGCACTCCCAGGACTCCGGCGCCGATCACCACGAGCGGGAAGGAGACGTTGAAGAAGAAGAGCGCGACGAAGGCCAGCGACGCCAGTGACCAGTAGAAGGCGCTGTGCAAGGACTTCTTGGAGATCCGCAGCAGGGCCGCGCTCACGACGGCGATGATCGCCGGTTTCATGCCGTAGAAGAGACCTTGGACGAAGGGGACGTCGGTGAAGATGACGTAGAGGTACGAGAGAGCGAGGATCGACAGGAAGCCCGGCAGGATGAACAGGCCCCCGGCGATGAGGCCACCGCGCCACTTCCCCATCAGCCAGCCCATGTAGGTCGCAAGCTGCTGGGCCTCGGGCCCCGGCAGGAGCATGCAGAAGTTCAGAGCGTGCAGGAAGCGCTCCTCGGAGATGAGCTTCTTGTCGTCGACGACCAGCTTGTGGATGACCGCGATCTGGCCGGCCGGGCCGCCGAAGCTGTGCGCGGCCACGTGGCCCCAGACCTTCCACTGCTCGCGGGTTGAAACTTCCTTCATGCCATTCGCCTCTCTTTCTCTCGTTTCCAAACGCTACCCATATTTTCCCGCACATGCTATAGAACTGTAAAACAAGAGAGGGTTTATTCTCTTAGCATTGCAACATAATCTGCAGCTCGAGCTCCTCGCGATGGACGCGACACCTCTCCCGCCCGAGTGGCCCGCGCTCGCAGAGCGGCTCATGCCGGAGGTGCACCCGCGCCGACGGCGCGAATGGGCCTTTGCGCGCTTCGCCCTCGCGCGAAATCTTGCGAAGCTCGGACTGGCGCTCACTCCCGACAACTACCGCCCCGAAGGCTACCAACGACTCACCGACTTCCCGGTGCGCTTCTCTCTGTCGCACACCAAGAGCTGGGTCGCAGCGCTGGTGAGCGCGCAGGCGGATGCGCCGGGCCTGGGCGTCGACGTCGAAGAAAAAAGCCGCCGGCTCTCGCCGGACGTCGAGCGCCGCATGTTTCACTCTCTGGACGACTCGGAGCTCTCGCCCCTCGAGCGCTGGGCCCTCAAGGAAGCGGCCTACAAGGCCCTGAGCGAAGGTGAGCAAGAAGGTATCTGGCTCAACAGCATTTCGCTTCGCGCCTCAGGGGCCGTGTTCCGGAAGGAGGAGTGCGTGGGAAACTGGCAGCTCGTCCCCCACGAAGAGCTGGTCCTCGGCATCGTACAGCGGCGCTGCTAGATGCCCTTGTCTGAGGCGAAGAGTAGCTTGTCCCACTCTACGGCCCCGGGCGTGATGAGTCGCAGCCGGTAGATGCGGAGCTCACGGACCTTGCAGGAAAGCACCGAGGGCCTGCCCGCCAGGACGAGCTCGCGCGCAAAGAACGAGTCCGCTCCTCCGTGATCCGAGCTCAATTGCACCGCGTACTCGTTGTCATTAAACCGTCGCAGTGACCCCTCGTAAACGAGCAAGTTCACCTTCCCGCCCTGGAGCCGAGAAGCGGTGTTGACGGTCTGCGCGTACTTCGCGGCCTGGCGAAGAGTCTCGCGCGCGCAGCGGTCGTGGTCGCTCGCGTGTGAGAATGCGCAAACGAGGAGCAGCAGAATCGAGAGGATGGGTTTCATTGGGCGTTCTCCATTTTACGGGTCATTCGTCTCCGGGCGCTAGCCGCAGAGGAGCGGCTGGCCGCTCGCGATGCTCGCCTCGATGCCATCGAGGTAGTTAAGGTCGTTGAGCAGCTGTTCGACGAGCTGAGCTTCGTCACCGTTGCTGAGGTCCATGAAGGGGATGCTGCTCAGGTAGAACATGTTCATGTTCGTCAGGATCCGGCGCTTTTCGCCGTTCATGCAGGGCGAGCGGACGGAGATGCGGTCGTGCGCGCTCACTTGATCGAGGCGAACGTTTTTAATCTCTGTGCGCAAACAGCTCTTCACGAGACTCGGGATGCGGTAGGACTTGCAACTTTTGTGAAGGTCCCGGGCCTTCGCCATCACCGAGTGCGGGAAGTGCCGGTAGTAGCTCTTGCCCCAGATCGGGTCTGAAGATGGAGAGGCGTGCGCGAGGCCTGTCAGCACGAGAATGCCCAACGTCATGAGAAGTTTCATAGGTCTTCCTCTGTTCAGGAGTGAGATGGTCGTGAGGAAAGTTTAGGGCGGGTTCCGGGCGCCGGTGGCGAAGCGGGTAAACTCTACACGCCTGGGGGGGGCCTAGGCCTTCGTCTGCTGCGCTAAGTACCTGATCGCCTCGTCCAGGGCCCCGAACATGCTCGCGTCGCGCAGGTGGAAGAAGCCCACCGGCAGGCGTGGGTAGGCCACCAGCGTGCGGTAGAGCAGCTCGTTGCAGACGAACTCGCCGGCGCTGGTAGAGATCTTGAGGGCGTGGCCTTTGCTTTCGAGGTGCGCGACGAGCTCCGGCAGAGGCCAGCGCGTGAAGACCGCGTCGGGCCCCTTGGGCTTAATCAATGCACTCCGAGGTTGCGCGCCAGCATTGTCGGGGATGCGCGCGTCCTGCCAATTGATGCCCAGGCGCTCGACCGTCAGCACCTCGCGATTCGCCGCCTGCCCCGTGAGCACGACGAGGTGCGGGCGCTCCCAGTCGATCACCGAGCGCAGCTCCTCGAAGGCCTTCCCGAAGGCGACGGGCAGCACGGTGGTGATCAGCTCGAAGTCGAAGTCCCGGGCCTCGAGCCAGCGCACTAGCTCCTGCGACGGGTTCGCCGTCGCTCCATCGAAAGGTGCGAAGCCGCTCACAAGGACTTTCATGCCATCTTCTCCGCGAGTCGCCGGGCCATGAAGTCGATGAGCGTCCGTAGGCGGGCCGGCATGTTTTTCTGAGGGGGGTAGATGAGCTGCACGGGCACTTCGTGCGCCTTCCAGTCGCGGAAGAGCGGCACCAGCGCGCCGCTCGCCACCTCGTCGCGCACGAGGTAGCTCGGGATGAGCGCGAAGCCGTCCGCGGCCAGTGCCATCTTCTTCAGGACGAAAAAATTATTGCAGTTAAAAATCGGCGTCACCCTTAGACTGGTGACGCCCTTCGGGCCCTTCACCTTGAGTTCCTGCTCCCCACGGCCAAAGAATGAAAGAAAGGGGAGCAGCTTGAGTTCGTCGATGCGCGCCGGTTTCGCGAAGCGCTGGAAGAGCAAGGGAGACGCGTAGACTCCCAGACGCACCTCGCCCACTTTTTTGGCGGTGAGCGTGCTGTCCTTGGTCTTCCCGATACGCAGGGCCAGATCCACGCCCTCGCCGACCAGGTCGACGCGGCGGTTTTCGACGATGAGATCGATCTCGACTTTGGGGTGGGCGAGCATGAACTCGTGGCACAGGGCCGCCATCAGCTCCACCCCGACGTCTTCGGGCACCGTGAAGCGCACCGTGCCCTCCATGTGCGTCTTCGTCTCACCCACCGCCTGGACCACGCTCTCCAAATCGGTGAGCACGGGCAGCGCGCGCTGGAAGAGTTCGCGGCCAGCGGCGGTGAGCTGGAAGGAGCGAGTGGTCCGGTAGATGAGCGGAACGCCGAGCTCTTTTTCGAGCGCCGAGATCTGCCGCGAGATGCGGGACTTGGGCATCTTGAGACTCAGGCCCGCTTTCGAGAAGCTGCCGCTCAAGACAACGACCTTGAATATCTGCAGCCGGTTGAGATCGACTTCCCGCATGCCTTGACCTTTGTTGCGTTAATTGCAACACAGATAAGCACTACTGTCTACTTCTGAAACAATCACTTTTGCCCGAGAATGGTTCTATGAAACCTCGGCGACAGCCTTCCCTCTTCATCGGCCATGGCTCACCCATGAACGCCATCAGCGAGAACCGCTGGACGCAGCATCTCCGGGCGCTGGGCAAGAGCCTAGCGCGTCCGTCGGGGATTGTCGTCATCTCGGCGCACTGGTCGACGCGGGGAACCCGCTGGCTCGCCAGCCCAAGGCCGCGCACCATTCACGACTTCTATGGTTTTCCTGAGGCGCTTTATGAGATTCAGTATCCCGCCGACGGACTCTCGCTGGCCAACTTCGCCAACGATCATATCGAACAGGATACTCAGTGGGGCCTGGACCATGGCAGCTGGAGTGTGCTCAAACACCTCTACCCTGCTGCCGACATCCCGGTGACGCAGCTCTCGCTCAGCGAGTCCCTTACTCTCGACCAGCATTTTGCTCTGGGCGAAGAACTGCGCTCCTTGCGCGAGGCCGGGTACTTACTGATCGGTAGTGGCAACCTTACGCACAACCTACGCGCCCTCGATTTCAGCGAGCGTGCCAAAGCGCAGGACTGGGCATTAGAGTTTGATCATCTCGCTGAACGCGCCTTAATGTCCCGTGACCGTCGCTGGCTGACCAAGCGCCTCGGTCAGGATGCGTTGTGGCAGCAGGCCCACCCAACGCTTGAACATTATCTTCCTCTACTTTACATCGCCGGAAGCGCCTTCGATGATGAGGTGGCTTCGTTTCCCTTCACCGAAATTCACCACGGTTCACTTTCGATGCGAACCGTGGTTTACGCAAACTAACAAGGAGATCTGCATGAAGTTTCTAATCGTCGGTCTAGTCGCTCTTTCCCTCAACGCCTTCGCCGGCGTCGACCTCGCCAAGAGCGAGTTCAAGTGGACGGGCAAAAAAGTCGCGGGCCCGCACTTCGGTAAGGTCGCGCTCCAGAGCGGCACCATCGTCGAGAAAGACGGCAAGCTCGTCGGCGGCGAGTTCGTCATCGACATGAACAAGATGACCGTGGAAGACCTCGAGGGCGAGTGGGCCGACAAGCTCATCGGCCACCTCAAGTCGCCCGACTTCTTCGACACCGCTAACCACGGTACCGCCAAACTCGTGGTAAAGTCAGTCAAAGGAACGAAGGTGAAGGCCGACCTCACCATCAAGAACATCACCAGGCCCGTCGAGTTCGACGTCAAGAAAGACGGCGCCGCTTAC
>DAIPJL010000177.1:0-6491 GCA_036770305.1 Bacteriovoracaceae bacterium | reverse complement strand
CTCATGTACAACGCCTTCTGCGGGGCCCCGGCGCATTTGATCGGCAAGCACGGCTGGGTGAAGATCGCCTTGCCCCCTTTCAATGCCTGCACCTCTTGAAAGGTTTTCTTGCTTCCGTAGAGAGCGTAGTTCGAGCATACTCCCGGAGTGTTCAGCGCCTCCGGCAGGCCCTTGATCTTTTTCCAGTCGAGCTGAATGCCTGGCGCCACCACCAAATAGTCATACGAGTGCGTGCTCCCATCGGCCAGCACGAGGCTTTTTTGATCCGGAAGAAAGCTTCGAACTTTCTGCTTGATCCACTCTACTCCCGCGGGGATGAGCTCCCGAGTGCGGCGCTCGCTGGCCGCGTGCTCGAAGACGCCCGCCCCCACCAAGGTCCAGAGCGGCTGGTAGTAGTGCGTTTCCTGTGGATCGATGATGGCGATGCTCAAGCGATCATGGGCCCGGCGCTGCAGCTGGGCCGCCACGGTGATGCCCGCCGTCCCTGCGCCGACAATTAGAACTTTCTTTTTCATCAAACATCCTTTTCTACTATTCTCATCCGATCTGCAGAATGGAACATTGATCTGGATCAAAGTTTCACAAACCTCGCAGCAAAGCTTTGATATTTCAGGCTATCGCCTCGTCGAGCAACTTGTCGGGTGCAGGAAGATCGAAGCGCCGGCCCTGCTTGACCAGCAGTCCTCGCGCCTCGAGCTGGCCCATGACACGCGTGCAGGTTTCCTCGGTGGTCTCCGAGAACTCGGCGATCTCTCGGCGCGTCCAGTTGTGCTCGGGGTAGCGCAGCCGTAAATAAACCAGGGCCTCGGCCACGCGCTGAGAGGCGGTGCGGTCCATCACGCGAGCGATGCGCTCCTCGGCTTCACGAAGATCCTGCGCCAGCTGCCGCGAGAGCGCCAACAGAAGCTCCGGGCGAGCATTGAGAATCGCCAGGAACTCCGTGCGCGGTATGGCGATGGCCTCAGCAGTGCTCAGGGCAATCGCAGTCGCATGGTGGACTCCTCCATCAAGGATCGAGCGGTGAGCAAGGGTCACCCTAGGGCCAAACACCCGCAGCAGGGTCTCTTTCCCGGAACCACTGATATGGAACAATCCTACGATCCCCGCATTGAGAAGCCAGAGATTATTACTCTCTTCCCCCACGGAATAGATGAACTCTCCGCGCCGAAAGCTGCGCTGCGGGTAGGCTTGGGCCGCAGAATCCAGCCCGTCGAATAAACTTTGCATGATGATTCATCATCACCACTTAAGCTCGACGGGTCAATAGGATCTAGCGCTTGAGCTTACAGGTGTTGATGCCTAAGAGCTCGTAGGGAGGGCACCAGCCAGCGAGACCAGTGAGCAAGGGCAGAAAACCGAGCAGAAACCATTTATTCGCCGGGCCCACGAAGGCCATGGCGACCAGCGCAGTGCCAATGCCGATGCGCAGTCCGCGCTCAATCGGGTGAATATTCGATGACATAACTTCCTCCCAAGCTGAAAGTTGATCTGGCTCAAAGTTCTTAAGCTCATCATACTTCATAATCGTCCCATGACACTGATCTTACTCATACTTACGCATTTCTCTCTGGCCTGTGCGAACGAGCAAGTCTGGACTAGAACGACGCTGCTTGCTCCCTGGCAAGAAGGTCAGCTGCGTAGCGAATTCCAGCACCGCTTCAGCGACAAGAGAGAAACGCTCAACAACGTCTATCGCCTCACATGGATGAAACCTCTCAGCAGCGAGTTGAGCGTGTGGAGTCAACTGGGTGTATTTAATCCGAACAAAGGTGAACAAGAGCTAAGACCGGCACTAGGCCTTGCCACTGATACCCAACGCGTGCTTCTCGAGTACCGCCATTTTTCAGATCGCGACTGGGTGCGATTGCGCTATCGTTCGATGTTTTGGATCAATCAAGAAAATGCTATCTACCAAGAAGTTTTCTACGAATCCCACAGAGCACAAGTCACCGAGTGGCGCCTCGGCGCTCAGTACGTGCCGAGCTTAGCAGCACACTTCCAGTTTATCATTAGGCCTTTCGTGGTTCTGCGGCCAGAACAGAAAAGTCATTTCAATCTTTTGCTTGGGCCCCAGTGGAACTTCTAACGATTGGTGCCAATCGCTAGGCCTTCGCCGCGGGGGTCGGAGACGCCCACCCACTGATCCCCCACCCGCTGGATGGCCTGGATCTGACACCCAAGTCCTTGTTGCACCACTGCGTGCCCTTTGCGACGGAGCGCGAGCATGGTAGCGTCGTTCATGAAGGGCATCTCGACGCGCAGCTCTTCGGGCTTCCACTGGTGGTGGATGCGCGTGGCGGCCACGGCCTCATAGAGAGGAAGTCGGTATTCCAAAACATTCAGGATGGTTTGCGCCACACAGGTAAGAATGCGCGTCCCTGAAGGGGTCCCCAGGGCCAGAACGGGCCGGCCCTCTTTCAGCACGATGGTCGGTGACATGCTCGAGAGCGGACGCTTCTTGGGGGCCACGAGGTTCTTGTCGCCGCCGACGGCGCCGAAGAGGTTCGACGCTCCCACCGCTTGCGCGAAATCATCCATCTCATTGTTGAGCACGATGCCGGTGCCGCGGGCGACCAGCGCCGCGCCGAACCAGCCGTTGATGGTCTGAGTAGACACGACGATGTTCTCATCCTTGTCGGCCAGCGTGAAGTGAGTCGTCTCGCTGGGGCCATCGGGGATCTGCGCGAGCGGAAACTCGCTCGAGGGCACGGCCCGGTCGGTGAAGTACTTCTGCATCCGGCGCGCGTAGCGCTTCGAGGCCAGCTTCTCATAGGGAATCTCGGCGAAGTCCGGATCCCCCATGTACTTCGCCCGGTCGGCGAAGGCGATCTGCATCGCGGTCGCCGTGCGGTGCACGCTCTCGGGGTGCTGCGGTCCCCACTGCGCGAGGTTCTGCGGTTCGAGGAGATTGAGGATCTGGATCACGTGCGTGCCACCGGAGCTCGGCGGCGGCATGGAGATGAGTTGGTAGTCGTGGTACTTGCCGGTGACCGCTTTGCGCTCCTTCACCTGGTACTGGTCAAGGTCCGCTTGGGTCATGAGGCCCCCGCGCAGGCGGATCGTGCGCAGGATGTTCTTCGCCACCTCGCCCTGGTAGAAGCCATTCTCTCCCTGCTGCGCGATCTTCTTCAGCGTCCGCGCGAGGTCTAGCTGCTTGAGGCGCTCGCCCGTCTTCGGGATACTCCCGTCAGCGCGGAAGAAGATCCGCGTCGCCTCCGGGTCGGCCTTGAGGCGCTTCTCCTCCGCCTTGAGCGCGTCGACCAGGTGCGGGTACACCACCAGGCCTTCTTCGGCGAGCTTGATGGCCGGGGCCAGCGTGCTCTTCCACGGCAGCTTTCCGAAGCGCCGGTGGATCTGGTAGAGGCCCTTGACGAGGCCCGGGGTCGCGACGGCCAGGGGCCCGGTGATCGAGCGATCGGGACTGACCGAGCCGTCCTTGTTGAGGAACATCTTGGCGTGGCCCTTCTGCGGTGCCGTCTCTCGGAAGTCGAAGACGTGCGCCTGTTTTTTCGCGCTCTCGTAGAAGATGAGGAAGCCGCCGCCGCCGATCCCCGTGGAGTGTGGCCGTTCGACGGAGATCGCGAAGCTGACCGCCACCGCGGCGTCGATGATGTTACCTCCCTGGCGCAGCATCTCGAAGCCGGCCTCGGAGGAGGCCTTGCCTTGGGAGGTGATCATGGCGCCGGTGGCGAAGGCCTCGTGCTGCGCGCGGGTGTGGTCTTTCAGGAGGGGAACGACGCGCAGGCCCTCCTGGAAAACGTTGCTGCAGGAAGAGAGCGAGAGGGACCCCACAAGCGCGAGCGAAAGACTCAGAAACTTCACGTTGACTCCTGGTAAGCAAAGCTAAAAACTTATCTTACCCGAAAGAAAAACGAAAAAGGAAATCCCATGTCCCTGCACCAGGCCTGGCGGCAAACGGAAACCTCCCTCGAGCGGCGCTGGGCCTTCAAGAACTTCAAACTGGCGATGAGCTTCGCTCAGGACATCGGCGCAATCGCCGAGGAGCAGCGGCACCACCCTGACCTCCGGATCGGCTGGGGCTATTTGGTGGTCACGATCACCACCCACGACGCGGGCAACCGGCTTACGGAAAAAGACTTCCGGCTCGCCGAGGCCATCGACCGACTCAGCTCCCCTTGAGCTCGCGCCGCAGCGCCAGCAGGAACTCGCGCTGCTCCTGCGTCTTGCCTAGCAGGTAGCTCGCCTCTGGCCGCACGATCAGCTCCTGGAGCGAGTTTCGCCCGAGGAGCATGCGGAATTTCATGTCGCGGCGATTGGCCAGCGTCGCCTCCGTCTCCACCAGTCGCGGCCCGAGCTGGAGTGCGAGTCGGATGACGATGCGATCCTGCGCCTGGCCCGTCGAGCTTTTCACTCGCCTTCTGTCCACCACCGGCGCGACGATCTCCTGGGTCATCGCCAGCGAGCGCTGCACAGGGAGCAGCAGGAAGCGCACGAAAGGGGCTCCCTTGAGGGCGAAGGGTTCGGCGTCGAGGGCGTGCAGGCTACTGGTGCGCGCGCCAGTGTCGACCTTCGCTTTGATCGCGGAAATGCCCCAGTCGGGGAGTCCGACCCATTCGCGCCAGCCGAGGACGAGTTCGTTCTTCATCCTATGAGTATAGGTGCATTTCTCTGCCCCTTCTAGACAAGACTTGAGTCTTGTCCCAAGGCCTGTTACGATAGAGTAAAGAAAAACAGGATGTTTTTTTACCACCGACATGAGGTCAACGCATGAAACTTCTGCTCCTCGCCCTTCTCGCCAGCTGTGCGACATCACGGCTCCCCGTTAACACAGCGGCGACGCCTCCGCAGGCGCCGCAAGAGCTCGCGGCCGCGGAGCTCAGGGACGAGGACTTCGCGGCAAACGAGGAGCTGAGCGACACCCACGTCCTCGTCGAAAGTAGCGCCAGCAAGGCACAGATCGGCGCGGCCACCGGCGGCGACCCCGAAGAGGTCGAAGAGGTCGAGGATGTCCCGAGCGAACGCCCCTTCCTGCGGAAGATCCGCACCAAGCGCGTCGACTACTGGGTCGACTACTTCGTCAACAAACAGCGCGAGCGCTTCCAGCGCTTCCTCAACAACGCCGCCCTCTACCGACCGATCATCGAGAAGATCCTCGACGACGAGGGCCTGCCGCGCGAGCTCTTCTACGTGGGCCTCATCGAGTCGGGCTACTACCTCGGCGCGCACTCCAAGGCGAGCGCCGTGGGCCCGTGGCAGTTCATCACCGGCACCGGCACGCGCTACGGCCTGGTCATCAACCGCGACATGGACGAGCGCCGGGACATCTTCAAGGCGACCCGCGCCGCGGCCCAGTACTTCAAAGACCTCCACAACATCTTCTCCTCCTGGGAGCTGGCCCTCGCGGCTTACAACTCCGGCGAGTACGGCGTGATCCGCAGGATCACCAAGTACAAGACGCGCGACTACTACGAGCTCTCGCGCAAGGGCCAGCTGCCCGACGAAACCATCAACTACGTCCCGAAGGTCCTCGCGGCGATGTACGTCACCCAGAACGCCCAGCGCTACGGCTTCCACATTCCCAGTGAGCGCGCGCGCTTCTGGCAGGCGACCAAAACGGTGAACGCTCCGAAGGGCACTCCCCTGCCGACGCTCGCCGCGCGCCTCGGCGTATCGACAACGCTGCTGGTGAAACTCAATCCGGAGCTTCGCGGGACTCGGACCCCAGCGCGCTACCCAGGCCAGTACGTCCTGCGTGTTCCCGCCGGCAAGGAAAGCTCTTGGATGGAGGGCCTCGCGGCCTCGGCCCAGACGCCTGCCGCTGGGCCGGCGACCGCAGCGCCGAAGAGATCTCCTGTGGCGAAGCCGACCCTCGCCGCTCAGACCCCGCGCACTGCGAGCGCACGCAGAGCACCGGCCAAGGCCGCAGCGCCGCTGGTGTACAAACTCAAGAAGGGCGAAACCCTCACGGACGTGGCCCGCTGGTTCGGCACGAGCGTCGACGCACTCAAGAGGCAGAACGGCATCACCAAGGGCCGAGCGCTGCACGTCGGCCGGGCCATCAAGATCCCGCGGACCAAGCAGGGTACCTACACCGTCCAGCGCGGCGACTACCTCATCAAGCTCGCCGACCGCTTCGGCCTCAACCCCACGGCGCTCATGAAGCTCAACAACCTCAAGCGCTCGCAGCTCTACCCGGGCCAGCGCCTGGTGGTGAACCTGCGCTAGTCGCGGATGAACTCCGGGTCGAAGAGCTTGAAGACCGCTTTGAGCGGCAGGTGATCGGAGACCTCGGGGTGGGTTGAGTCGATCACCTCCGCGCGGATGAGCGCGCGCTTCGGCAGGTGGTAGATGTAGTCGAGGCGCCGGTCCGGAAGGTTCGACGGGAAGGTGAACCACGCGCCTTCGTTGGCCCGGTAGCTCACCTCGTTGACGATCTCCTGGTGCGGCAGCTGCCGGAGGATCTCGTAGCTCAGGTCCGACTCGTAGACGTCCGCGGGGTTACCGAAGCCGGAGCGCTTCAGCGCTCCGGC
>DAIPJL010000176.1:0-6495 GCA_036770305.1 Bacteriovoracaceae bacterium | reverse complement strand
CGTTTGGTGGATCGCCCGGTGGGGGATCGACGGCGCCAGCACGCGGTAGAAGAGCCACCAGCCCCCCAGCGAGAAGACCGCGAAGTTGGCGAGCAGGAACGCTGCGAGCAGGAGAGTGAACCGAAAGACTTCCATGGACTTATCTTACTGGGCCTTGCGGGCCCGCGGGGCGGGTGTGAACAAATTACAGTCCTCCCGGAGGCGAGGGGAAATGGGGGATAGACTTGGGGAAAGGATAAGAACCTATGGCCCAGCCGACCTTCACCGTAGAGAAGTACCCGTGGCTCATCAAGTACTTCGCTTCCTATAACCCCGTTCATCTCCTCCTGATGATCGCGCCGCTGGTCTACTTCTTCGCTCACACCGTGCTGCGCTCCGAGACCACTGCGCTCGGTTTCACCCTGCTCTTTGGCCTTGGCGTCCTGTGGTGGACCTTCCTCGAGTACGCCATCCATCGCTGGGCCTACCACTCGCGCTACCCCTTCCGCTGGCTCTACGCCTTCCTGGGTTCCTTCCACCTCTACCACCACCGCGACATGAGCGACCGGCGCGTCTACAACGCCGGCTTCCTGATGGTGTACCTCATGGCCCCGGTGATCCTCGCCCCTTTCTACGTTCTCTCCGGCTCGCTCGCGCTCACCTGCGCCCTTGGGCTCGGGACCCTGAGTGCGTACTACGCCTACGAGTGGGTGCACTTTCTGCTGCACTACCGCGAGTTCCACAGTGGGTATCTCGCCTGGATCCAGCGCTACCATTTCTTTCACCACGAGCGCCGGCCCGATCGCAACTTCGGAAACACGAACGCTCTCTGGGACCTGCTCCTCGGGACACACGACCCGCGCCACCGCGAGCATCGCCTGGGCGCAGAGGCGCGCGCAACGCTCATCACCGCCACCGCCGAGGAAGCGCATGACCCACGGCTCGCTTAACCACTACCAGTACCTCTTCGTGGGGGGCATCCTCGGCGAGATCCTCGCGTCGAAGCACGTCGGCTCCTACTTCGAGGAGACGGCGCAGCTTCTTCGGGCGGAAGGAGCAAAAGACGTGCACCTGCACTTCCCGAACTCCCTGCGCTCGGCCGAGGCGAACGCCCGCGAGCTCGTTTGCCTCATCCAGTCCCTCGCCAGCTCAGGCCCGAAGAAGCTCATCCTTTTCTGCCACAGCAAAGGGTGCCTCGAGGCCCTGCTCGCGCTCATCGAAGCGCCCCAGCTCTTCGAGGCTTCGGTCCACCGTATCTTCTGCGTGCAGCCTCCCTTCAGCGGCTCGAGCCTCATGGAGCGTCGGCCCGGGCTCAAGCGCAGCCGCGTGCTTTCGGCGGCGTTCCGATCCGGCGCGAAGGTCTGGCCCGGCCTGCGCTCGTTGCAGAAGGACGCTTACACTTCTCTTTTCCGCGAGACCGCAGCAAGGAGTCCGTCCACCGCGAAGCTCATCGAGCGACTGGTGATCACCGTCAAAGGGGCGAAGTTCGAACGCGAGCGCGTGGCCTGGATCTTGAAGCTCAGTCACCGCATCCTGAACGCCTACGGCGAATCGACGGATGGCCTCTTGAGCCTGCGCGACCAGGAGCTCCCGGGCTTTAAGGTCAAAGAGCTCAAGGTGCCGATGGATCATTCCGACCTTTTCACTTCGGCGAAGATTTCTAAGGAAAACTTGGAGTTTAAGCGCCAGGTCCTCACGCAGATGCTATCCTTGGCGTAGCATGGACCTCGCTCGCACCCGCGACCACTTCCGCCGCCACGTGATCCCGCCGCGCTACTCGGCGCGTGCGCACATCGTGTTCTTCTGTCTCTTCGAGCTCGTGGCCATCTTCCTCACGGGGAGTTTCGTCGACTGGAGCTGGCGCTCGCCGGTCTACGTGCTCCTCTGCTTCGCCTGGGCCACTACTTTCGTCTACCTCATCCACCGCTTCACGCTGCACCGGAAGGTGCCGGGGTTCGGCTGGGCCTTCAGGCTCCACCACTGGCACCATGCGATCTACCTCCCGGGGCACATGCAGTACGAAGAACTCAACGACGTCTACATGCTCCTCATGCCGCCGTGGATTCAGGGGCTCTACTTCTTCGTCTATCTCCCGGCGCTCGCGGTCGCGCTGTCCTTCGTTCTCCCGCTCACCTTCATCTTCCATCTGCTCTTCGCGCTGACGCTCTGGTACGCCCTCTACGAAGCGGTGCACTGGGTGGAACACCTCTCGGATGAGCATCCGCTCTCGAGGTTCAAAATCGTTCAAGGCCTCCAGGAGCACCACGTCTGGCACCATCACCCGGAGTTCCGGGACCACTGCAACTTCGGCATCGTCGAGCCCTCGCACGACTACCTGTGGGGAACGAAGAGGTGACGCGCACACCAACGAGCCTCGGCGACCTCGCCCGCGCTATTCCCCACGAGCACCGTCGGATCGTCCCCGCGCGTGCCTGGTGGACGCTCGCCCGCACCTTCACGCTCGTCATCGTCTCTCAGCTCGCGCTCTACCTCACGCCCTTGAGGGGCCTGTGGTGGCTACTCCTCGTCCCGCTGATGCTCTTCGCGGGCCTGAGCTTCGTCGGCATCTTCGTGCTAGGCCACGACTGCGGCCACTACGCCTTCTCGCGCCGGCGCTGGGTGAACGACCTCGTCGGTACCCTCTGCCACCTCCCGATCCTCAACGGGTTCTTCGGCTGGCGCGCGGCTCACGACTTCCACCACCGGCGCACGCAGATCCGCGGCGTCGACCCCGATTGGCCAGAGCTGCTCTACACCCAAGCAGAAGCGAAGACGGTCCCCTGGCACCAGCGCCTCGCCGTGCGCCTTGGGCCCGGCTCGCCGGTGGGCATCGCCATCGGCTTCTGGGTCGGCATGCTCAAGCGCGCGCTGCCGGATTTCCTCATTCCGCAGATGCGTCTTCGTCTCGGGGAAAAGCTCAAACTTTACGGACACTCTCTGCTGTCGGCGGCGGTGGCCTTTCTCCTCCTGCGCACATACCTCCAGCTCGTCGGCGCGGAGAAGTTCATCATCATGTACGTGATCCCCGCACTGGTTGGTACGGCCACCGGAGCACTCCTGACCTTTCTCCATCACTCGCACCCGGGAGCACCGGTCTTCGACGCGAGCGCCTACGATCCCTTCGTCGCCCAGGTGCGCGGTACCTTCAACGTGCGCTTCCCGCGGCTCTTCGAGTGGCTCTGGCTCGACATCAACTTGCACCTCGTGCACCACGTGCTGCCGAGCGTGCCCTGGTACCAGCTGCGCCGAGCGACGGCGGACCTGCAGCGCTTGGATCCGGCGCTGGTGCAGGAGCGGAAGTTTTCGTGGGGACTGTTGCGGGAGTGCTGGCGCGCGACGCGGCTCGAGGGGACAGGGCAGGGGGCCTATTTCTTGGCCCAGCGTTCTTAGACGCCCCCGTAGAGAGAGATGATGAGGCCGAAGGTCGCGGCGACGAGCATGGTGTAACTCACTAGGCCGAATTCGTTGTTCATAAAGACTCCTTCGTTGCTCCCGGTTTCGAAATAGACACCCCGGAGAGAGGGGGAGAGAACTCTCTCCGAGGTGTGAAAGGATGGCCTTCGGGTTTGGGTTTGGGTGAGGTGGCCATCCTCATTACGAGTTACTTAGGCGGCGGCGAGCGAGAAGCGCTCGGCGAAGGTGAAGTGCAGGATGTTCAGGTGGGCTTCGGTGAGGCCCGCGAGGCAAGGATCGAGCTCGCAGTCGACGAACTCACAATGGTCGATTGATGAGGCCGCCCAGCTGCAATCTTCGAAGATGCAATTCTCAAACTGACATTCAGAGAAGTGTGAAAATTCGAATTTGCATTGCTTGAAAATGCAGTTTTGAAATTTCAGTGACTTGAAGTTGCAACCGTAAAACACACAAGAGGAGAAGGTCACTGAGGTGTAAGTGCTTGATTGCACGGTGGAGGCCGTAAGCGCCTGGGATGTGATGGTGACACAGCTCAAAGTTTCATCCTGAATCTTTTGAAACTGCTCAAAGTGAGTAATTTCGAATCCTTCGTTTACTGTGCGCATGACCTTCTCCCCCGATTTGGGTTCCTGCGTGTTCCTGACTGCAATCGTACGTTAATTTTTGCAAAGCGTCAATGCAAAAAATTCCTAAATGCAATTTTATTTCATTCCGATAGGAAAAGCGTAGGGTTAGATATTGGCCCTAAAGGACCGTGGAGTAACCATGATTAACTTCAGCCCCGAATTCGCAGAGAACTTCCTCGCGGTCACGCGCAAGTACATGCAGCTGCGCGGAGGCCTCACGCAGAAGGATCTCTCCGAGATGACCGGCGTCGGCATCTCCACCATGAGTCGCTTTCTGAATCTCAAGACGGCGAACGTCGACGAGCAACTGGTGGCGAACATCATGGCGACGCTGGCGATCCCGCTGCACGAAGTGATCGACGGCATCGCCGAAGACTCGACGGACACCTTCAAGCGCCTGGTGCAGTTCTACAAAGACCAGCGCGCGACTCAGGCGCAGGAGAAGGGCGCCGGCACGCAGACGATGTCGAGCGGCGACGACGCGCCTCGGGTGAAGACCTCGGCGACGATCAACATCGGCGGGAAAGCGACCTCGATGCCCTTCGGCGAAGCCAGCAGCGGGAAGGAGGCCACGCGCACGGTGGAGGTCAGCATCCGCGAAAAGCTGCAGACGCTCTCGCCGCGGCAGAAGGCCTACATCACCGACTTCCTCGACCTCGAGCTCGCGGACCGGGATTTGATCGTCGATCTTGGAGACGCGGTCTTCCGCTACGTGCGCTCTCGCAACGTGCAGTTCTAATGCTGGCGTTCGTCTTCCTTCTCAGCGCTGCCTTGGCCGCACCACTGGAGCTAGAAGTGTGGTTCATTTCTCCACCAGGTACGGGGGCCTTGGATAAGTTTTTGGCGCCGAGGCTCACGGGAGTGAAGCTCGCTCAGGGGTGCGAGCCCGTCGGAGACTTTTGTCTCGATCCGAACAAGGGCCTCGTGCCGCGCTTCCAGGCGCCGGAGTACAAGCGCGAGACGGGCTTCGAGGACTCCGAGCTCCCGAGCCTGCCCGTGCTCCACGGGGCCCAGCGCAGCCTCGTCAACTGCGAGGGCAGCTACGCTTTTGATATTTTTTGCGGTAAAGCTCAGGCCGAAGAGACCAAGGCTAAAGTTTCGGGCCTCGAAGTCTGGATCGACACGAGTTCTTCGATGCGTGCGGTGGACCCACCGGACGCGCAGGGGAGCTGCGTGCGCGCGCAGTTCATGCAGGCCCTCATGGCCGCGTGTGAAAAGTCGCCGGTGCGCTTCCAGGCCTTTGATACGGTGGTGAAGCCGCTTGCTTTAGGAGCCGCTTGCGTCAACCAGGGCCTCAACGACGACAAGCGCCTGATGGACGCCATCGAGCAGAGCACCGCGAAGAAGCTCGTCGTCGTGACGGACGTCTACGAGTACCAGGCCGACTTCGCGCGTTTCCTTGAAGGAAAGCTCGCGCACGTGGTGGGGGGGAAGGGCCGCTTCGAAGCTCGGCAAATTCTAGATTTCGTCACGCCGCTGGCCAAGTTCTGCCCCCCGCCCTAGCATGGGGACATGAGCTGGGACGCCCTCATCCACTGGTCACAGAGCGAGTTTTCGCACCTTCCGTGGCGCAAGCACCGTACTCTCTACCGCACCCTCGTGTCGGAGATCATGCTGCAGCAGACGACGGTGTCGACCGTGCTCAACCACTTCGAGCGCTTCTGCGCCACCTTCCCCGATCTCCCGGCGCTGGCGCGCGCCAGCGAGGAGGAACTGCTCGTCGCCTGGAAGGGACTGGGCTACTACCGCCGCGCCCGCAGCCTCAAGGCCATCGCCGAGGCGCTGCACGCGGACCACGGTGGTGAGTTCCCGCACGATCTCGAAGCGCTGATGCAGATCAAGGGCATCGGCTCCTACACGGCGAACGCGCTGGTGGGCATCGGCATGGACCGGCCCGCGCTGGCGGTCGACGCGAACCTCGAGCGCGTGCTGGCGCGGTTGCTCGGGCTGCCGACTCCGAAAGGCCTCAAGCTGCAGAAGCAGCTCGCCCAGCTCTTCCTCGAGAAGAAGATCTTCCCCAAGAAAGCGCTCTCCCCGCGGGCCCTGAACGAGGCGCTGATGGATCTGGGCCGCACCATCTGCCAGGCCCGGCGCGCGGCCTGTGAGCTGTGCCCCTTGAAACGCGAGTGCCTCGCTCACAAGAGCGGCAGGCCCCTGAGCTTTCCGCGGGAGACGGGAGAAAAGAAGGCCAAGGCGCAGGAGCACGAGGTCACGCTCGCGCGCTTCGTCGTGCGCCGGGGCGACGAGGTGCTGTGCTACCAGAAGGCGGCCGGCGAGTGGCTCGCGGGCCAGTGGGAGCTTCCCACGCTCACGCTCGAGAGCAGCGACGCGAGCTTCGCGCAGTACGCCGCGCTGGAGCAGAAGCTGGAGCTGGCGGATCACCCGGTGGTGGTCACCGGAATCACGAAGTACAAGATCCGCAACGTCGTCGTGAGTCTCGGGGAGCGAGAACTTCGACGGATTTTCAAACGAGAGC
>DAIPJL010000175.1:0-6499 GCA_036770305.1 Bacteriovoracaceae bacterium | reverse complement strand
AGCTACCCCAGCGTGCTCTGGGAGACCTTCCGGCCCGAGGTGCTGGTGATCGCCTCGTCCACCGGTGGCCCCAACGCTCTCTTGGAGTTCTTCGAGAACTTCAAGGGCGAAGTGCCCTATCCGATCCTCGTAGCGCAGCACATGCCGCCGCTCTTCACCACCTCGCTCGCCGAGCGCCTCGGGGTCACGGGCCAGCGCCGCTCGAAGGAAGCCGAAAACGGCGAGCTGCTGCAGGCCAATACGATCTACGTGGCCCCCGGGGATTACCACCTGAAGCTGTCCGGGAGCAAAGAGAAGGTCTACGCCCACATCGACCAGGGCCCCCAGAGAAACTTCGTTCGCCCCTGCGCGGACCACTTGTTCGAAACCGCGGCGGCGATCTACGGCCGCAACACGCTCGGCGTCGTGCTCACGGGCATGGGCCGCGACGGCGCTCAGGGGGCCAAGGTCATCAAGGACGCAGGGGGTGCGGTGTTGATTCAGAACAAGGCATCCTGCGTGGTCTACGGGATGCCCGGAGCGACTTTCGACCTAGGCGCCTTTGACCGGGAGGGCGCTCCCAGTGAACTCGCTAGGATCGTGCAGGGTCTGGTGCGTGGGGGAGGCCAGCGTGTCGCCTAACATTCTAAGCTTCTTCTCACAGTTCATCGAAAAGGAAGCGGGTATTCTCTTTCACGACATCAATCTCTACCAGCTGCAGTCACGGCTCGAGGAGGTTGTGCGGCTGGAGAAACTCAAGGACCTCGACGAGCTCTACGCCGTCTTCAAGCGCGGCGCCAGCACCGCCCAGATCGACCGGCTCATCGACCAGGCGACCAACAATGAAACGCTCTTCTTCCGTGACCCGGGCTTCTTTGACGCCTTCAAGCGTTTTGTGGTGGACGAGATCCTGCCCACTGGCCCCAGTGAACTGCGCTTCTGGTCAGCTGCCGCCAGCACGGGCCAGGAGGCGATCAGTATGGCGATCGCTCTCGACGAACTCTCACGCACGCGTCCTTTACCGCCGGTGAAGATCCTCGCCACGGACATCTGTCACCGCGCGCTCGACAAGGCCCGCAAGGGCACCTACAGCGACTTCGAGATCGGCCGCGGCCTCTCCGACGAGCGGCGCGACCGCTACTTCAAGAAGACGGCGGAGGGCTGGCGCGTGAGTCCCAGCATCAGCGCGCAGATCAGCTTTGCCCACAACAATCTTATCCACTCCACGGTTCAGGATCAGTTCCACGTCATCTTCTGTAGAAACGTGCTCATCTATCAGAAAGTGGAGATGAAGGCGCAGGTGGTGCGCATGCTACTTTCGCAGCTCGCTCCCGGTGGAGGTATCATCCTGGGAGTAGGGGAGACACTGATGGGCGTGAGTTCGGAGGTCGAGTCACGCATCATGGATAAGGTTGTCGTTTATACCGCCCGAGGCACACGAGTGCGTCAGGCGGCCTAGGGAGGCAGAGACATGTTCGATACGAAGCTCAAGGTTTTGGTGGTGGACGACATGCTGACGATGCGAAAGGTGGTCAGCAAGATTCTCCGGGAGATCGGATTCACCGACATCCACGAAGCCTGCGACGGCCGCGAGGCCTGGGAGAAGTTCAAAGCCGCGGAGGCCGGAATACCCTACGGCCTCGTCATCTCCGACTGGAACATGCCCAACATGTCGGGCCTCGAGTTCTTAAAACAGGTGCGCGCCGACGAGAAGCTGAAGAAGACACCCTTCCTTCTCGTGACGGCGGAGGCGGAAGCGACGCAGGTCGCGGAGGCGGTGAAGAGTGGGGTGGACCAGTACGTGGTGAAGCCCTTCAGCAAAGAGAGCCTCCGGGCGAAGCTCGAAGTGGCGCACAAGAAGCACACCCTTCGAGCGGCGGCCTAGGAACTATTTTTTCGTAACTTTCTTAGCGACTTTCTTGGTGGCCTTCTTGGCGACTTTCTTCGTCGCTTTTTTTGCACCGGCCTTGCGAGTCTTCGCGGCGACGAGCTTTTCGAGCTTGGTCTGCAGCAGAGCGATTTCTTTTTTCTGGGCGGCAATGAACTTCTTCGCCAAGGCCGACTGGCGCTTCACTTCTTTCTCGAGGAGCGCGCGCTCGGCGGCGATCTTCTTCTTCGCCACCGCGAGGTCCTTGTTCACGAGTTTGGTGAACTCGGCCTGGGCTTCCTTCGCCATGTCCTTGACCTGCTGCTTGAACTGCCCGAGGTTAGCGACCGTTTCTTTGACGTTTTCCTGTACGTTCTTCTTGACGCTCTCGAGGGCGCCGAACACTGAGTTGCTGCTTTCGTTCATCGACATGAGGGGTCTCCCGGGTTAGCGCTGGTAGAACCCAGCGTGTTTGCTCAATGGTACTCTATACCCAAAGCCAAAGCTTTTCGCCTTGATTTTGGCCAAGGGACAGAACTGCCGACGCTTATACTCCGAGTTCGCGTAAAGTCCAACCACTCGTTTCAGCTCGTACTCTTCGAAGCCCATGGCCTTCAGGTCCGCGAGGTCGTGGCGGTAGCTCAGGAGGCCCTCGAGGATGGCGTCGAGGCGCTCGTAGGGCGGTAGGCTCTCCTGGTCCACCTGGCCGGCGCGCAGCTCAGCGCTCGGGGCCCTGGTGAGGATCCCCGCCGGGATGAGGTTCCCGCGGTGTTCGTTGAGCCACTGGGCGAGCCAGTAGACCTCCGTCTTGTAGAGATCGCCGAGCAGCGAGTAGGCGCCCACCGAGTCGCCGTACTGGGTCGAGTAGCCGACGGCGAGCTCGGACTTGTTCGAAGTGTTGATGACCATCGCGCCGGTCTGGTTCGAGCGCGTGTAGATCAAGAGGCCCCGTAGGCGGCTCTGGACGTTCTCGTCGGTGAGTCCGGCGAAGGGCTCGGCGAAGGTATTCTGGAAGGCCATGCGGACGTTCGAGTGCAGGAACTTGATCGGCAGGCTGGTGAGCTTCAAGCCGAGGCGCTGGCAGAGCTCGAGCGAGAGCTCCCAGCTCAAGGGGCTCGAGTACTGGCCCGGCATGTAGATGGCCTCGACCTCCTGGCCGGGTTGCAGGGAGAGCTTGGCGATCGTGAGCACCAGCGCCGAGTCCATGCCACCGGAGAGCGCCACCAGGAACTTCTTCATGCCGGCCTTGCGGGCGTACTCCTGCAGCGCAAAGGTCAACGCTTCGAAGGCCTTCTGGCAGTCGAGCTCGGACCACTCGCGCAGCTGGCGCGGCAGGGCCTTGTTGGCCGAGAAGCGTGGGGCGAAGAGCGACTCCCAGCTGTGGGCGAGCAGGGCCTGGCCCGGAGTCTGGTAGAGGCCGCGCACCGGCAGCGGGAGACTGAGGGTGTGGGCGCGGAAGCGCGGCGCGAGCGCCAAGGTGTCGTCGCCGTTGACCGCGAAGGACTCGCCGTCGAAGAGCACCTCGTCCTCGCCGCCGACGCGGTTGACGTAGAAGAAGGGCGCCGCGAGCAGGTGCGAGAGGGTGCGCGCGCGGTCCAGCCGCGCCTCGTGCTTGTCGAGGTCGAAGGGGGAGGCCGAGAGGTTGACGACGGCGGCGAAGGGACCCAGCTCCTTGAGCTCGCTGGCGGGGTCGAGCTGGTGGAAGCCGGAGGCCCACATGTCCTCGCAGACCATCAGGGCGAAGCGCTTGCCCTGCCACTCCCAGACGCCGGGAGTCGTCCCGGGGGAGAAGTACTTCTGCTCGTCGAAGATGTCGTAGTTCGGCAGGAGGCGCTTGGTGTAGAGTTCCTCGAGCGGCGCCCCGGGTTTCGCTAAGTAGATCACGTTGCGGATGCGCACGGGGATCCCCTCGGCGGAGAGCTCGTAGGCGAGGCCCCCGACGAGGGCCGCGACCTGGTCGTTTTTGGGGAGCGTGCGCAGCCGCGCACTCAGCTGGGCTTCGAAGCTCAGGTAGCTGCGCACGAAAGACGCCGTGAGGCACAGGTCGGCGAGTGGGTAGCCCGTCAGGAAGAGCTCGGGAAAGAGGTGCAGACCATCCTGCGTCAAGGCACTGAAAAGGGCGTCCTCGGCGGCCTTGAAATCGGCGACGGTGTGATGGGTCTGGTGCAGGTAGACTTGCATTATCTTCCTTCGAAATTGACGGGGGCGCCCCCTCAGGATAATAGCCTAATGCTACTTCGACTGGCCCAATGTTGCCGGAAAAATGAGGAAAAAATGACATCGACACGCGTACTGGTGATTGGGGCGGGACTGGCCGGGTCGGAAGCAGCTTGGTTCCTGGCGGAACGCGGCGTCGAGGTGGTCCTCGCGGAGTGCAAAGGCCTGAAGCTAAACCCTGCGCAGAAGCTCAAGACCTGCGCCGAGCTGGTGTGCACGAATTCGCTCAAGTCGATGGACCCGGACTCGGCCCACGGCCTTCTGAAAACCGAAATGCGCGCGCTCGGTTCTCTCGTCCTGAGCGTCGCTGAGGAGACGGCGGTGCCGGCCGGGGACGCGCTGGCGGTCGACCGCGTGCTCTTCTCCGCAGCGATCACCGAGAAGCTCAAGGCTCACCCGCGCATCCGCTTCATCGAGGCCGAGGCGTCCGATCCGCTGGCGCTCATGGCGGAAGTCGAGTGCCAGCACGTCGTCGTGGCCACCGGGCCCTTAACCACCTCGCCGCTGGAGCAGTGGCTGGTGGCGAACCTCGGCGCGGAGGACATCTATTTCTACGACGCCATCGCTCCGGTGGTCGACGCGGACACGCTGGACTACTCGAAGCTCTACTTCAAAGACCGGCACCGCAAGCCGGACGAGCGCGCCGACTACCTCAACGCGCCGATGAACAAAGAACAGTACGACGCCTTCGTCGCCGAGCTGGTCGCCGCGGAGAAAGTTCCCCCGAAAGATTTCGAGGAGTGGAAGTTTTTCGAGTCGTGCTTGCCGATCGATCTCATGGCGGAGCGCGGCCCGGAGACGGCGCGCTTCTCCTGCATGAAGCCCATTGGCCTTGAGCTGCCGGACGGCAGCGAGCCCTGGGCGGTCGTGCAGCTGCGCAAGGAGAACCTCGCCGGCGCCGCCTTCAACCTGGTGGGCTTCCAGACCCGCCTGACCTACAAAGAGCAGGTGCGCGTCTTCCGGATGATCCCGGGCCTGGAGGAGGCGAGCTTCATCCACCTCGGCTCGTGCCACCGTAACTCCTTCCTCAACAGTCGCAAGCTGCTGACCCCGAGCATGGTGAGCGTGAAGCACCCGGCGCTCTCCTTCGCCGGGCAGATCACCGGCGTCGAGGGCTACACCGAGTCCGCCTCCATGGGGCTCTACGTAGCGTCCCAGCTGCTGCGCCGGATGGAAGGGAAGGCGGAGCTAGCGTGGCCCAAGGAGACCGCTATCGGGGCCCTGGTGAACTACGTCATGACCGTCGAAAAACCGACACCCTCGAACATCAACTTCGGCCTACTGCCCAGCATAGAAATGACCCGCGAGCAGCGCAAGGCAGGCCCGAAGAAGAAAGTTCGCAAGAGTCTGGCCGCGGCACGTGCGAGAGATGTTTTCGAGGCGTTCCGAGTTCAGCTATAGTAGGGCATCCTTTTCTCCAAGCGAGTTCATGTGGCGGGTGTCTTCCTCGTTCTTCTAGCGGCGTTGATGTGGGCGATCGATACGCTGATCCGCTACCCCTTGGTCGGGAAAGGCCTCGACCCGATCGTCGTCGTTTTCTTCGAGCACGTGCTCCTCGCGGCGGTCTTCCTCCCGAAGCTCCTGAGCGCGATTCCGCGCATCGGCGAACTCAAGCTCAGTGACGCCTTTTCGTTCATCGTCGTGGGTGTCGTCGGCAGTGCGCTCGCCACGGTCGCCTTCACCGGCGCCTTCGCCTACCTCAACCCATCGCTCGTCATCCTGCTGCAGAAGTTCCAGCCCGTGGTGGCGATCCTGCTGGCGCGCCTCGTGCTCGGAGAACAGGTCCCGCGGCCCTTCTTGCTGTGGGCGAGCGTCTGCCTGGTGGGCGGGGTGCTGGTGAGTGCGCCGGACCTGCAGCAGGTCTGGGAACTCCTGTCGCAGAACCCGCAGAACCTCGCGAGCGATCGTGCCGTGCGCGGCTACACGCTCGTGCTCATCTCGGTGGTGGGCTGGGGCGCGACCACCGTCTTCGGGAAAAAGCTCAGCCTCGCCGGCTTCGAAACCACCTCCCTCATGGCCGGCCGCTTCGGCCTCGGCTTCGTCGCCATGGCCTTCGTCGTTCCCTGGGGGCGGGAGATGATCTTCGCCGATCCGATGGACTACGCGCGCATCGCCGCCATGGTCGTCATCTCCGGTCTGCTCGCCATGGCCTTCTACTACCAAGGCATGAAGCGCTTGCCGGCGAAGCTCTGCTCGATCCTCGAGATGTTCTTTCCGCTCATGGCGATCGGTGTGAACTGGTTCATCCTCGGCCAGCAGCTCCTCGAGGTTCAACTCTTGGGGGGCGGGCTCCTCATCCTCGGGGCCCTCGTGCTCCAGCTGAAAAAGTACTGACATGAGACTCGCCTTCGCCGTCGACTTCCTCCTCGAGCGCACCCACGAAGTTTTTTTGCTGGAGCTCCTCCTGGCGGGCTTCCCGGACGCGGAGATCTACAC
>DAIPJL010000010.1:18748-35551 GCA_036770305.1 Bacteriovoracaceae bacterium | reverse complement strand
AGATCGACGCGCTTTTTCCGCAGATTCAAAATCGTGGAGGTGAGGGCGGCTGGAAAAAGGCAGAGGGTCACAGTCGCGATGGCAGTTTTCAGCGGAATGCCAGCACCTAAAACCATCACGGGCACCATAAAGGCTCCGCCGCCAAGGCCTACCAGCGTTCCGAGGATGCTAAAGCCGATAGCGCTGAGAGCGAGCATGGCCCAGATGGCAGGTGAGAATTCCATAGGGTGAGTATAGAACGAAGAGGGCCCTCATTACGAGGGCCCTTTGGAACTTAGAAGCGAGAAATTTTCTGTGCCGCTTTACCGACGTTCAGGCGACCGCCGGTGACAGTTTTATCTTTAAAGTCAGGAAGCACATCGACGTTTTGAAGCATGATCTTCTTCAGCTCGCGCGCCGCTTTGCCCGGCTGAGTTTTGGCCAGCTCCGCAAAATTTTGCGAGGCCACGCTATGAAGGAGTGCTACAGCGCCAGCGACGTGGGGGGTTGCCATCGACGTGCCCGTCATATTACTGGCGCGATTGAAGGGCACCGTCGAGAAGACGTTCGTACCGGGTGCGGCCAGATCGATCGTCGTCTTGCCCCAGCCAGCTTGTGAGTAGAGGCGATCGTCACTTGTGGAGTTGGTGACGGCGATGATGTAATCACTTTCGCAACTCGTAGGAACGTCGCCGGTGCGGTCGATGTCCCAGGCCATGTTGGCGGTCGCTGCCGCCGAGAGGATGCCGACTTCGCCCATCGCCTCGTAGACGTCATTCCAAATCTTGTACTGCGGATCCGAGCAGCGAGCTCCGTCGATGCCGAAGCTCGAGTTGGTCGCGACGACGTTGGCACCTTTGGTGCCACCGCTCGTGAGCCAGGCTTTCTTCTGTTCCAGCACGTAGTTGTAGCCGCGCATGACCACGGCCGTGTCACCCGAGGATGCGGCGACCGACATGAGTTTCACGTTCCAGTTGACTCCGGCGACGTGCTTGCCGTTGTCGCCGCTCGCACCGATGATGCCCGCGACGTGGGTCCCGTGCGTGCCGCTCGGGACGTTGCCGTTGTTAGCGTAGCCGTTCCAGCCGAAGACGTCGTCGACGTAGCCGTTCCCGTCGTCGTCGATGCCGTTGCCGGGGATTTCACCACTGTTCACCCAGAGGTTGTCCTTGAGATCCTCGTGGTTGAGGTCGGTTCCGTTATCCACCACCGCCACAACGATCTCGTCACGATTAGCAGTTTCACCGCCCGTACTCAGTTTCCACGCGTCTGGGGCGCCGATCTTCTTCGGTCCCCACTGCTGCGCCCAGGCCGGGTCGTTGGGAGTCACCGAGCGAAGCCTCATCGGAAGGTTTTCCATGGCAGCTTCCACGCCCGCCAAGCCGCGCGCGCTTTTTACCGTGAGTTCCGAAGACTTCTGCGCATCATGCACGAGGTAGATCCCCAGTGAAGGAATCAGGGCCTCGCGAACTTCGAAGCCGTGGGCCGCTAGAGACTTCACGTCGGAGACCTTCACGATGGCCTCGCCGGCGAACGCGCCGCTTGAGACCAGGCCCAGGGCGATGATTGATTTTACTAAAGACACGCGATCCTCCTTGATCTTGCGGCTTCTCATCCTAAGAAGTGCTGATAGTTCGATTATCCCGCGTCATGAGTTTCAGGAAACGGGGCATTAAATGCCCCTACGGCCTTAGATTTTGAGGGGATATGGGCTTCAAACGAGTCGGTTTATCGGGCGGGAATTTTGACGGTCAGGGCAAATTTTACCAGTAGGGATGGAGTGATGAGCCCTGCGTGCTAGCTTGCGCGCCTATGCGAGTACTGTTGATCCATTTGGCGTTCGCCCTTTCGCTCTCGGCCTTCGCGAAATCCGTCGAGGATCCGTCGATCATCGTCCAAAGCCGCTTTAACCGCGAGTGGAGCCACGTGTTCCTCAACCACCTCCGCTCGGTGATGGTCCAGCAGGGCCTGGGCGATCCTTACGAGCGCACCATCGACGGCGAGCTCGTCTTCGACCTCGGCGCTCGCGTGCTGGACTTCTCCAGCGAGGGCCAGGAGTGGTTCCGGCTGCTCCAGCAGTTCCTCAAGCTCGATCTCGTGCGCTCGGACTTCCGTCTGGTGGTCAACGACTTCGGATACAAGGTGGGAAAGATCGACGCCGCCGTTCGTCCGCAGTCGCGGCGGGAGCTCATGCAGTGGACCTTCGCCCACAACGTCGATGACCTGGCGCTCGGAGCGAAGCGGATGGCGCTCGAGGTTTCCCTCCAGGCGTCGGGCCCGCAGCCGATCGTCTTTTCTCTCGAGCTGCTCGGGGCGCGGCTGAGCCTCGATGGCCTCACGGTTCCGCTCACGGCCGTCTGGAGTTCGCAGATCGACAAGGACGACGTGCGCGTGAACCTCGAGCAGGTCGACCTCCGCGAGGCGCTCCGGACTTTGCACAAGAACACTGACCGCGTGAAGCTCGACGTGGACGACATCCTCATCCCCTCTCTGCAGGTCCGCGTCGGCAGCCGCACGATGAGCATCGACCCGGTGAAGCTCAAGACCTGGATCCTCACGAACAAAGAGGGCCTGAAGAAGTTTCTCCTCGACGTCATGGTCCTGCGCAACCTCGATGCCTTCGAGGACGTCGCGAGCGAGGACCTCCCACTGGCCTTCCCTCGATCGATCTTCGCACCCGGCGACAACATCAGCGCAGCGGTTACGCTCGACAACCTCATCGGAACCGCGAGCCAGGTGCGAGCACGGTTGAGTGCCGTGTTCTGTGATCCCCGGGAAGCGACTGACCTCGCCGGCTGCGTGGCGACGGCGCCCGTGAACCCGCGCGCGGTGCGCTCCGGCATCGACTACGAGGCCTCGCTCAAGAAGATCTTCCAGGACCTCGAGAGCAACGACGCGAACATCATCGTGTCTCTCGGGGAGAGCTACATCAACCAGGCCATCACCACCGCGATCAAGGCGGGCCTCATGACGGAGGCGTTCGGAGAGGGGGAGATCTCCATCGCCCCCGGCGGCGCCATGGTGACCCTCGACACCGAGGGCGACGTCTTCCACGGCTACCTCCACCTCACGAACAAGCTCTCCGCGTGGGAGCGCCGGTTCACGGGCCGCTCGACGATCACCTTCCCGATCCGTCTTGGCCTGCGGCTGAAGATCGAAAACAAGGACGGTGTCCCAACGCTTGGCATCGAGGTGGCGGAAGCCACCGCCCGCGAGGAGCTCCTGCTGAAAGGGGTCCCCGCCATCGGGATGCCCTCGGACATCGCGACCGTGCCGCGCTTCCGGAACCGCGTGATCGAAAAAGTCCAGGCTTCGGTCAAGAAGTTCCAGGGCCAGCGACTGGTGGAAGTTCCGATGCCTTTCCTGCGCGGGACCTTCTTCGAGAAGACGCAGTTCAAAACTGACGGGTTTGGCCGTGCGAACGCGCTTTTCAAGGTAGATGAAAAGCGCGCCTTCAAGTAAGATGCGGGCATGAGTAAAATCACCGTCTCCCCCGAAGAGCAACTCCATGAACTCAAGCGCGGCTGCCACGAGATCCTCCCGGAGGAGGAGTTCCTCAAGAAACTCAAGAAGAGCTTCGAGAAGCAGAAGCCCCTCAAGGTGAAGTTCGGCGCAGACCCCTCGCGGCCGGACATCCACCTCGGCCACACCGTCGTGCTGCAGAAGCTCAAGCTCCTGCAGGACTTCGGCCACGAGATCTACTTCCTGATCGGCGACTACACCGCACAGATCGGTGACCCGTCTGGCAAAAACAAAACGCGGCCGATCCTCACCGAGGACGACGTGCGCCAGAACGCCGCCACCTACAAGGAGCAGGTCGGCAAGGTGCTCGACATGAGCAAGACCCACGTCGTCTTCAACCGCGACTGGCTCGGCAAGCTGTCCGGCCTCGACCTGATCCAGCTCATGGCAAAGACCACGGCGGGGACAATCCTCCAGCGCGAGGACTTCCACAAGCGCTATAACAACGGCGACGCCATCTACCTCCACGAACTCGTGTACCCGGTGCTTCAAGGCTACGACTCGGTCCACCTCAAGGCCGACCTCGAGCTCGGCGGCACGGACCAGACCTTTAACCTCATGATGGGCCGCACGCTCCAGACGGCCTACGGCCAGGAAGCCCAGTGCATCCTCACGATGCCGCTCATCGAGGGCACCGACGGGGTTCACAAGATGAGCAAGTCGATGGACAACTACATCGCTCTCACCGACACGCCGACCGACATGTTCGGTAAGCTCATGTCGATCTCCGACGAGCTCATGAGGAAGTACTGGCAGCTGCTTTCGCGGCGTCCGGCCGCGGAAGTCGCGGGGATCCTCGGGGGCCTGGCCGATGGCACGCGCCATCCCATGATCACAAAGAAAGACCTCGCGGAGGAGATCACCGGGTACTACCACGGTTCCGCCGCAGGAAAGGACGAACGCGAGAAATTCGAGGCCCGTTTCTCGAAGAAGCAGATCCTCGACGACGTCGAAGTGATCGAGCGCTCGGCGGGTACACTCGCGCTCCTCGACCTCATGCGCGAGCTCGGCTTCATCGAGTCTAACGGAGAAGGCCGTCGCCTCCTCAAGCAGAACGCCGTGAAGATCGACGGCAAGGCCCACGCGGCGGAGTCCTACGTGCTCCAGCCCGGCACCGAGGTCATCCTCAAAGTCGGCAAGCTGCGCCTGGTGAAGCTCAAGGCCCAGTGATGCACCCGAAGCCGCGCGAAGAGATCCTCACCGCGCGGCTGCGCCTCACGCGACTCTCGCTCCACGACGCCGCCGCGATGTTCCGCGCCATCGAAAAGAACCGAACGCACCTCGGGGCCTGGCTCCCGTGGGTGGATAAGACCCGCAAGGAAGCCGACTCGCGCTTCAACATCGAACTCCAGCACGAAGCCTGGGAGCTGGGCAGTGTCTACGACTTCGCCTTCTACACTCAGGACGGAAGCTTCCTGGGCCGCGGCGGCCTGCACACCATCGACTGGTCCGTCCCCTGCGGCGAGTTCGGCTACTGGCTTACCGAGAAAGCGCAGGGGCAAGGGTACCTCTCCGAGGCCATCGCTGCCCTCGAGACGGAGTTTTTCAATCTGGGCTTTGAGCGCCTGGAGATCCGCTGTGACCCTCGCAACACGCGCTCCGCCAAGGTCGCCGAGCGGCTCGGCTACACCCTCGAGGGTGTCCTCCGCCGTGAGACGCGCTTCCAGGGAACCCTGCGAGACACCATGGTGTGGGCGAAGCTTAGGTCGTGACCAGCGAAGGGTAGCTGAAGAAGAGGATGTGCAGCAGGTTCACGAGGAAGTGCACGCCCATCGCCACGTCGATCCTGCCGGTGCGCCGGTAGGCTTCGCCGTAGACCAGCCCTGCCAGCGTCGCGAGGAAGACGTAGGGCACACCGCCGTGAAAGTGGATGAGTCCGAAAAGGACCGCAGCGATCGTGAGCGCCAGGCGTTCGCGCTTGAGCCAGTGCGCGAGCTCATTCTGCAGGATTCCCCGGAAGAGCATCTCCTCGGCCGCGCACACGAAGAAGAAGTTATTGAGCGCCCAGAGGAGCGTCTCGGGCGCGAGCTTCGGGTCCAGGCGCACGTAGCTCATGGCGAAAGCGGGCACCAGCAGGATGCAGGCGGAAGCCAGCGTCGCGAGGAGGAGAGTTCTCAACGGGGACTGGGCCAGGCCCTTCGGACGCATGAGCAGGAAGCCGAAGGTGAACACCAGCGGCTTGTCGAAGTTGAGGTACATCGTGAACGGCTGCGAGTCCACGGTGAAACGATGGGCGTCAAGCACCACGAGGTTCTGGAACCCCGGGATTTTGTGAGACAGGAAGGCCAGGGCCACCAGCGCGAAGACACCGGTGACGAAGCCGTAGAGCGTTGAGGCGGGCCTCGCTTGGAGCCGCTTCATCGCATAGGCGAGTGCCGCGAAGAGGAGGATGAGGCCGACCCCGGGCCAGGATACTCTCTCGAGGTAAAGGGCGGTCGACAGCGCCAGCGCAAACACGAGGGAGCTGAGTTTCTCTTGTCCCAGCAGAAGCGTGAGGTGGGTGAGGGCAAGGAGTCCGTAGGGGAGGTAGGCCGTGCTCATTTGTAGTCTGCCTCTTTGATGACCTTAACGAGGGCCTGGCCGGCTGCGGTCTCGCGCAGGTTCGCGCGGTAGATGAGGCAGTGGCGATCCGTGATGCTCAGCTCGCCCTGCGGGCGCAGCTTGCCCTCCGAAAGCGCCAGCGCCACGCGCTCGGGCAAGAGGGCGATGCCTTCGCCGGCCATGGCAAGATGAGCGGCAACTTCGAAGGAATCGGTTTCGAGTACCTCGTCGGGGAGTGCCTTGAGTCTTTCGCGCAGCTGCTGCACCTGGAACACGTGCGGGTGCGCGATGAGCCGCTCGCGGACTTTGCCCTTGATGGAGAACGCGCGCACCTGATCCTTGTAGAGCTCACGGATGATCAGATCGGGATGGGCAACGGGGTTCACGACTAGGGCGGCGTCGAGGCGCTTGGAGATGACGTCTTCTGTGAGGTGCCGGGAGAGTCCGTGAGAAAGGTCCAGGCGAATGCCTGGCGCATCGACTCCGAGGCGTTGGAAAATTGCGGGGAGGGCGAAGAGGCCGACGGAGGCATGGACCCCGAAGCGGAAGCGGCCCCGCAGCTCCTTCTCGTCGCGCTGGAGCGACTGCAGGAAGTCCTCCCAGCTCTGGAGTAGCTTGCCGCTCTCCCGGCGCAGTTTTTCACCGAAGGCGGTGAGTTCCATGCCCTGGCGGCTGCGGTGGAAGAGCGTCTGCCCGAGCTCGTGTTCGAGGTTCTTCAGCCAGTGGCTGAGCGTGGGCTGGCTCACCCCCAGCCGCTCCGACGCCCGGGTCATGTGCTGGGTCCCGGAGAGCTCCATGAACCACTTGAGGTCTTGTCCTGAGATCATTATGAATCCTTATCACGACTATCGGATTGATTCATTTTATCAATTTTGTCGAATTCGGCAAGATGCCTCCACCGGCGCCGTCGCGCTCGTTAACTTCACCAGGAGTCCCTATGAAACCACTGATCGCTCTTCTCGTCCTCGCCGCCTCCAGCTCGGTCTTCGCCGCAGCCGACCTGAAAAAGGAAATCTGGCGGCAGACCTTCACCATCGAGGTCGCGGTGACCAACGATTCGGTCCGGTGCTCGGCCATCGGCTATGGCCTTCCCGAACTCAAGATCGACGTCCCCGCCCTCGACTGGGCGGCCAAGTTCCAGCACCGCAACCTCGGCGAGGGCCAGCCCTGCATGACCGCCGGCCGCTGCACGAGCTTCCGTGGTCCCGAGCTCGTCCTGCAAGATCGGCCGGGCGTCGAAGCGGTGGACCTCACGGTGATCCACTCCGAGGAAGGGGTCATCGACCGCGAGCGGGACACGTGTCACCGGCGCTTGGTCGAGGAGGTGGAGATGACGCTGCGAGGAACTCGCTTCACGCACACCCGGACCGCTCCGCTGATCCACGTGAGTGCGGAGGAGTGCGAACGCGCGCTCAAGTAGCTGGCCGCGCGGCGGCTAGTACCCCCCGCTGGCCACGCCCGTCTTCACCAGCTGCACACCCGCACTGGTGCCGAGGCGCGTGGCCCCCTTCGCGATGAGTTCTTGGGCGAAAGCGGTGTCTTTGATGCCGCCGCTGGCCTTGATCCCGAGGTTGCTGCCCACCACCGTTCTCATGAGCTCCACGTCCGCCACCGTGGCGCCGCCGGTGGAAAAGCCCGTGGAGGTTTTAACGAAGTCGGCGCCAGCGCGCCAGGCGAGCTCGCAGCAGTGGATTTTTTCTTCCTGCGTGAGCAGGCACATCTCGAGGATGACCTTCAGAATTGCTCCGGACTTGTGGCAAGCTTCGGCGAGCTGGCGGATGTCGTCCTCCACATAGTCCCACTCGCGTGCCTTGACGCCGGCGATGCTTATGACCATGTCGATCTCCTGCGCGCCCCGTTCGAGGGCCCACGTGGTTTCCGCGAGTTTCACGGACGTCGGCGAGGCGCCCAGCGGGAAGCCGACGACCGTACAGACCTTCACTCCGCTTCCCTTGAGGAGCTTGCTGGCGCGCGGAACGAAGAAGGCGTTCACGCAGACGCTGGCGAAGCCGTGCTCGCGCGCCTCATGGCAGAGCGCCTCGACTTGCGTGGGGGTCGCGTCGGCCTTGAGTAAGGTGTGATCGATGTAGCATGCGAGTTTCACCTAAGCCCCTTTGCTGGGATGAGTTTGCTGCACGATCGGACGCTGCGCATGGAGCGCGAGAAAGGTTGCTGCGCTTTCGCCGGTTGCGATGGGATGGATCTCCCGGAACTGCATCCACTCGAGGGCACTCACGAGAGTCATCGTCATGAGGTTCCACTCGCGCGCTTCCGGCGATGTCATCCACGGACTCAGCCACTCCATCACCGTCTCGATGCGCTGGTTCAGGCGCTGCGGGTACATGGCATCCTCGCGGAGGCTAGACTTGCGGAGTAAAAAGAGCGCCACGCCGGCGTCCATCATCCGCTCCGTCACCGTGAGGACGTTCTCCTGTGCGATGCTGAGCTCTGGCCATCCAAGTTTCTTCCCCAAGAACTGCAGCTGGATGCGGGAGTCCCAGAGCGGCTCTCCGTTCACGAGGAGGACCGGGATCTGGTTGATGGGACTCAGGCGCAGGAGCTCGGAGCGGCCCGGTTCCTCATATATATTGATGGCGCGAAACTCAAAGGGAGTCTTCTCCAGTGCCAGACGAATCCGCCGCACGAAGGGAGAAGGGTAGGAACCAACCAGGGTGAGTTGCATGGGGGCCTCCAAGGGGTGTCCATGATTTTGTCCGATCATTTTGTTTACTGTCTAGACATTTGACATCTCCCCCCACCCTAAGCACCCGAAACCCCAAGTCCGGCGTTGGCACGAGTCTTGGATATAGACTGGCAAACCTTTAAGAAACACGTTTTGTCCGAGGAGGACTTATGAAACTTTCTAACGCTATCATGATGCTCGCTCTCGCTGGCTTCATCACAGCTTGCGGTAAAGACAATAGCTCCGGGGGCAGCAAGAGCGGTAACTTCGGTTCCGTGATCACGGCGCCCAATCTTCCGCAGAATTCGACCCAAGCTTTTTCGAACTTCAAGAGTTGGTATAACTCTCGCGAAGAGTCTTTCGGCGGCTACGGGCCTGGCGTCTACGAACTGGCCTACCAGAACTCCGGTAGTGCGAGCTCTAACAACGGCTGCGAACTCAAGACATGGGGAATCTTCCAGTATTACACCTGCTCCAGCTCTAGCTGGTCTAGCATGCCGACAGCGAGCGCCACGTGCAAAGTCGCGATCCTTAGCACGACGACGAACGTGAAGTCACAGAACACTACCCTGGCGCGCATCGCTTCGGGACAGATGGGTACCCTCATCGGCGCGACTCAGACCGGCGGTACCAATCAGACTAGAGGGGTGTTCAACCTCCAGTTTCAGAACACGAACCAGAACGACCCGGCCTTCGGCACCGTAACGACCTACGTGATCGACACGAACTACCACTCGTCGTTCCAGCCGGTGATGCGTGTCCGCGGAAACGGCCAGGTCGATCGTTTGGTGGCGGCCTACTCGGTCTACACCAGCACCCTCCCGAGCTGCCAATAACCGATCGATCCTGACACCTGTTCAGCATCCTTCGCAAAAGAGCCTCCACGTGAGGCTCTTTTATTTTTGAGCAAATCGCTTCGCACGGTCGAAGTCTAGGGGGCGCCAAGCTTTCCGGCTTTCTCCCACCGGCCCCTGGGGTTATCCTGTTAGGAGTTTAAATCTCTTCAGGAGTTTCCCATGGGTAAGTACCGCGCCGACCTTCGTGACATCCAGTTCAACCTCTTCGACGTGCTGGACATCCAGCGCATGAAGCAGTTCGGCCTCGAGGAAGGCGACTACCGCGGGATCCTCGACGAGTACAACAAGTTCGTCGAGAACGAAGTCTTCCCGACCCGTGAGCCCTCCGACGCCGAAGGCGTGAAGATGGTCGACGGAAAAGTGAAAGTTCCGAGCAGCCTCCACGGCGTGCAGAAGGCCTTCTACGACAACGGCTGGTTCGCGCTGGCGATCCCCGCCGAACAGGGGGGGACACCGGTTCCGGAAGCGCTCTACACCGCGTGCATGTCGCTCGCCACCGGCGCCAACTGCGCCTGGACCATGTACCCGGGCCTCTCGCGCGCAGCGCTCAACGTCCTGCGCCTGAAGGGCGACGACTTCATGAAATCCGTAATCATCCCGAAGATGATGTCCGGCGAGTGGGGCGGCACGATGTGCCTCACCGAAGCCGGTGCGGGCTCCGACGTCGGTGCGCTCAAGAGCACCGCGAAGCCGCTGGGCAACGGGAAGTACGCCATCAAGGGCGCGAAGATCTTCATCTCCTCGGGCGAGAGCGACCTCTACGAGAACAACATCCACCTCGTGCTCGCGCGCACGCCGGGCGGCGCCGAAGGCACGAAGGGGATCTCGCTCTTCGTGGTCCCGCGCTTCAAGATCAACCCGGACGGCAGCCTCGCCGGGGACAACCACGTGCAGTGCTCGAAGATCGAACACAAGATGGGCATCCACGCCTCGGCGACCTGTGAAATGCAGTTCGGCAGCACCGGCGAAACCGAGGGCTGGCTGATCGGCGAAGAGTTCGAAGGCATGAGCACGATGTTCATCATGATGAACGAGGCGCGCCTCTACTGCGGCCTGCAGGGCGAGAGCCAGGCGAACCTCGCGTACCTCATGGCCGACCAGTACGTCCGTGAGCGCTCGCAGTTCGGCAAAGAGCTCATCCACCATCCGGATATCCGGCGTTCGCTCCTGCGCATGCGCGCCATGACCCGCGGGATGCGCGCGCTCTGCCTCTACTCGGCGGATCTCTTCGATCGCCTCCACGACAGTGGCGATCAGAAGTACGAGGGTCTGATTGGCCTGTTGACTCCGATCTGCAAGGCTTACTGCTCGGAGCAGGGCTTCACCGTGAGCGTCGAAGCGCTGCAGGCCTTCGGCGGCTACGGCTACTGCACCGAGTACGGCATCGAGCAGTTCGTGCGCGACACGAAGATCGCCACGATCTACGAAGGCACCAACGGCATCCAGGCCATCGACTTCGTCATGCGAAAGATCCTCAAGGACGGCGGCAAGGCCATCTCGGCGCTCTCGGCGGACATGGTGGCTTCGGTGACGAGCCTCGACGACGCGACCTTCAAGCGCGAGAAGGAGCTCTTCGGAAAGGTGCTCATGAGCGCCCAGTCCACCATGCAGTTCCTCTCGGGCCTGGCGCAGAAGAACCAGTTCAGCCTCGTGCTTCAGCACTGTACTGATTTTCTCCAGTTTGCGTCCCAGATGGTGATCGCCTGGCGACTGATGGAGTCGGCGAAGGTGGCGCAGAAGAAACTGGCCACGGCGGCCGGAGACGAGAAGAAGTACCTCGAGTCGAAGATCGTCGACTTCCGGATCTATTGCTCGCACTTTTTAGTCCACAACCTTTCGACGGCAAAAACCATCACCGACCTGGGCGACGACGTGAGTCTTCTGGAGCTTTGAGCTCCGGGATGCTAGGATAGAGCTACATTTTGCGTTAAAGGTTTCACGTGTTTAAAGAAAAAATCTTTGGTCTGGCCCGAGACTTCTCGGCCCAGACTCACGGGTCGAGCGACTACGACAAGGATTTGATCTTTGTCTTAGGTCAGAGCGAAGACGAGTTCGTCCCCTGGAGCTACGCCCAGAAGCAAGAGCCCGCGCTGACGGAGATCGCGCAGCTCAAGGCCGAGGGCTTCGTCTACAGTTCCTACGAGTTCCTCGAACTCGCCGGCTTCGACGGCTGGTACCAGAAGCAGTTCCAGCGCAAGGTCCCGGCGAAGAGCATCAAGGCCATCGGCATCCTCCACCTGCCGGATCAGAAGGCGGTGTTCGATACGGTGGCGGTGGTCCACAAGACCCACCAGATCCTCAAAGAGCACAAGGTCGTCATCAACGGAAAGAACCTACCGGTGCAGCTCGGTGAATGGTACGCGAAGATCATCTTCGGCCTGCACCAGGTGAAGAGCGCGAGCCAGCGCGGCTTCGACTTCAAGACCGAGACCGGCAAGCTCGTCGAGGTGAAGGTCGACTTCCACGACACGACGAGCCCGAAGGGCGTGAAGATCAAGAAGAGCCTCGCCGAGCTATCGGACTACGTGATCATCATGTACGTGGCAAAGAACTTCACCATCCGCGACATCCTGCTCCTCGACAGTGAGTTCGTGCTGCGCAAGTTCGACACGAAAGGGCACACGATCTTCCTCAAGGACCAGGACGTGCAGAGCTACTTCTTCTCGCGCTCGGACAAGCACTACGACAAGATCGCCAACCGCGCCGCGCTCCTGCGTTTCGCCGGCCCGCAGCTGGCGATGAAGCTCGACGACAAGTTCGGCCCCTCCTAGAAGAGCTGGTACTCGGCCACGCGGCACTCGATGTCGCCGTTCATGACGATGAGGCGCTTCGAGGTGCGCAGGCCAATGCTCTTGAGGAGCGGCAGCGTGCCGGTGAGCAGCGCCGCGCGGCTGCCCTTGAACTCTTTCTTCCAGAGCTCGCCGAGGCCGTGGTAGAGGCCCTTGAGGTACTCGTCCTCGCCGGCCAGCAGGCGCTCGCCGTAGGGCGGGTTGCAGACGAAGAGCACCGGGCTTGCCGGTGCGGAGAGCGTGAGGGCGTCGCGTTTCTCAATGCTGATGAGGTCGGATAGGCCCGCGATGCTCACGTTCTCGCGCGCGCTCTGGACGGCCTTGTTGTCGCGGTCGTAGCCCTGGAGGAGGAGCTTTCGTGCTCTGAGAGCGGCGAAGCCCTGCTGGTCGCGGGCGATGGTTTCATCGGCGAGCTTGGCGAAGCCGTCCTGGATGTACTTGTCTTTGGTGTACCACTGCGAAGAGAGGAAGGCCCAGGCGCGCCGGCCCTCTTTGAACTCGCGCAGCTTCAGGTACTGCGGGGAAACGCCGCCGGCGATGAGGGCACCTTCGACGAGGAAGGTTCCCGATCCGCACATGCCATCCAGGAGGCCTTCTTTTCGCGCATCCCAGTTCAGCATCATGAGGATCCCTGCCGCAAGGTTCTCGCGCGCGGGTGCTTCGACGAAGAAGTGGCGGTAGCCGCGGTTGCTCAGCGGGGCGCCACTCAGGTCGAGCAGGAGCTGCACCTTGAAGAGGCCTTCGCCGGCGTCGTCGACGCGCAGAAGGTAGGAGACGTCGGGGTGCTCTTTGTCGATGCTCGGACGCTGGTTGGTGTGATGTTTGAACCAGTCGACGATGGCGTCTTTGGCCTTCAGGGTCACGAACTGCGAGTTGGTGAACACGCGGCGGTCGTGCGGGAGCTTGCCGAAGATGGTCGTGATCTTAAAGGTCTGGGTGAGCTCGAGGAGTGACTTCCACTTGATGTCGGCGAGCTCCTGGTACATCGCCTTTTCCGAATGACACTCAAAGGAGTAGAGCAGCTTGAACACGCGGCTGGCGGTGCGCGAGTTGAGCAAGACCTTGAGGCAGAGCATGTTGTCTTCACTGCTAAAGGCCACCCCTCCTCTCGTGAGGCCGAGGTCCTTGGCACCCTGCAGACGGATTTCTTGAGCAAGAAGCTCTTCGAGGCCGGTAGGACAAGATGCGAAATAGTCGAAGCGGTGCTTTTCCAAGAGAAATTTACCTTAGTAAGCCTTCAAAAAGACGTAGACATCCTTGAAGGGCAAAAGATTAAGTGTTAGCTTGACGCATATATCAAACCCATCCACCCTCTGGAAAGGACTCTCTTATGAAGGCCACTTTTTCTGAAGCCACCTACGGAAACTCTTCTCGCGTAAAATACAAGGTCAAAGACATCTCTCTCGCCGACTGGGGCCGCAAAGAGATCAAGCTCGCCGAAGCCGAAATGCCGGGGCTGATGGCCCTGCGTGAGGAGTTCGGTAAGTCGAAGCCGCTCAAGGGCGCGCGCGTCGCGGGCTGCTTGCACATGACGATTCAAACTGCAGTATTGATCGAAACTCTCGTTGAGCTTGGCGCCGATGTCACCTGGTCGTCCTGTAACATCTTCTCTACTCAAGACCACGCGGCAGCGGCCATCGCAGCCGCCGGGATCCCTGTCTACGCGTGGAAAGGCCAGAACGAAGAAGAATTCAACTGGTGCATCGAGCAGACGATCTTCTTCGGCGCTGACAAGCAGCCGTTGAACATGATCCTCGACGACGGCGGTGACCTCACGGAGATGGTGCTTTCCAAGTACCCCGAGCTCTACAAGGGCATCAAGGGCATCTCCGAAGAGACCACCACGGGCGTC
This sequence comes from Bacteriovoracaceae bacterium, assembly GCA_036770305.1. GTDB lineage: Bacteria > Bdellovibrionota > Bacteriovoracia > Bacteriovoracales > Bacteriovoracaceae > UBA6144. Next base: position 21,328 of record DAIPJL010000010.1, on the reverse strand, counting down.
CATCGCCTTTACGAACTCGCGAAGCTCGGCAAGCTCCCGGTCCCGTGCATCAACGTGAACGACTCGGTCACGAAGTCGAAGTTCGACAACAAGTACGGCTGCCGCGAGTCCTGCGTGGACGCCATCCGCCGCGCCACCGACGTGATGATCGCCGGTAAGGTCGCTGTGGTCGCGGGCTTCGGCGACGTGGGTAAGGGGTCTGCCGAGTCTCTGCGCGGTGCCGGTGCTCGTGTGATCGTGACTGAGATCGACCCCATCTGCGCGCTCCAGGCCGCGATGGAAGGCTACGAAGTCAAGAAGATGGACGACGCCGTGAAGGAAGCGGACATCGTCGTAACGACGACCGGCTGTAAGGACATCGTCGTCGGCCGTCACTTCCAGGCGATGAAGGACAAGGCCATCGTCTGCAACATCGGCCACTTCGACATCGAGATCGACATGGCGTGGCTGAACAAGAACTACGGCCACACCAAGGACACCATCAAGCCTCAGGTCGACAAGTACACCATCGACGGTAAAGACGTCATCGTCCTCGCCGAGGGCCGCCTCGTGAACCTCGGCTGCGCCACCGGCCACCCGAGCTTCGTGATGTCCGCGTCGTTCACCAACCAGGTCCTCGCGCAGATCGAACTCTGGCAGAATGCGGACAAGTACCAGAAGCAGGTCTACATGCTGCCGAAGACCCTCGATGAGAAAGTTGCTCGCCTCCACCTGAAGAAGATCGGCGTCGAGCTCGACACGCTTTCGAAGACTCAGGCGGACTACCTCGGGATCAAGGCGGAAGGCCCCTTCAAGCCCGAGTACTACCGCTACTAATGAAGCTCTTTCTTGCTTGTGATCACGCAGCTTTCGAGGCCAAGGAGGCCTTGAGAGCTGCTCTCTCCGCCGAGCACGACCTTACCGACCTCGGGACCCACTCCCTCGATTCGGTTCACTACCCGCTTTACGCCCAGAAGCTCGCGGAAGCCGTGCTGGCCCACCCTGGCAGCCGGGGTATCCTGCTGTGCGGGTCCGGCATCGGCGTCTCCATCGCCGCCAACCGCTACAAAGGCATCCGCGCGGCCCTGTGCCGCGACGTCGACGACGCGCAGATGTGCCGGCGCCACAACGACGCCAACGTGCTCTGCCTCGCGGGCCGCAAGAGCAGCGTCGCGGAGATCACGCAGATGGCGCGCGCCTTCCTGGCGACGGCCTTCGAGGGTGGTCGCCACCAAGAGCGCGTTCAGCTCATCGACCGCTAGGTTACTTCGCCTCGGGGGCCGCGGGCGTCTCCTGGAGCTGCTTCTCCATCTCGAAACGGCCCCAGGCGGAGCGCCGGTAGCGGTGCGAGATGATGTCGAAGATCCCCACCGACGGGTCTTTGTTGATGTCGGCCGCGGCCACCGCCTGCTCGGCGTAAGTGTCGACCTGCACGGCGGGCTTCTTCTCTTGCTTGGCGAAAGGGTTCTGGAAGGCCGGGAGGTCGCCGCCGCCGCCTTTCTTCGCGCCGACGCTGCCGGCGTAGTTGTAGCTCACGCCCTTCTTCTTATAGTCGCCGGCGTCGGCTTCATCGTAGCTCGAGAGCGCTGCGAGGCTTGGAGCGGAGGCGTCCACGGGGGCCCCCGAGTTCGCCTGGTTGGCGGTGTAGGCGGCCATGCGCGCGGGCATCCCGAGGTTCGCGAGCTCCTTTGCGATGTTCGCGTTCTTCGGGTTCAGGCTCACGTCGGGGACGTCGCTGATGCCCTCTTTCTTAAGGGCGTCGCGCGCCCGGGCCGCGAGCTGAGAGCCGAAGCGCTCGACGTTCGCGTCGTTCATCGAGCCGTTCATCTCATTCAGCAGGCGCAGCGGATCGGCGAGGTCGTAGCCGCCGAAGCCGATCTCCGCACCCAGGCTCGAGAGCTGGCCGTTGAGGCAGGTGTTGTTGCGTTTGCAGCGGCACTCGGCGTCGACGGCGGCGTTGCCGTTGACGAGCGTGGTGCAGGGGACCGGAGTGAGTTTCGGATCACGGCCCGCGAGCTGCTGCGGGACGCAGGTCTTCTGGTAGTTCGTCGGATCCGAGGTGAGCGAACTCGGTTCCGCACAGAAGCACTGGGTCTGCGTGTGCGGGTTACAGTCGCCGGCGCCGGGAAGTTTCTTGGCGACCTCCCGCAAGTCGGAGGCGTACTGCTTGTGGTTCTTCGCCTTGCGAAAGAAGATCATACTCATGGCGGAGGACGCACCGAGCTTGAGGCCTAGGGACCAGTTCATCTGGGCGCCCGACGCGAGGTAGGCGACGTAGCAACCCGCGGTGGCACCGTAGAAGCCGCCTTGCATGGTCGCGGTCTTCGCTCGCGAGTCGTGAGTACGTGCGACTGCGAGGATCCCGTCTCGCTGCGGGTCCGTGCCGGGCTGGTTGGACTGTTCCTTGATCTTCGATTCGTTCATGGTCTGCATGGCGGCGGCACCGATCTCACCTGCCATGGGAATGAAGATGCACAGGTCCGTGCGCTCCTCGCCCTTGGCCTCCTTCTGCGCCTGAGCACCGTTCTGGCCCTGTGCTTGGCCTGCCGTCTGTTGCGACTGGGGCGCCGGATTGGCTTGCGGATTGGCTTGCGGATTGGC
>DAIPJL010000010.1:0-18648 GCA_036770305.1 Bacteriovoracaceae bacterium | reverse complement strand
CGGATTGGCTTGCGGATTGGCTTGCGGATTGGCCGGCGGATTGGCCGGCGCCGGCTCCGCCTTCGCTTCCTTCGGCTTCATGGTGATCTTCCCACCGGAGCCCGCCGCGGCTGCGGTCCCCATGACGGAGTAAAGTTTAGGCAGGACCTCTTCGATCACCACGCCCATGGTCCCCTTGAACACCTGTCCGGGCTTCGAGCTCGTGTCACTGCAGCCTTGGGTGGTGCCGTACTTCTGCCCGAGCCGCGCGCACTCCTCGGCAAGCACTTTGTCGGTGAGCCCGCTGTGGCGGTAGTTGTTCGCTTCGAACTGCTCCTTGTCGGTGAGGGCCTTGGTGCCTTCGTTGGCCTGGTTGAGTGTTTGCGCACGCCCGGTTGTGGCGACAAGCAGAAGGGCCAGGAGAAGTGAGGCGTGCATAGTGGAGTCCTTGATAAGCTTAGGTCCATTCTATCATGTGAGAGTTTTTGTGCTGGCCAGGTAACTTCGGCAACTTAGAGAAACTCTTGTGAAATCAAGCCTTTGCGGTGTTTTGCCCTAGCTCGAACAGCGCCTGGGGGTGCAAAAAATAATTATCATTTGACGCTAAACTCCCGCGGCAGTTAGCTTAGGGTCATGAATGATAAAAAGACCCCTGTGCAGCACACCCACGACAATGATCTGACGCACTCGATGGTCCATTACCTCCTCGCGATCCACAAGCTCAAGGAAACGAAGGGATACGCGCGCGTGACGGACATCGCCAATGAGATGGGACTCACCAAGGGGTCCGTGTCCACGGCCCTCAACAACCTCCGCAAGCGCGACCTCGTGCTCGAGGACGAGTCGAAGTTCCTGAGTCTCTCGCAGTCTGGCCACGACGCCGTCCACGACATCCTGTCGTCGCGCACGCTCCTCTTTTATTTCCTGAAAGACATCGTCGGCGTCTCCGAAGAAACAGCCCACAAAGACTCTTGCCTCATGGAGCATCTGATGAGCGAGGAGACGCGCAACCACTTCTTCCAGTTCATGAAGGACCTCTGCAGCGGCGGCAAGCGAGAGTACAGCACTTCTTTCGATTTCAACAAATTCGAGCACCCCTCGGAATTCGTCGACATCCAGAAGGGCGATAGCTACCTCAAGTGAACACCCGCAACTTCAGCTGGCTCGGCGTCGCGTACTTCCTCGTGCTCTTCAACTACCCCTTCGTGCGAGCGAGTAGTACGACCTTGTTCGTCGAGGTCTTCGGCGCGAAGGCGTCGCCCCAGGGGTGGCTGGTCGCCGTGCTCCTGCTCCTCGTGGCGGTGGGGGTCTCGAACAAACTGCAGGCGCGACTCGGCTTCCACCGCGCCTTCGGCATCATCAGCGTCTTCAGCGTCCTCATCTTCGCGGCGTCGCTATGGCTTCACACCAGTGGCGTCGGCGCCGGATCCTTCATCGCCTTCGCTTGGAAAGAAGTCTACATCGTCCTCCAGGTCCACCTCCTCTTGGCCTACGCCAATTCCTGGCTCAAGCGGCAGGAGTTTCTTCGCTGGGTCGGTCCCCTCGGCGCGATCGGGAGCATCGGCGGAGTGGCCGGGGGACTGGCGACCTCCTGGATGGCCCGGCAGGAAGGGACGCTCGCGACGATGATCCTCGGACTCGTCTTCGTCCTGCTGCCGGCGCTCTTTTGTCTGCCACTCGATCGCATCGAGGGGACCGAAGTGCAGACCGAGAAAAAGAACTCACCGCTTTCATCTTTGAACACGGTTGCTCTGCGGCGCTACGTGTTTTCGGTGGCCGGGATTGTCGCCCTTAGCCAAGTGGTCATCAACATTGCGGACTTCCAATTTAGTTTGGTATTCGAAGCGGCGCTGCAAGAGGCGAGCGCACGTACCGCCTACCTTGGTGAGGTCTACACGGCGACCAACGCGCTCACCCTCGCGATGCAAGTTTTGGTCCTGCCACTGCTCCTGCGCAGTATGAAAGAGCGGACGCTCCATCTGCTCATTCCCTTGTCCTACCTGCTCTGCTTGTTCGCGGGACTGAACGCGTCAGCGCTCATGGCGAGCGCGGTGTTTTACACCTACCTCAAGGCCAGCGATTACTCATTCTTTAGCGCCGCTAAAGAACTGCTCTACCACCCGCTACAGCCCTACCAGAAGTACGGAGCCAAGTATCTCACCGATATGCTCGTCTACCGAGCGTCCAAGGCTTTTATCGCCGGCGTCTTGATTTATTTTCAGTCTCCGACCATGCTAAATGGTGTCACCATCGCCGCCCTGGTCGCTTGGATTGGCCTTGTTATCCAGGCCTTCCGCCAGCACCGGCGTCTTTTTAATTAACCGAAAGGATCACCGATGAACGCACTCCTCACGCCCTCAGCACTTCGCCATGAGGCGATACCCTTCGATCGGATTCAGGTCGCGGACTTCATGCCCGCGCTGGACCGGGCCCTCGCGCAAGCGACGCAGGACCTCGAGGCGTGGAAGAAAGAAACCGGCACGAGCTTTCACGACGTGCTGGTGAAGCTCGACGAGCTGCGTGTGTCGGTGGGCCACGTCAGCACGGTGTTCTACAACCTTCACTCCGCCGAGTGTCCACCGGAGCTGGAGAAGATCGCCCCCGAGATCTCTGAAAAACTCACGCGCTTCTCCAACAACGTCACCCTGGACCCCGTCGTCTTCGCGCGCGTCAAGGAGTGCTGGGAGACGCGCGACCGGCAGAGCCTCACCACCGAGGAACGCATGATCCTCGAGAAGACCTACCGTGGCTTCGTCCGCAACGGCGCGCTCCTCGAGGCCGCCGCCAAGGATCGCCTCCGCCAGATCGACGAAGAAATGGCGAAGACGGGCCTCGTGTTCTCGCAGAACGTGCTCAAGGCGAACAACAGCTACGAACTGGTGCTCACCGAGAAGGCACAGCTCGCGGGCCTACCGGACTCCTTCGTCGAAGCTGCGGCGGAGATGGCCGAGAAGAAGGGTAAGAAGGGGAGCTGGGTCATCACCCTCGACTACCCGATGGTGGTTCCCTTCCTGACCTACTCGAAGAACCGCGAGCTCCGGCGCCAGGTCTTCCTCGCGCACTCGTCGAAGGCCTTCCAGGGCGAGTTCGATAACCGGGCCCACGTGCTCACGCTCGCGAAGCTGCGCCACGAGCGCGCCGCTCTGCTTGGGTACCAGACGCACGCTCACTACGTCCTCGAGGAGCGCATGGCCAGCGCCCCCGCAAAGGTGAACAGCTTCCTCGACGAACTCCGGGTGAAGGCGATGCCGCAGGCCAAGCAGGAGGTCGCCAAGCTCACGGCCCTCGCCAAGGAGCTCGACGGCGTCGAGCGCCTCGAGAAGTGGGACACCGCCTACTACTCCGAGCTCCTGAAACAGCGCGAGATCGGCCTCGACGAGGAGATGCTGCGTCCCTACTTCCAGCTCGAGAAGGTCGTCGACGGCGTGTTCGCGGTGGCGGCGAAGCTCTTTGGCCTCAGGTTCAAAGAAGTAAAAGACGTTCCGGTCTACCACCCGGACGTGCGCGTCTTCGAAGTGAGCGACGACGCAAAGGGATTCATCGGCCTCTTCTACGCGGACTTCTTCCCGCGCGAGACTAAGCGCGGCGGCGCCTGGATGACGAGCTTCCTCGAGCAGGGCTACCAGCGCGGCGCCGTGAAGCGCCCGCACGTCGCCATCGTCTGCAACTTCACCAAGCCCACCAAGACGAAGCCTTCGCTGCTCACGCTGAACGAAGTCTCGACGCTCTTCCACGAGTTCGGCCACGCGCTCCACGGTCTGCTCTCGCAGTGCCGCTACACGGCCCTCTCCGGCACCAACGTCTACTGGGACTTCGTCGAACTGCCTTCGCAGATCATGGAGAACTGGGTCGAGGAGCGTGAGTGCCTCGACCTCTTCGCGGCACACTTCGAGACCGGCGAGAAGTTGCCCCAGGCGCTGGTCGAGAAGATCAAGGCCGCCGGGAATTTCCTCGAGGGCATGGCCACGATGCGCCAGATCACCTTCGCGACGCTGGACATGGCCTGGCACTCGGCGGACCCCGCCGGCGTCTCCGACGTCGTCGCCTTCGAAGACAAGGCGGTGGCGCCGCTCGCGCTCTTGCCGAACGTCGACGGAACGAACATCTCCTGCGCCTTCTCCCACATCTTCGCCGGCGGGTACTCGGCCGGGTACTACAGCTACAAGTGGGCCGAGGTCCTCGACGCCGACGCCTTCGAGTTCTTCCAGGAGAAGGGGATCTTCAACGGCGAGGTTGCCCGACGCTTCCGCGAGCACATCCTCGAGAAGGGCGGCACGGAGCATCCGATGGAACTTTATAAGCGTTTCCGGGGCAAGGAGCCGTCCGTGGACGCGCTCCTGCGCCGCTCGGGCCTCATGCGCGCATGAGAGACTTCGCTCACTACCACGATACTCTGGCCCGCATCAATCGCGACGAGAGCATCGTTTACGGTGAGCGCCGCTCCGCCCTGCGCGCGCTGACGAAGTCCATCGCCCGGGCGATGGCGGTCGACTACGTGGGCTTCTGGGCCTACACCGCGGACAAGACGGCCGTGGTCGTCGAGGGGAACTACAACTCGGCCAGCGATTCCTGGAGCGACGGCGCGTGCCTCGAAGAGAAGGACGCCCCCGTCTACTTCGCGGCGATAAAAAACGAGCGCGTCTTACCCGTCGAGGACTGCTTCGCGAGTACGTACACGGCCGAGTTCAAGGCGACCTACTGCGTTCCGCACGACATCCGCTCTCTCATCGACGTCCCGGTGACCTTCGACGGCGAAACCGTCGGGATCATCTGCTGCGAGGTCGTCGGCCGGAACCGCTCCTGGAGCACCGAGGACAAGTTCTTCGCGCTCATGGCCGCCGACCTCGTCAGCCGCATCCTCGAAACGCAGCGCCGTCGCGAGCTCGCATCGCTGCTCGAGATGGAAAACCTGCGCCTCGGCGAGTACCAGCTCAAGGCCCTGCTCACGGCCCTCCCGATGCCGCTCGCCATGCTCGACCGCGAGTCCCGCTACGTGGCGATGTCCGAAGCCTGGAGCAAGCAGTACCAGTTCATCGTCCCGGACCCCATCGGCAGGTCCATGTGGGAGTGTCACTCGAACGTCGTCGAGGAGTGGATCCAGCGGATCAACAAGGCCCAGCGCGGAGAAGTCTTGAGCCTCGACGAGGAGCTCATCAAGGGTCCTAAGGGCGAGGACGTGTGGATCTCCTGGAAACTCGTCCCCTGGTTCACGCTCAACTCGGAGATCGGCGGCGTCGTCGTCCTGTGCGACGACATCACCTACCGCAAAGAGACGGAGCTCAAGCTGCGCCAGACGACGAAGCTCACGGCGCTCGGCGAGATGGCCGGCGGCATCGCACACGAGATCAACAATCCCCTGAGCATCATGAAGGGCTTCATCGACCTCATGCAGAAGAGCCTCCAGCGCAATCAGGTCAATACGGAGCAGTTCGCGCAGTACCTGGAGCGCTCGAGTAAAACCATCCAGCGCATCGCCCGCATCATCCAGTCGATGAAGCGCATTGCTCGCGACACCTCGAGCGACGTCATGGGCCGCTACGGGGCCAACGGCATCGTCGAGGACGCCCTCGACTTCATTCAGGAAAAGTTCCGCGACCGCGGCATCTCCCTGGACGTCATGCGCCTCGACCCCGACGTCCCGGTCCACTGCCGCCCCGTCGAGCTTTCGCAGGTCTTGCTGAACCTGCTCACCAACGCCTTCCACGCCCTCGAGGGCACCGGGGGCTGGGTCAAGGTGCGCCTCGAGCAATCCTCGACCTCGCTCCGGATCCTCGTCATCGACTCGGGCCCGGGGATCGCGGAAGGGCTCCGGGAAAAAATCTTTCAGCCTTTCTTCACCACGAAAGACATCGGCAAAGGGACGGGCCTGGGCCTTTCGATCTCGCGAAAGATTCTCGAAAACCACAACGGTCGTCTCTTCCTCGATCCCTCTCAGCGACACACCACCTTCGTGATCGAACTACCGCTCTGAGCCGCAGGGGTCGTAGCTCGCCCGGGCGTTGAAGTCCCATTGGTCCCAGGCGATGTCGGCTTCGATCATTTCCTGCGTGGCCGCAGGAAGGTGCGGGAAGAGGTCGAGCCCCGTCAGCTCTTCGAGCTTGCGGATCGAAAGCGCGTACGCAGGAAGCGCCTGGTTCCCCGGTGTCTGTGTGAAGAGGAAACCGATGGCGTGGTAGTCGCCGCCTCGGTTTCGAAGGATCGCCTTAAAGTAGCGCCGCGGAACCGAAACGTTGTTGGCCCCGATCCTGGGGAGGTTTTCCTCGAGGATCGGCCCTGCGATCACGATCGTCTCATCGCCCTGGCGGGCCCAGGCGCGCACGAGGTTCTCGAGCGCCGCCCAGCGGCCTTGGTTGAGCTGCGGCGACTGCGGGCTTACGTTGCTCATGTAAAAGGTGTCGCGCATGGCGCGCGATGACCACTTCATGTCCCCGGCCGGGACGAGGTGGCCTCGGTCGTAGCCGGAGTTGAGGTAGTCGCTCGGGCTCGCGCTGCCGGTGCTCACACGAGGATCGACGCGAAAGTTCGAGTCCCTTCCCACGCAGTTACGGAGGTGTTCCCGGCGGAGCACGTGGCCCACCCAGTTGGGTTGCTCGTGGTCCTCGTTGTAGCTCAGCGTGTGCGCGAAGTGCTGGACGAGTTCGCCGGCCGAGCTCTCGTCGGGGATCCACGCCTGGGCGAAAGCACTGAGAGAGTACGCCGCTACGGCGAAGAGCGAGAGGAGGCGAAGCATGAAACCTTCCTTGGTTTCCCACTATGCTCTCGTCCTCCGCGACGGACCGTCAACGGCCCCACCGGATCTTAACCCGAGTGCGGGGCCCGGCTACTCGCGGAGAACTTTCACGTGGCCGAAGGGCCCGAACTGCAGCGGCTGGACCTCTCCGAGCTCCGTGAAGAACTCGCGCAGAATGTCAGCGTCGCTGAAGCCGTAGCTGCGGATGCCGAAGCGAGAGAGGTTCGGCCATTTGTCACCGCCGCCGGCGATGAAGCTGGGGAGCGCGACGAGGTAGGCCTGACGATCGTTCAGCGGCTTGTTAGCAACCACTAGCTTCCGGAAGGTTTTTGTCTTTGCGTCGAACACCAGCTCGAGTCCGGAAATCTGCGGAAAACCACCGGTGCCGGGGAGCATTTCAGTCAGGATCTGCGCGAGGTAAGCCTTGAGTTCTTTCCCGGTGAGCGACACCGTGACGATGTCGTTGCCGAAGGGCAACACCGAGAGGACATTCTCGTAGTTCACCACACCGGCCGGGATGCTGTCTCTGATCCCACCGGAGTTCGAGATGCCGACGTCGGCCTTGAACTTGCGCCGGTAGGCCTCCGTCACGAGGTTCCCGAGGTTGGTCTCCTTGAAGCGAATCTGGTCGCGGTCACCCACCAGCTTCACGCTGCTCATCCCGACCTTCACCAGCAGAGTCTTATCACCCTGGGCCTTGAAAGGCTGGAGGAAGGCCCTGAGGTGTTCGTCCTCGGGGATGCGAACCTTGTCGTTCAGATGATTGACCGGGATGAGCCGGTAGTCTTCGAGGCTCAGTGCACCCTTGGCGTAGGTGAGCTCGACTTTGCCGACGTACTTGCCCCACTCGTGCGCCTGAACGATGTAAGTTCCGTTTTGCTGGTCTGCTTGGAAGAGGGGTTTTTGCGTGTGGCCTCCGATGATCACGTCGATGCCCTGCACCTGTCGCGCGAGCGTCACGTCCCCGGGAGCGTCCGCGCCGTGCTGCTCGTCAGCGTAGTGACCCATGTGGGTCACGGCGATCACGACCTGCGCTTGCCTGCGCAGTTCAGGGACGAGCCCGCGGGCCTCCTCGATGGGATCACGGAACTCGACACCAGTGTGGCCAAGCATGCGCGACTTCAGTGGCGTGTCTTTAGTGGTCAGGCCCAGGATCGCGACCTTGAGGCCTCCGAGGTCGCGGATGACGTAGGGCCTGAAGAGGCGCTTGCCGTCGCGGTAGATGTTCGCCGACAGGAAGGGGAAGCCGGCCCAGTCTTCCTGGCGGCGGATGGTCGCGAGGTCATTGTCGAACTCGTGGTTGCCGACCGCCATGGCGTCGTAGCCGATTCTTGCCATGCCTTTGAAGTCCGGCTCGGCCTTCAGCATGTCGGATTGGGGAACGCCGGTGTTCACGTCGCCGGCATCGAGTAAGAGCACTTGCTCGCCCTTGGCCTTGGCCTCCGTGCGAAGTTGGTCAATGAGAGTTTTTCTGGCCGAAAGGCCCCACTCGCCGTCGCGGTTGCTCCAGAAGCGCCCGTGGTGGTCATTGGTGTGGAGGAGAGTGAGCTGGTAGCTCTTCTGCGGGTCGAAGCGCGTGGCACAGGAAACGACAACGAGCAGTAGAAAAAAGTGTAACCAACGCATAGGTTTAACCTCCAAATGTAGTGTCTAGATAACAAGGCCTAGGAGCTCTTGGCCACGTTAAGATTTCATGCGGGGGATGATTGTCTGACGGAGACTAGTTTGATATATCAAACGCATGACTCTGGCACTGGCTAAACCAAAGCAAAGTTTCCGCATCTTGAGACTGGTCGTCGAGGAAGACTCTGCGCTCGGTATTCGCCTGCGGCAGCTCGGCTTCGTGGAAGGTGTGAGCTGCGAGTGCCTCACCGTTGCTCCGCTCGTCAGGAGCCCCTTTCTCATTCTGATCCGGGGGATGCGCGTGGCACTCACGCGGGACGAGGCGGCCCTGGTGCAGGTGCAAGAGGTGGCCCTGTGAGCGTGGCGCTGGTGGGATCACCCAACGTCGGAAAAACGGCGCTCTTCAACGCGCTCACCGGAAGCTTCCAGAAAGTCGCAAATTTCCCCGGCGTCACCGTCGAGCGAAAATCCGCTCGCCTGCAGACGCCCTCCGGTAACTGTGAGATCACCGATCTCCCGGGGCTTTACACCCTCGACGTCGCCACCCTGGATGAGAAGGTCGCGCGCGACTGGCTCGTCGGGAAAACGGACCTCCGCAAGCAGGTGGTCGTGGTGCTCGACGCCACTCACCTCGACAAGTCCCTCTACCTCCTTCTGCAGTTGCTGGAGATCGGCCACAGGCCGGTGGTGGCGCTCACCCAGATCGACCAGTCTCGCAAGCGCGGACAGGAGTTGGATCTCGAGGCGTTTCGCGCACTGGCCGGCGTTCCGGTGATCGCCGTCTCGGCCACGACGGGCGAAGGGGTTGAGGAGCTGAAGCAGGCGATCCTGCGTCTGGACGCGGACGCGGAGACTCCGATTGTCACGCTCCCACCTGAGCATCAGAAACGGATCAAGTCACCGCTCTACGTTCGCGAGAAGTTCGCCACCATCGAGAGCTGGCTCAAGCGAATCGTGCTCAGGCCGGCGCGGCCCGACTCGCTGACGGGCCACATCGACCGCGTGGTCCTTCATCCCGTGGCCGGTCCGCTCATCCTCCTCGTGACTCTAGCACTGGTTTTCCAGGCGCTCTTCAGCTGGGCGAGCCCCCTCCAGGACCTGATCGAGCTTGGCGTCGAGTCCGCCGCGAACTTTGCGAAAGCGCAGATCGCTTCGCCCTTGCTCGCGAGCCTCGTCGCAGACGGCGCCATCGCCGGCGTCGGCAGCATCGTCGTCTTTCTCCCACAGATCCTTCTGCTCTTCCTCTTCATCCAGCTGCTCGAGGACGTCGGATACCTCGGCCGCGCGGCTTTCCTCATGGACGGCTTCATGCGCCGGCTTGGACTGCCCGGGAAGGCGATCGTGCCGCTGCTGTCGAGCCACGCCTGCGCCATTCCGGGTGTGCTCGCCACGCGCATCCTGGAGGACCAGCGCGAACGCGTCATTTCCATGCTGGTGATCCCCCTCACGACCTGCTCGGCGCGACTGCCGGTCTTCACCATGCTCGTGGCGGCGCTCGTGCCTGCGTCGCTGAGCTGGGGCCCCTTCAGCGGCCAAGGCCTCGCGATGCTAGCGCTCTACCTTTTCCCGATGCTGTCGGCCATCCTGGTCGCGGCGCTTCTCAGAAAAGTCATGCCGCACACGTCGCCCTCGATGCTCCTCATGGAGCTCCCCCCCTATCGGCTTCCGACGCTCAAGCAGACCCTGCGCAATCTCCTGAATAAGAGTCAGATCTTTCTCCGCAAAGCGGGTAAGGTCATCCTCGCGCTTTCGATCGTGATCTGGGTGCTCGTGTCATTCCCGCGCACCGAGACCGGCGAGGCTCCGGAGGTCGCGCAGTCCTACGCGGCAACGATTGGCCGCAGCTTCGATCCTGTCTTCAAGCCACTGGGCTTCGACTGGCGGATCAACACCGCTCTCATTCCCGCCTTCGGTGCTCGCGAAGTGCTCGTCGCATCGCTCGGTACGGTCTTCGCGGTTGAGGGCGAGGAAGACGAGGTGCAGACGCAGCTCACCGAGGTGCTTCAGCGGGAGTACTCTCTGGCCACGCTCTTGGCGCTCATCGTCTGGTTCGTCTTCGCTCCCCAGTGCATCTCGACCATCGCGGTGATCCGCCGCGAATCTAACGGCTGGGCCGTGCCGGCGGCGATGGTTTTCTACACCCTTGCCCTCGCCTGGCTGATGGCCTTCCTGACTTACCAGCTGTTTAGCTGAAAAAAATTCACACCCGCGACCAACAACTTTTCAGTGAGCGCGCCCCTCAGTACCTTGGCCGCAGAGAAAAGATTTCTCGAACACATGGGGGACTTACTTGAAATTACTACTTACGGTGATGGTCGCATTGTCTATTAACTCAGTTCCGGCGGCGGACAAAATCATCTACGGCGCCGACGATCGCCTCGACCTGCGCGACGTTCGGTCGCAGGCCTTGCTTGAGGTCGCCAGTAGCACCGCGGCCATGATTCCGAAGTGGAAGGTGAGTTACCTGACTCGCAAGAACATGCCGAGTTCGGTGCTGAGTCTGCTCACGCTGCAGGGGAGCATGGGGGTGTGTGCCCATGAGCGCTTCGCGAAGCAACCGGCCGTTGCCGACTGCTCGGGCTTTCTCGTTGACGAAAAAACCATCGTGACCGCGGGCCACTGTATCTCTGAGAGCTCGGGCTGCAAGGAAAACTCTTGGGTCTTCGGGTACGCGCTCGACGCTGCCGGTGACGACTTCCCGCTGGTCTCGCAGTCCGACGTGTACAGTTGTAAGCGCGTCGTCCGCTCCGTCCTGAACGAGATCGATCGCATGGACTACGCGGTGGTCGAACTCGACCGGCCAGTCCGGGGCCGCCGGCCCTTGAGCTTCCGCAAGTCCGGCAAGCTCCAACTCGGCACGGAGATCCTTGTGATCGGTCATCCGTCCGGCCTGCCGACTAAGGTCGCCGGAGGTGCGCAGGTCCTCGAGTACGACAACAATGTTTTCTTCCGGGCCAACCTCGACACCTACGGCGGGAACTCTGGTTCCGCCGTGTTTAACGCGGAGACGCTTGAGGTCGAAGGGATCCTCGTGCGCGGTGCCCGCGACTACGTCCAGTCGCCGCTCGGTTGCCTGATCTCGAACGTCGTACCAACTCCGCGGGCCACGGAAGCCGTGACGGTCATCACCAACGTTGCGGAAATCCGCGACCTCTGAAGAAAAGGATCACTCATGTTCGCTCTGCTTCTCGTCTTCGTCACTTCCTCGGGCATCGCTCAGGATAAGATCATCTACGGCGAAGACAATCGCCTCGACCTCTATCAAGTCTCGTCGCCGGCACTGCTGACGGCGGCGAAAGCGACCGCGGCGATGCTTCCGGCGTCCTTCGTGAAGAAAGGCGGCGGGGGAGCCGTGCGAACGGTCACCATCAGCGGCCCGTCTCTCGAGAGCGTCGGCGTCTGCAAAGAAGAGCGCTTCAGTCAGCAGCCGACGGCCGCGGACTGCTCCGGGTTCCTCGTCAGCGACACGCTCCTGGTCACCGCCGGGCACTGCATGACGAGCGAGCTCGACTGCGCCTCGAACCGCTGGGCCTTCGACTACAAGATCGACGTCCCGGGCCAGACGAAGGTCGTGCTCCAGCGCGCGAACATCTACTCGTGCAAGCGCATCGTCGAGCAGCGCCTCGATCCCGTCACCCAAGACGACTACGCACTCATCGAACTCGATCGCCCGGTGCTCGACCGTGCTCCGTTGAAGTTCCGTCGTTCCGGGGACGTTGCGGTTGGCGCGCCCTTGGTCGTCATTGGCCATCCCTCGGGCCTTCCAACGAAGGTCGCCGGCGGAGCAAACGTTCGCAGCGTGGACCCGAAGTTCTTCACCGCCAATCTCGACACCTTCGGCGGAAACTCCGGCTCTGCGGTCCTGAACGCTGCGACCATGGAGGTCGAGGGGATCCTCGTGCGCGGGGACGAAGACTACGTCCCCGGGCCGAACGGCCAGTGCTTCGTCGCGAACGTCGTCGGCAACGACGAGGGGATGGGAGAGGACGTGACATTGATCACGAATATCGAGGCCCTCAAGTAAGTTAAGCTATTTGCTCAGGAGCTGCCCACTGCGTCGGGCAGCTCAAGTCTAAGCAATGGCTATCGCGACGGTCTGAATCCCTAGGATTTGGCCTAAAATTTCTCAACAATCCCGATATTGCTTCGACAGAAATCCGGCCCGGGTTAGAATGAGCTTCACTCACTAACCGGACTGGACGATGAACGAAACCTTCCTGAAATTCTCGGCACCATTTATCAAGTCGTCGAAAGAGACCTTCAAGCTGATGATGCACACCGAGGTGACCATGCACTCGCCGAAGCTGAAGACCGATACGGTCTCGACTGGCGACATTACGGCCATCATCGGGATGAACGGCTCAGTGGAGAACACGGAGGGCCCGAAGGACTTTAAGGGCGTGCTCGCCATCTCCTTTCCGGAGCCGATCTACGTTAAACTCGCTGGCCGCATGCTCGGTGAGGAGTACAGTGAGTACACAGCGGACATCTCCGACGTCGGTGCAGAGCTCGCGAACATCATCCTTGGCGCCGCGAAGCCCGGGCTCTCCGCGCTCGGGATCAAGCTCGACATGACCTCCCCGTCTACCGTTCGGGGCAAGCACCACGAGATCAGTTTCCCGCGCGGGAGCACCATCGTCGAGACCACCATGAGCTGCGACCTCGGGGACTTCTTCCTCGATATTTGCTACCAGGACCTCAAGCTCAAGTAGTCAGCGCAGCTGCACCTTGTCCCAGCTCTTGAGCTGCCACACGGATTCGACCTCCGCGACGAGCTCACAGTGGGCGTTGAAGATGCGCGTCGTGTGCGGGTAGAGGATCTTCTCCTGGGTCTCGAGCTCTGTTTTGATGCGCGCGATCTCTTCCGCCGTGAGCGTCGCGATGCCGGTCAGCGAGGTGCGGCCCTGGAGGTGGTACTTCACTCTCAGCTCGGAGAGGATGAAGCGGTACTTTCTAAAGCCCAGGTTCTTCACCAGGGTCATGCCGGCGCAGAACTCGCCGAGGGTAGCGATGGCGCAGGCATGCATGCCGCCGAGGTGGTTGTGGTTGAGCGGGAAGTTCGGCAGGCCGATCTGCACCTCGTGCGCATCAATCTTCTTGAAGTAGAACCCGTGGGGAGCGTTGAAGGGGATCGCCGTTCGCAGCAGGTTGTCGACGGCGAAGCGGGCAAGCTTTCCCGGACGGTTGAGAAGCTTCTCGAGCAGCGCCGCGCCCTTCATGTCGCACTCCGTTTCTGGTAGTCCTGTTCCGCCTGCGCGAGGCCATCGACCAGGCGCTTGGTGACCTCCGCGACGCTCGTCACGCCCTCGGTGAACTCGATGGAGCTCCCGGCGCACCAGACGCTCTTGTAGCTCGCCGAGAACGCGGCCTTCTCGAGGAGCTTCATGCCCTTCCAGAAGGTCATCATCTTGGCGTACTTTTTGAGCTGGCGGTTCTGATTGAGGAAGCTCTCGAGAGCGTTCTGTTCGGTGCCGATCCTCTGCACGTAGGGCGTATTGATCACCGTGCACCGCGAGCCCGAGAGCTTCGTCGTCACGACGATGTCCTTGGCGCCGTACTGCACGCACGCGTCCTTGTAGCCGTCGCCGACCTTCGCTTCCGTGGTCGCGATGAAGGGGGAGCCGATGGAGAGCGCATCCGCGCCGAGGGCCAGCATGGCCATCATGCCGCGGCCTTCGCCGACGCCGCCGGCGGAGATCACCGGCAGTCGGCATTCCTCCTTCAGGAGCGGCACGAGGATCGTCGCGGGGATGTTCCCGAGGTGCCCGCCGGCCCCGGAGTTGACAGCGATGAGCGCGTCGGCGCCCTGGCCCTCGACCTTCTTGCCGTACTCGAGGTCGATGACGTCGCAGAAGACCTTCGCGCCGTTGGCGTGGGCTTCGCGGATCACCTCCTCGGGCGAGCCGAGGGAGGTGATGAAGTAGTCGACGCCCGCGTCGAGGCAGGCCTTGAGCTGCTTTTTGTAGAGCGGGTTCGACTTATTCACGATGAGGTTCACGCCGAAGGGTCGCTCGCCTAGGCCCGCCCGGATGCGGTTCAGCCCTAGAGTCAGGTCCTCGACGGTGCGCCAGTTGAGGGCCGGGATGCATCCCGTGATGCCCGCCTTGCCCGCGGCGACGATCATCTCCTCGGAGCTCACCAGAAACATCGGTGCCATGATGATTGGGTACTGGATCTTGAGCATTTCAGTGATGGGTGTTCTCATGCACCTAGTATAAGTGAGCAAAGTGTCTGATGCGCATGGCCGAAGCGAAATAAATCATTGTCTGTCATCGGCCTGGACCGCTTGGCGCCGGCGGCAGTTCGTGGCCTAATACTAGCAACAACTTTTACAAGGATGGAAAGGTTGAAGCTTCTTCTCGTTGCCGTAGCGCTCTCAGGGATGAGTGCGCAGGTTTTTTCTCAACCGACTCAAGAAACTCATTGGGTAAGTGCCGACGCGAAAGTCGTTCGCGCTCTCCGCTCAGGGCCTCAGCTCTTCTCGGCGCTGGAAGAGCGCGACGGAATCGTGCTCCTGGAGCTTTCGGCGGAGCAGCTCGAGCAGCTCGGACACGCCATCCACCACGAGCTTCACCGCTGCGGTGGGTTCATGGCGCACGAGAGCTTCGAGGCGGCGCGCAGTGAGCTCGCCGCCGCTACCACGCGCTCCTGGGCCAGCCTGGGTGTATTCTCGAGCTATCAGATCACCCAGCAGAACTGGCTCTCGGAGGTACTGGCGCAAGTGAGCGCTCCGGAGATCGAAAACACCGTCCGCGGTCTTTCGAGCTTCCACAACCGCCACTATAAGGCGCCCACCGGCGTCGACTCGCAGAACTACATCAAGGCCCAGTGGGAAGAGTTGGCGCGCGGGCGCAGCGACGTGAAGGTCGAACTCTTCGCCCACTCGAAGTGGCCTCAGCCCACCGTCGTGCTGACCATCGAAGGGAGCGTGAGGCCTCAGGAAATTGTGGTGCTCGGTGGCCACGCAGACTCGATTGGCGGCGGCTTCTTCGGCGGCGGCGAGCGCTCGCGCGCCCCGGGAGCCGACGACAACGCCTCTGGCATCGCTAGTTTAACGGAGGCGCTGCGCGTGGCACTGCGGAATGGCTTCAGGCCCCAGCGCACGGTACAGCTCATGGCCTACGCCGCAGAAGAAGCTGGTCTCTTGGGGTCTAAGGAAATCGCCACTCAGTATCGCAACCAGGGCCGGCAAGTCGTCGGGAAGCTGCAGCTCGACATGACCCTCAAGAAAGGCACCGCCGAGCGCGACATCGTCTTGATGTCGGACTACACCAACGCTGCTCAGAATGCGTTCCTCGGGCAGCTCATCGACGAGTACGTGAAAGTCCCCTGGGGCTACTCGAGCTGTGGCTACGGGTGCAGTGACCACGCCGCCTGGACCGCTGCCGGCTACCCCGCGTCAATTCCCTTCGAATCTGACATGCGGGACCGCAACAAGGCCATCCACACGGATCGAGATACTCTTGAGACGGCGGGTGGAAACGGCTCGCATGCTGCAAAATTCGCTAAACTCGCCCTCGCCTATATGGTAGAGTTGGCGAATCAATGAGTGAAACTACAACGCAGCTAAAAAGTGATCCCGAAAGTTATTTCGCTGATCTTCACCTCAACCTCGACCTCGCTCGCAAGGCTTTCGTATCCACCAGCCTCGCCGGTGACGACCTCAGCTTTATCCGCTCCACCGAAGAAGCCGGCGAAGTCCTAAGGACCCTCGAAGTCGTCTACCGAGAGATGCAGCAGCTCCTCGCGGTGCACCCGTCACTCGAGTCGGTCTACGAGCGCGTCTATGGTCCCTTGGGTGAGATGACAGACCGAGAAGCGCTCATGGAAATCGCCTTCGTCGACCACTACCTCTTCCCGCGCAACGAGCAGTGGACGCTGAGCACCGGCGAGGGCCTCGACCGCGAGCTGGTGGCCGGCTACCAGGAATCTTTCCGGGAATGGGTCAAAGAGATCCGCCAGGCGCACCTCACGACGCAGGAGAAGCTCAAGCAGAAGTTCGACCTGCGCTGGGCCCCGGGGGACCTGCGCTGCCAGTGCACGCAGTGCCTCGCCGACTACCGGACGAAACTGCGCGAGGAGATCGTCGCGCAGCAGGAGAAGATGATCAACGATGCGGAAGAGCGCCTCTTCGAGATGATCCTCACGCGCTCCATCACCGACGTCTCGAACTACGTCTTCAACCTCCGCAAGAACATGGAGCGCGCGCTCAACAACGTGCGCACTAAGTTCAAACGCAGTTCGCTGAATAAGATCGAAAGCGAAGTGAAGGCCACGTTCCGTGCGAAGTTCTCCGGCACGTCGCCGCTAGCGAAGGTCTACCGCGAGAAGCTCATGGTGTTCTTCAACACCTGCCTTGTCGAGCAGGGCCTAAAGCCCGAGATCATCTCGCCGGCCGAGTACGAGCGCTTCTTCCTCCAGCAGGAAACCGGTATCTGGAAGCCGGAAGGCTTCCTGAAAAAAGAATTCGAAAAGTTCACGCGCTCGGTTCTCCTGCTCAAGCGCAAAGACATTTCCAGTACCATTCTGCGCGACTACCTCGGTCAGTTCTGGGTCCACGCCGAGGCCCGCAAGATCAACCGTCGCATCATCTACCACATGGGCCCGACGAACTCCGGTAAGACCTACCACGCCATCGAGGCGCTCGCGAAGGCGAAGCACGGCTGCTACCTCGCGCCGCTGCGGCTGCTGGCCGCCGAACTCTTCGATACGCTGAACCAGAAGGGCGCCGTGACGACGCTCCTCACCGGCGAAGAGGTCATCGAGGTCCCGGGGGCGACGCACTTCTCCTCGACCATCGAGATGGCCCGCCTCAACGAGCGCTTCGACTGCGCCGTCATCGACGAGATCCAGATGCTCACGGACTCCCAGCGCGGCTGGGCCTGGACTCGCGCGCTGGTGAACCTGCAGGCCGACGAGGTCCACCTCTGCGGCGACGCCTCGGTGCTCGAGCTCGTGAAGCAGATCCTGAAGCTCACCGGTGACACGCTCGAGGTGCGCGAGTACAAGCGCATGACCGAGCTCAAGGTCATGGACCGCACGCTCACCCTCGCCGAGCTCGAGCGCGGCGACGCGCTCATCGTCTTCAGCCGCCGCAACGCTCTCAAGTTCAAGGCCGACCTCGAGAACCTGGACTTCAAAGTCTCCATCGTCTACGGCCGCCTGTCGCCCGAAGTGCGCCGCGAGCAGGCGCGTAAGTTCGACTTCGGCGAGACCGACATCATGGTCTCCACGGATGCCATTGCCATGGGTATGAATCTGCCCGTCCAGCGCATCATCTTCTCGGCGCTCTCTAAGTTCATCGACAACAAGGAGCACCCGCTCACGATGAGCGAGATCAAGCAGATCGCCGGCCGCGCGGGCCGCTTCGGGCGCTTCCCGACGGGGTACACGACGACGCTCAACCGCGTCGACGGTGGCCTCGACCGGCTCCAGGAGGCGCTCGACCACACCCTCGCCCAGAGTGACAAGGCGATGGTGGGCCCGGACCTCGAGATCTTCAACAGTGTCAACAGCGCCCTCGACATGAATGGCCTGCCGGTGCTCTCGCTCTCCGAGTTCCTGCGCCTCTTCAACACCATGACCTTCGAGCGGCCCTTCTTCTGCACCGACCTCAAGGAGATGATCGAGGTCACGGAGATGGTCGAGCAGACCGACGAACACAACAAGCTGAGCTCGAGCGAAATCTTCGGTTTCGCCTGCGCCCCGGTGAACCTGGGCCTCGTCGAGCACGTCCAGTATTTCCTCTGGATCCTCAAGCACTACGTGGACAGTGCACCGATCCTCAACGAATCCATCGACCCGGCGAGCGACGACATCGACTACCTCGAGACCTCCATCAAGTGCGTCGAACTCTACCAGTGGCTCGCGCGGCACTTCAGCGGTAAGCACTTCAGTTTCAACGAGGCAAGCCTCCTCGACAACAAGGCCAAGGCCGTCGAGAAGCTCAATAGCCTGCTCTCGGAAAAGACCACCAAGAGCTGCGCCTCCTGCGGATGTAAGCTCTCCATGAGCTCGCGGTTTGCGATCTGCGACGACTGCTTCACCGCCCGCAAGCGCGGCGGCCGAAGGCCCGGCCGCGGCGAGCGGCCCGAGCGCCGCGACCGGGCGCCGGCACCTGCCGGAGAGCCGGGTGCGATCGCTGACGGCGTCACCACGCCCGTCCCGCGCCCCAGTAGTGCCGAGAGCTTCATGCCGAGGCCCGGCGGCGGTGGCGGTGGAGGCAACCGCCGTCGCGGCGGTGCTGGACGAAACCGTCGTCCCGGAGGCAGCGGTGGGAACATCGCCCAGGCCTTCACCGGTGCTGGCGGCGGCCC
>DAIPJL010000174.1:0-6543 GCA_036770305.1 Bacteriovoracaceae bacterium | reverse complement strand
ATCCACGTCATCGGCTACCACACCCTCAGCGAGGCGGTGGAGCTCTTCAACTCCACCGAATACGGCCTCACCGGCGGCGTCTACGCCCAGTCGCAGGACGACGTCGACTACCTCCTGCGCGAGCTGCGCTGCGGGAACCTCTACATCAACCGGCCGAACACCGGCGCCCGCGTCGCCATCGAACCCTTCGGCGGCTTCAAGCTCTCCGGCACGGGCCCGAAGGCCGGCGGCCGCGACTACCTCGCGCAGTTCCTGGTGCCAGCGGAAGTCCTCAAGGCCCCAAGGCCCGCGAGCAGCTCCTTCCAGTGGGCCAAGGAGCGCGGCCTCGCCTTCGAGCGCCCCCGGCCTATCCAGCTCTCCTTGAGCGGTCGCCTGCTGCGCTGGCAGCGCCTCGGCGAGCGAGTGCTCGCGCAGTACGAGTCGCTCACGGGGGGCATCGGTGAAGGTCAGAAACAGGCGCTGCAGGACTTCGTGCGGCAGATGCCCACGCTCCTGCCCCACGAGCTGACGGCCCAGCATCCGAACCTCAAGATCCCGGGCCAGCTCAGCTACGACCGCAAAGACCTCACGCGCGAGTCAGTGGCGCTGGTGGTTTCTCGTCGAGAAGCGTCCCTGCCGCTGCTCTTGCACTGGCTCTCGGCCATCGCCGCGGGATCAGGAGTCGCTGTGCTCGCGACGACGTCCGAGTCCTACGCCACGTGGAAAGCGCTCACGGACCTCGCCCACAAGGCGGGCCTCTCGCAGCTGAACGTCGAGGCCTACCTCTGCGACCAGGCTTCGCTCAAGGAGGCACTGGCCCACGAAGGGCTCGACGCCGTGGTGCTGAGCGCCGAACTCTCCGCCAGCGCGGAGCTCGTCGCGCTGGTGATGCCGCAGAGTGCGCTCAAGCTCACCATGCGCCAGCTCTTCCACGAGAGTGAGCACCCGCCGCTCTCGCACTGGCGCCTGTGGCTCGAGCAGTACCTCCTGGTGCGCAGCCTGGCAGTGAATACCATGCGCCACGGAGCGCCCCTGGAGCTGCACTCGTGAGGATCTTGCTGTGGGGCTCGGGCCAGATGGCACGCCATTTTTCCCTGGGCCTTAAGTCCCACAGCAAGGGCGCGTGGCACTTCCTGTGCCACAATCCGAGTGCCGAGAAAGCGCAGGCCCTCGCGCAGGAGCTCGGTGGAAGGGTCTTCGCCGCAGGCATGAGCGTCGACGTCGTGGTGCTCGGCTTCAAGCCTCAGAAGCTCTCCGAAGCCGCCGCCCAGCTCGCGGGCCTTGCGCCCGGGAAGCTCGTTGTCTCGCTGCTGGCCGCGGTGGAGCACGAGACTCTCCGGGCGCACTTCCCCCAGAGCGAAATCCTGCGGGCCATGCCGAACCTGAGCGTGGCCCTGCGCCAGGGGGTGGTGCTGTGGAACGGGGAGGGGCTCAGCGCGCAGCACAGAGCTGTCTGGAGCGAGGCGCTGAGCTCGCTGGGACTTGCGCGCGAGATGAGCGACGCCGAGATCGACCTCTACACCTTGGTCTCCGGCTGCGCACCGGCCTATCTCTACGCGCTCATCCAGGAGCTCGGCGCGGGCCTCGCTGCCCTCGGCGCAGACCCCGCGCTGGCGCGCGAGCTCTTGCTCAAGAGCTTCGCCGGCGCCCTCGCGGGTAGCCGCGGGGAAGAGGACCTGACAGAAAAGATTTCTCAGGTGGCGAGCAAGGGCGGGGTCACCGAGGCGGTGCTCGCCGAGCTGTGGCCCGCTCTGCAAAAAACGGCGGCGCCGGCCCTCGCCAAAGGCCTTGCCCGCACCCGCGCGCTCAAGGGACGCTGAAGTCCTTGCGCTCGCGGGCGACCTCCGCCGCGAGCGCGGAATCGCAGTAGTCGCGCTTGAGCCGAGCGATGCAGGCCTCGCCCTCAGAGCGGCAGAGCTCGGCCTCCCGCTCGACGGCCTCGCTCCCCAGGGCCTCCAGCCGCGGCCGTAGCACGCGCAGCTCGAGGAAGTTGTCGCTGACGCAAGGGACGGTCTCTCCGTGGTTCGAGAGCTGCACGAAGAGCAGCACCGCCTCGGGAACCTTCACCACGGGCCTCTGCTGACAGCTCACCGTGAAGAGCAACAGCAGAGCTAGGGCGCGCACGGAAGGCCGCCGGCGTTGATGGCCTCGACGATCTCGTCCAAGAGGCAGACCCGGCGCTGATCTTTTTTCAGATGGCGCATGATTTCTTCGGACGCGATCACGGTGCGCTCGTGGATGTCGTGGAAGAGGATCACGCCGGCGTCGTTGCGGGCCGCGGCCATTTGCTTGATGGTGCGCTCGACGATGTCGCTCGGGGGTTGGGCCATCCAGTCGAGGGTGTCGACGTTCCAGAAGACGTGGATCAGCTGGGCGCGGGCGATGCGCTCGCGGATGTCGCCGTTGGAGACGCCGGCGCCGTAGGGGAGGCGGTAGAACTTGATCGGCCGCGCGGAGAGCTCGCCGAGCTCGCTGGCCGCGACCCGGATTTCCCGGTCCCGCTGCTCCGGTGCGAGCTTCGTGATCTGCTGGTGGGTGTAGGAGTGGGAGGCGATCTCCATGCCCGCCTCGCGCAGCTGCCGGGCCACGCCGGGCAGCGCCCGGACATTGCGGGTGAGCTGGAAGAAGCTGGCCTTGAGGTTATGGCGCGTGAGGTGATCGAGGATCTTCTGGGTCGTCGCGTTCCCCGGGCCATCGTCGAAGGTCAGCGACCACACCTTGGCGGGGAACTCGCTACCGACGATGTTACCCGCCCGGCCCGTCGACGGGTAGAGCGAGGGGACGGATTTCTGCGCGAGCGTTTTTAGAGAAACTCGTAGTTCCTGGGCCACGTGCTCGAGGTTGCGCTTGAGCGTGGTGAGCGGAAGCGACTGCTTCAGCTCGCTTCGGCGCTGGGCGCTCAGCTGGCGCTGTCCCTCGGCGCCCGGCAAGGGCGGGGCCAAGGGGCCCCACTTCGGCGCGAGCTCTTGGTAGAGCTTTTCGAACTCGCCGCGCACCTCCCGCTTGCTCATGCCCTCGAGGTCAAGGAGGAGCTGGCGGGTGAAGGCCTGGGTGGCGACGTGGAGCGCTTCGAAGACGAGGTAGTCCAGCGGCCGGCGCGTCGGCGGGAAGGTCGCGCGCAAGAGGGCCACGGCCTTGCTGCTCTCCTCGCCGGTGAGATCCGAGCGCTGGGCGAGGGCGTAGAACTGATCACGGAGCTCGAGGATTTCGTGCTGCTCTTCTTCGATGCTCATGCGCGCTGCGAGCAAGGTGGCGTAGTGCGGGTTCTCGTGGAGCGGCGACTTCTCGCGGCTCAGGTGTTCGTCGAAGAAGGCCAGCTCCTCGTAGGCCAGGAGTGTGGTGTACTCGATCTTGAGGTAGCGCTGCTGCATCTGCGCCTCGACGCTTTCGAGGCCCAGCGCCTCGAAAGGTAAGTCGGCCGACGCCGGGCCGCGGGTGGACCGCGTGGACTGGGTGCAGGCGCTCAGTGCGACGAGGGCCACGAGCAGAAAGTGGGCGAGACGAGCTTCCTTCATCGGTGCTCTTGTCGGGACTTCCGGGAAAAACTTGAGCAAAGGGCTCGGGTGAAGCGGCAAATTCTGCGGGGCCCTTGTGTTAAGGAGGACTTAATTCAATAATATTCATAGAGGTGCTCGCCATGGAAGACATTCGCTCCATTCTCTCCATGTACAAATCCAAGCTCACAGAGTCCGAGGCCAGTGCGCCGGCCGAAGAGGTGCGCGTCGAGGCTCCGACCCTCTCCGAGATCCCTGATGTTTTTTTCGACGAGGTCATCACCGAGATCAAACTCTCGCGCAGCGAGATTGCCATCCTCATGGTGCTCTACCGGCAGGTGTGGTGCCGGCCGAACCTTTACCGCGGTCATGGCATCGGCCCCTTAAACTCCTATTCCGAACTCGCGCGCACGCTCCACCTCTCGCAGGAGGAGCTGATCCACGGGATTCACTCGCTCGAGGGCCATGGCCTGGTGCAAACCATCCGTGCCGGCCAGTACTTCGTCCGTCGCTTCTTCACAGAGAAGAACGACCTGAAGTACGGTCAGCACTATGAGTTCTAGCCAGCGCTTCGACCACCTCCTCGGGCCCGTGCATCCCTGCGACGAACTGTGGGACATCGGCTGCGATCACGGCTTCGTCGGGAGCGCTGCCTTTCGTTCGCGCAAGGCGCGGCGGATTCACTTCGTCGATCCCGCTCCGGCGGTGATCCGTCATCTCAAGAATTCGATTGGTGCGGATATTCCAAGGGGTTCTTTTTTTCTTCACCAAAAAAAAGGCCACGAGATCGAACTCGCAGCGGATGATCTGCGGCGCGCTTTCGTGCTCGCCGGCTTCGGCGGAAAGCAGATCGTCCAGGCCCTCGCGCACCTCCAGGTGCAGCAGCGGGGAGTGGCGCAGTTCATTCTTTCTCCGCACCGCGATCATCTCAAGCTGCGCGAGTTTCTCCACCACGGAAACTGGCACCTCGTCGGCGAGGCCATCATCGAAGAAAACGGGCAGAGCTACCTCGTGCTCGATGTACGAAACCAAGCGGGGAGGGCACCCTCGCTCTACGGCGCTCCCTCCCTGTGGTCCACACCCGAGGGTGAGCGCTACCGCAGGCACCTGCTCAAAGTGCTACCGTCTCACCATAACTTACAAGATCAAGCCTACCTCAAGTTTTTGCAACAATTGGGCCAAGCCTAAGAAAAGAGAGAGATCAACAAAACTCCTATGCTAAGATAAAAGTATGAGTAGCGAAGGCAGAAAGGTTCTCTATCTGGGAAGCGACGGCGCCTACTTCAAGGCCCTCATGGCCGAGTTCGCGCGCCTCTATCCGGCCATCAAGATCGAGCAGATCACTGACCACGGCCGCGAACACATCCAGCCCATGCTGATCAAAGTGATGGAGCAGAGGCCCGGGCTGATTTTCATCGACTTCTCCAAGGACACTGACGACTACATGCACCTGGCGCGCCTTCTCGTGCGCACGCACCAGCACGAGCCCCCCTCGGTGATTGGCCTGCACGACTACCTCTCGCCGCCGGAGCAGCACTACGAGGCCTTCCTCACGGGGGTCACCGTCAACCACATCAAGGGCGGCGAGGTCTTCGACGTCGTCTTCGACGCCATGAACCTCATCGCCCCCGGGCAAGCGAAAGAGCACGGCTTCGCCACCGCGAAGATCGACAGCGAGCTGGCCGTCGACTACCTCGCTAAGGTGGGCTACGTCACTCCCAAGGGACTCAGCCTCGAGACCTTCATGACCTTCAACGACGGCGACGAGCTACGCCTCAAGCACCACTGGCTGGGCCGCAAGCACGTCCCCTCGGACCTGGTGAAGGTGCGCAAGAAGAAGCAGGGGCCGCAGGCGCGCTTCTACCACTCGGCCGACAGCTTCCAGGTGGACTTCGCCTGGGTCGATCCGGTGGTGGTCGCCGAGGGCGACTCCGAGGCGCGGATCAAAGAGCTCAACGACGAACGCGACTACCTCGTGAGCAAGGCCCGGAAAGTCCACGACGCCTGGCTCGACGACAACCGCGAGCGCTCGCACAAGAAAAAAGTCCGCGTGCTGGTCATCGACCGCTCGCTTTCGTTCTACCAGACCAGTGAGCGCACGGACAAATTCGGCCACGCCATCCGCTGCCACCCCTTCGTGCCGGACCTCGTCGCCGAGCTCGAGAAATTCCGGCCCCAGCTCATCGTCGTGGTGCTCGACACCGACCGCGGCGCCGACAACCCGCCGCCGCCCCTGAATGACATGGCGATGGTGCAGAAGCTCACGCAGATCATCACCAAGAAGCTCGAGGGCGTCTCGCCTTTCATCATCGTGTTCAACGCCGGGCCCGTGACCTCCCAGGAGCTCCAGGGGGCCATGCGCTATCCGCAGATGATGGCCGTGCCGAACGAGCTGACGCCCTCGATGGTGATCAAGATGGCCAACATGGTGGAGCAGAAGCTCGACCAGGAGCTCCGGGACGAGGTCGGCGCCGTTCAGGAGAAGAACATCTACCTGCGCAAGTCGAACCCGGCGACCATCGCGCGCATCAGCGAGAGCATCAAGCTGGTGCAGATCTCCGAGTCGGACCTGGTCTTCCTCTCCTCGCGGGAGCTGCCGGTGGGCACGGTGCTTCGTCTGGAGAAGCCCTTCCAGGGCTTCGTCACCGTCGCGACGCACCCGCAGCTCAGCAAGGCCCCGCAGTACTACGCCGTCATCAACTGCATCACGGAGACCGAGAAGAAGGCCCTGCGCCGCTACGTGAACTCGATCTTCTTCAAAGACCACGACGCCGCCAAGCTGGCGGAGCTGGAGAACTTCCAGAGCTTAAACCAGGCGAAGTGGCAGGAGATCCTTAACCAGCAGAAGGCGAAGCTCGAAGCCGAGGAGAAGGCCGCCAAGGAAGCGGAAGAGGAGTTCCGGCGCGCGCAGGAGGCGAAGGCCGAGCAGGCGAGCGCAGCTGCCGCGGAGACTCCCTTGGATCCTGAGAAGAGCTCGGGCCAGGACTAGAGTTCGCGAGAACTGCCCCCTTTGATTGGTGTTGAGGGAATCAATTCGCCTGTAAGGCCCGAGGCTTAGAGCGTAGGTGGA
>DAIPJL010000009.1:0-36044 GCA_036770305.1 Bacteriovoracaceae bacterium | reverse complement strand
CGGGCTTCGAGGCGCTGTCGCATCCGAGCTTTGCCCGGGCCTTCGCCCAGCAGATCGTCTTCGACGAAGGAGCGCTCAAGCAAGTTGTCGCCGGGTTTACTCCTGAGGACGTCAACTACGCCGCGGCCTTTCACGGTGACATCGGGGAAAGGCCGGTGACGCTTGATGCGCACGCGAAAAGCGAGCAGGCCCAGGTGAGCCGATCCGCAGAGGAGCTGCGCCGACAGCTTCTGCGCCTCGGCGATGACTACCGCCACAAGTTCGGCATGAAATTCCTCATCGCCGCGAAGGGGAAGAGTCCGGAGTTTTTACTGACGGAGCTTCAGCGTCGCCTGGAGAGTGAACCGGCGGACGAGCTGCAAGCCGCGCGAGAGGCTCTTTTGAGCATCGCCCTCATGCGCCTGACTCCGATGTTAAAGCGTGGAGAGTGGCAGCAGAAACTAGGTGCCGTGAAGGGCGCGCAGTTCGCCCTTAGCCGAAAGGGTGTCATCCAAACGCTGGGCCTTGGCACGCGGGACGGGAAAAATCCTGTGACGGAAAAGACCAGCTTCGAGATTGCCTCACTTTCTAAAACGATCGCCGCAGCTTTTTCCCTCGAGTTCTTCCGGGCCAGAGGCATTGCCCTCGAATCATCGGTGAACGAATTGCTGGCGTCTACCGCGAGCGCGTTCAGACTCAAAGGACCTTGGGGCGATGCTGTCACCGTCGAGCATTTGATCTCCCATCGAGCGCTCAACCTTCACTACGTGAACGGGGTCCCGGCCGACCTTCCGATGCCGCCCATCGCTCGCTTCCTCGATGGCAACAGCGACTACGGCTACGCACCGGTGGAGGTGATCCATCCTCCCGGCGAAAAATTCAGCTACTCCGGCGGCGGTTTCCTCGTGCTCGAGCACCTGCTCGAGGCCCTGGCGGGCCAGAGTATCCCGGAGCTCACGCGCGCTTTCCTCGATGCTCTGGCAATGCGCGAGACGCACTTCGAGCTTCGCGGTGCTGAGCTGGCCTCCGGTTTTCGCGAGAGTGGTGAGGCACTGGCCAGCAAGGTCTGGCGCTATCCTGCTTTCGCGGCCGGGGCCTTTGCGCCGGCCAGTGATGTGATGCGGTTCCTGGTCACACTGGCACAGGCCTACCATGACCCAAAGGCCCAGGCTCCCATCTCACACGAGACGGCGGTGCGGATGCTCTACGGCCGTGACCTCGGCTGCCGCGAGTTCATGGGCTGCGACATGGGCCTCGGCGTCTTCATCCTCGAAGGCGGCGAGAATCGCTGGATGGTGCACCAGGGTGCCAACGACGGGTTCCGCTGTCTCTACCTTTACTGCTTCAAGGGCCCGGACTTTGGTAAAGGGCTGGTGGCGCTGGTGAACGGGGAGCTGTCCGGTGTGAAACTCATCGCCGCTCTTACGCAAGAATGGTTAGCGGCCGAAAAAGTCAGCGGAATCGAATTCACGAAATTTAAAGCCGCCTTCGATGCGCAAGGTCTCAAGCAAGAAGAAGTGGTTAACATCGGCTACCGCGACCTGATCTTCAATGCTTTCTCGCCACGCCTCCCGGAGGTCATCCAGCGCCCGGCCTGCCGCCTGCGCGACGCGGATCACAACAAGGCCGTCGGTGCTCGCATCCTGCGCGTGACGAACCAGCTCTTCGCGCGAGCAGAAAATCTCTTCTCACCGGAAGCGCCCTACTTCGATCCTGAACTCTTTGGGCGCGAAGGGAAGATCATGGATAGCTGGGAGACGGTTCGGCATAATCCGAGCTTCGACGAATTGGAATTCGAACTGCGCGCTCCTAGCGCCATTCGCTTCGTGAGCTTCTCGACCATGTACCATCTTGGGAACCAGGCGCCGGAGGTGGAGCTGCTAGCGCTCGGTGCGAGCGGTGACTGGCGATCGCTGCTGCGCTCGCGGCTCGAGGGACACTCTCTGCTAAAGCTCGCGCTGCCACCGGCTGCGGAGAAGTTCCAGCGACTGCGGGTGCGAATTTATCCCGATGGAGGGTTGACGCGCCTTGGGATTTTTGACGAGACCTTGCCCCGCGAGTTGCAGCAAGACTTTGCGCCGGTGGAGCGGGCGCGCTCACAGCGCTTCAGCGAGGCCATTCCGCAGACAAAAAAACCCTTGAGTCTACCTTTCACCACTCCCACTCATGTCTCGGTGCCGAAGGATACTCTCATCGATCTCGCGTCCCGCGCTTGGGGCGGGGAGGTGGAGGAAGCCTCCAATCAGCACTATGGCCCGGCCTCTCAGGTGAACTCGCCGTATCCGCCGCTGAACATGTTCGATGGCCTCGAGTCGGCGCGCTCGCGACTTGCCGGAAGCTTCGAATACGTCACACTGAAATTCGGTGCTGCGGGCGTGGTGCAGGAGGTCCAGTTAGACTTCACCTACTTCGTGAACAACAACCCGCGCGACGTTGTACTCGAGCTCGAAACGAAGAGCGGCTGGCAGGAGGTCTACCGCGGCTTCTCGAAGCCCTTCGCCGGTAACCTCATGAACGTCGCCGTAGACCAGGTTCTTGCGACGCGCGTGCGTTTGAAGTGCTATCCCTGCGGGGGCGTCAACCGCATCCGCGTTTTTGGGAAAAGGGCATAAAAAAAGGGCCCCTGAGGGGCCCTTTTTTGCACTGCTTAAGTAAAAGTATGCTGGAACCTTACTCCAGGGCGCGGGCGGCGTTGACCAGGCCAGCGCTAGCGCGGCCGCGGAGACCGTCCGTCGTCGTCGCAGAGTCCATGAGGATCTGGCGGATTTCAACGGGCGTGAGGTCTGGGCGGTGAGCAAGCATGAGGCCGACGATGCCCGAGACGTGCGGCGCCGCCATCGAGGTGCCCGACATCTTCTGGTAGCGGTTGCGCTGAACCGTCGACCAGGTGTCAACACCGGGGGCGAAGACGTGCACCGTGCGCGCACCGAAGTTCGAGAAGTTGGCGCGGTTGCCTTTTCCGTCCATGGCACCGACGGAGATCATGTGATCGCCTTCGTAGTTCGCCGGGTAGGTGGGAGTGCGGTCATTGTCGCTGTTGCTGTTCCCGGCGGCCGCGACGAACACGATGCCGGCCTCTTCGGCTTTCTTAATGACTTCGAAGAGCGCTTCGGAGCGCGGGCCGCCGCCCCAGGAGTTGCTCATCACGTGCACACCGCGCTGGATGGCGTAGTCGACGGACTTGAGGGCGCCTTCGAGCGTGCCGCTGCCGGAGTCGGAGAGGAACTTGATCGGTAGGATCTGCACCTGCGCCATCACGCCGGCGATGCCGATGCGGTTGTGTTCGGCGCCGATGACGCCGGCGCAGTGTGTGCCGTGGCCGTGGCCGTCCATCGGGTCGTTGTCGTTGCTCGCGAAGTCGTAGCCGAAGACGTCGTCGATGTATCCGTTGCCGTCGTCGTCGATGCCGTTACCCGGGATCTCGTCGCGGTTGACCATGATGTTGTTCTTGAGGTCTTCGTGGTTGTAGTCGACGCCGGTGTCGATGACGGCGATCTTCACGTTGCGCGAGCCCTTGGTGACCTTCCAGGCGTCGAGCGCCTTGATGTCCATGCCGGCGACGCCGCGGGAGAACCAGCCGCCAGAGTTTTTACCGTCGTTCAAGAGGCCCCACTGTTTTCCGAACTCCGCGTCCTGCGCGAGGAGCTTGTAGGTGTGGTTCTCTTCGACGTAGACGACGCCGGCCATCTTGTTGGCCTTCTGGATGAAGGCCGGATCGTCACTGGAGACGAGGGCGAACTGACCGCTCTTGAGGTTGAGGGGACGGGCGGCTTTGAAACTCTTCAGTGCTTTCGCGCTGTCGTACTTAACGATGTACTCGGCGGCGAGGGCGGGAACGCTGGCGAACGCCAGAAGGATAGCAAAACTTTTCATGGATCCTCCGTGATGTGAAAAGATATCCCTGATGGTTTCAAACTCCGCGCGCTCCGGCGAGCGGTGTAAGAAAGTGTTGGGAGCAGTGTGAGAGAGTTTTAGCTTACCCGACTTGCTCGGTCTTAGAAGCCCGTCGCCACGACGAGCTCGCCGCGCCCGCCGAGGCGCAGCGTCGCCGGGGTGTGGAAGGGCAGCGGGTGGTTCTTCACCCCGTGGCCGCAGGGCATCCCGCGCAGGACAGGAAACTTTGCCTCGGCGGCGAAGGCCTCGAGGGCCTCGCGAGTACGGTCGGTGCCGTCTTTTTCTTCACCCTCTGTGAAGTCTCCGAGCACCACCGCTTTCACGCCCTCCAGGAGGCCCGCCTGCGTCAGGTGCACGAGCATGCGGTGGAGCGCGTAGCCGCGCTCACCGACGTCTTCCAAGAAGAGAATCTTGCCGCGGGCCTCGAGCTCCCAGGCGGTGCCGATGGAGCACTCGAGGAGGCGCAGGTTTCCGCCGGTGACCGTGCCCTTGATGGTTTTCACTTTCTTCGCCGCCGCGTTCATCGGCACCAGGCCCTTGAAGCGGACCTCTTTGAGTTCGCCCGCCAGGAGTTTCTTGTAGAGCGCGCGGTCTGGGTGCG
Organism: Bacteriovoracaceae bacterium; assembly: GCA_036770305.1. GTDB lineage: Bacteria > Bdellovibrionota > Bacteriovoracia > Bacteriovoracales > Bacteriovoracaceae > UBA6144. The sequence continues at coordinate 31,570 of DAIPJL010000009.1, read as the reverse complement.
CGTCTCCCATCTGCGTGAGCACGCGCCCGTGCAGCGTGGGCCAGCCCCATTTTTGTCCCAGGTACAGGTGCAGGGCCGTGATGTCGCTAAAGCCGATCAGGAGCTTCCTCCCCGGGGGTTTCTTGAGCTCTTCCAGATAGGGAATGAGCCGCGCGGAGCCGTAGCCACCACGCAGACACCAGATGACCGGAGAGTCCGAGTGCAGGGCTTGGATAATGTGGCGCACCTGGTTCTCCAGCGGCGACGCGAAGAAGAGCTTGGGCCGGAGGAGGTCCTTTGGCAGGGACAGGGTGAACCTGTGCCGCACAAACCAATCGAGGCCCTTGTTGAGGCGCTCGAGGGGAGCGGCCGAAGCCGGAGCGATCACGGCGATCGACTCCTGGGGGGCGAGTTTCTTAAAAACTTTCTTCATGGGGTTAGCATAAGTCTAGTCCGGTGCCCTTTCAATCGCTATGATTTGATCATTCGGTGAGGTTGAAAATGATGAAACTGCTGGTGTGTTTGGTATTGGTCGGCTGCGGGCACGCGCACAGAGAGGATCACGGTTCTCACGCGAATGCGCACATGCACAAGAAGTCTCACGAGGAGCTCATCCTGGCCTTCAACGACCCCGCGCGCGACGAGTGGCAGAGGCCCCAGGAGGTGCTGGCCCTGCTGGGCCCCCTTAAGGGCAGGCGCCTCGTGGACCTCGGGAGCGGGAGCGGTTACTTCTCGCAGAAGTTCGCCCAAGCGGGGGCCCTGGTCGTCGCGGCCGACATCGATAAAACCTTCAATGAGTTCGTGGAGTCCCGCAAGTGGGGCGTGGAAACGCGTCTGATCGACGCGACGGACCCGAAGCTCGCTGCCGGCGAGTTCGACCTGGCCTTCACCTGTAACACCTATCACCACATCGATCATCGAGTAGAATACTTCAAAAAAGTCCACCGAGGACTAAGGGAGCGAGGCATACTCATGGTGGTGGACTTCGACCTTCCGGTGAGGCCGTGGAAGGAAAAGAAACTCGGGCCCGGAGAGAAGATGCGTCTGCCGGTCGAGCTGGCGGAGAAGGAACTTCGCCAGGCGGGCTTCGTGCGCTTCAAGGTCATCCGTGACCTCTTGCCTTTACAGTACGTTCTGCTGGCCTACAAAAACTAACGAGGTCCTATGCTCTCGCGGATTCGTCTCTGGATTCCTTTTGCGATCGTCGCCGGGCTCATCCCGGTGTACGCGGTGGTGACGTCGAAGAGCTCCACCGCGGTCCTGGGCCTTCTGTGGGTGCCGGTCTACGCCGGCCTCGGAGCGCTCGCGGGCCACGTGGTCTCGCAGCTCGCCGCCATCGCGGCGAAGAAAGCGAAGCTCACCGACGCCAAGAGCGTGGGCCTGTTCATCGCCGTCGTCATCGTTGGCCTCTACGGCCAGCGGCGCTGGAGTGCCTACCAGCTCGAGGAGCGCGCGGCGAACCCACAGACTCCGGTGACGGAGCTGCAGGAGCTCCTGCAGAAAGAGCGCCTGGCCTACTACGTCGCCAGTAACCCGGCGCTCTCCGAAGACCTCATGCTGGAGCTCGTCCAGCGTTACCCGCAGTCCTACTCGATCCTCGGCCACATCGCTCCCCGGGAGCAGCTCGGCGAGAAAGTCCTGGGCCGGCTGCTGGCGCTCCCCACTCCGAGTGCGCGCCCGGAGCGCAGCATTTTTCAGACCTACGTCTGGGCGCCGCTGGTGCGCGCCGGCCGCGTGCCGGCCGCCAAGGTGCTCGCCTTGTGGCGGGAAGGCGTCGACAGCGACTTCCTCCTCATGGCGCTCCTCGAGAGCGAGCATTTCCCCTGCGACGAGGGACGCGAATTGGTGAACCACAGTCTCCCGACGATCCAGCACCTGGCCCGGCAGCGCGAGGGGCGCTGCGCGAGCAAAGAGAACTAGGAGCGAGGAATCGGACGTGGCAGCTGGATGTCGCGGGGACGGTCGATCACGATCGGCACGCGGGTGCAGCTCGAGGTCGGCAGGTTGAATTCGTAAAACTCGAAGGGATAGGCTTCGGCGTGCATGTCGATCCGGTAGACCACGTCGACGTTAAGCTCACAGGCGGTGGTGAGATTCGACCTGTAGTTCAGACGAACTTTCGCGCGGAACTCGAGGAACTTCTCACAGGAGCTCCCGGGAACTACTCCTACCAGCTGATGACTAAAACCCGTCACGCCGATGCCACTCACTTTGGTGAGCGCGACGTTGAATTCGTTGGCCGCCGCCAGCACCATTTGATTTTTCGTCTGGGTCTCAAAGATTTGGATGGAGCAAGCATCAGCAGAACTGAACCAAGTGAGAGTGATGAACAGCGCAGCGAGTAGAGCATTTTTCATTTTGCGATCCTCCTCCTTCTCACCTTACTGAAGCTCACGGCGCTCGCATAGTGGCGGACTGACACCGAAGAGGCAGAATCTTCCATCAAATAGTGACACGCCCGTGCGATCGCATGAGCTAGTAACGTGGAGCAGCTAGGCATAGAGTCTTCCCGCGAACTGCGTCGGGAGGTGATGCTTCGCTAAAACTGAAGTCGAACTTAGATAAATCACGATATCTTCAGCGGGAGCTGGTCGAGTGCCCGGAAGCTCTCTATACTTGCCCCATGCGCCCTCTCTCTCTGCTGATCCTTTTTTCTCTCGTGGCCTACTTCTCGGCGCGCGACCTCTTCGCCGCGGAGGGCTGGGTCCTCAACCGGGACCACTCGGAGCTGCATTTTCAGGTTCCTTACCTGCAGGTCGGTTCCGTCTCGGGCCGTTTCAAAGAACTCAAGGGCAGCGTCGAGCTAGAAAGCTCGCGGCCCCAGAGCCTGTCGGTGCAGATCAAAGTCCGCAGCATCGATTCGGGGAACACTCTGCGCGACGGGCACCTCAAGGCCCACGACTTTCTCTACGAGAAGAAGTATCCGGAGATCCTCTTCCGCTCGCGGGCCATCGAGGCCATCGGCGAGGGACGCTACCTCGCGCGCGGCGAACTCTTGCTGCGCGGCCGCACCCACGCCGTCGACTTTCCCTTCACCCTGAGTGCGCAGCTCAAAGACTCCTGGGGAAGAAGCGTGCGCTTTGCGCACTTCGAAGCGAAGCTCTCGCGGGATAAGCTAGGCCTCCGGTGGAACAAGACCATTCCGGGGGATGCCTTTCTGGTGGGCGACGAGGTGGTGCTCAAGGGCCAGTTCCAGCTGCAGCCCCGCGGCGCCGAGACGGAATCTAGCAAACACATGATCCCAGACACCCCCGCCATGCGCCAGGCCGAGCGCCTGCTACAGGAAGGCAAGGCACCGACCGGCGTCGTCCCGAGGGAGGAAGCGGAGGCTTCGCTCCAGCGCCACCGGGAAGCACTTCCGCCGTCGAGCGCGGGAGAGGCCCCGGCATCGCCCGAAGCCGCACCGGCGCCGCTCTCTTTGACCTGGTGGTTCGCCTTCTGGACGCTCGGCCTCTTGGGCTTCTGCGCGAGCGTCGTGCTGGGCCTTGGCGCCAAGCGCTGGCTGATGGATGCCATGGGCGAGAGCTACACGGAAACGAATCTCCGCGGCTACCTCAGTGACCTACTCGTCATCGGCTTCGTCATGCTCTACGCCGTGTGCTTCTTCGTGGTGGGCTGGGGCCACTAGCCCCATACCAGGTAGCCGGCGGCGACGACTCCGAGCACGATCATCGGCGGCGAAAGCTGGCGGCCCTTGCCGGCCAAGAGGTACAGTGCGCTCTGGGCGAAGAGACCCAGCATGAGCCCCTTGGTGATGGAGAAGGTGAGCGGAATCGCCACCGTCGTGATGAGCGCGGTCATGCGGTCCTCGAAGGCTGCGTCCTTGAGGTCCTTCACTTTCTCGAGCATCAGGAGCCCGACCGCCACGAGCACTCCGGCGGTGGCCGCGGCCGGAACGAGGGAAAGTACGGGAGCAAGAAAGAGACAAGGGAGAAAGCAAAGTCCAACGGTGATGGCCACGGCCCCGCTGCGGCCCCCGGCCTTCACGCCCGCGGCGCTCTCGATGTAGGTGGTGGCGGCGGACGTTCCGAAGAGGCCCGAGGCGGTGGTGGCTAGCGCGTCGACGATGAGTCCCTGCCGAAGGTTCTTCGGTTCTCCGCGCCCGTCTTTGAGCTCGGCGGCCTCGGCGACTCCGACGAATGTAGACACGGAGTCGAAGAGGTCGGTGAGCACCAGCGAGAGGAGCACGGGGAGCAAGGAGAGGTGCAGTGCGCCGGTGAGGTCGAGCTTAAAAAAATGGCTTTCGAAATTCGGCCAGGAAAGCCACTGCGCTGGCGTGTCCACGCGGCCTAGTAGGAGCAGGACTAGCGTTGTCGCGAGCATGGGTAAGAGGAAGGCGAAGCTGGAGCCGCGCCGGGCGAGGGTCAGGGCGACGCAGACGCTGAGGAGAGTGAGTGCGCCATCCCAGGTCAGTGGTCCGAAGCTCACGAAGGTCGCCGGGTGCGCGACGACCAGGCCCGCGCTCTTAAGGCCGATGAAAACGAGGAAGGCACCGATGCCGGCGCCGGCGCCGAGCTTCAAGGTCTGGGGCAGCGCACGCGCTAGGTTTTCTCGCAGCGGCGTTGCGGAGATCAGCAGGAACACGACGCCCGACCAAAAGACTAGCCCAAGCGCCACCGGCCAGCTGAGGCCCAGGCCCAGGACCATGCCGTAGGTAAAGAAAGCGTTGAGACCCATGCCCGGCGCGAGAGCGAAAGGGAGCTTCGCGTAGAGGCCCATCGCCAGCGAGCTCAGCGCCGCCGTGATCACCGTGGCGGTGAGCACGCCGCCGAAGCTCATGCCGGTGCCCGCGCTGCTCAGGATCGTCGGGTTCACCACCAGGATGTAGCTCATGGTGAGGAAAGTGGTGAGGCCCGCGAAGATTTCCGTTTTGAGATTTTTCATCCTCTCAGTATAGTGGCGCCCCCGAGAAAGCGGGATGCGGGGAGCGTCTTTTTTTGCTAGCATTTGGCCATGGACTACACTCCCTGGCGCTCGGGCCGCTTTACCATCGGAGTGGGGCTTCGGGCCCCGACCACCCCCCACATCTTCCTGGGCGGGGATGGTCTTGCGCGGCTTCTGGAAAACAAGGCGCAGGTGCGCCGGGAGCGTCTGGCGAAGTACTATCCTCCGCACCACGACCTGTCCTCCGAGGAGCTGGCCCACGCCACCAACTACCTGCGTGGGCAAATCCTCGCCGCGGGCCTTCCCATCAAGACCCACATCGATGGCCCTGGCTTCCGCGACGATCTCGATCAGCTCGCGTGTTCCGTTGCCGAGGACATTGCTCTTTGGAAGCGCGACGATGAAAAAGACTGGCTCGCGGCGCTCCACCTGTGCGCGCCGAACCACTGGTCGCCGGAGGAAAAAATTGGCAAAAGTTTTCTCCCCGTGCACGCCCCCGTGCCGAAGATCGCACCCGTCGCCCAGATCGCCCTCAAGCTCTTCGATCAGATCCTCGAGCGCGGCCTGCAGGAGCGCCTCGCCTGGGGAGTCGCCACGGACGATCGGCCGAATCACCATCCGGCGCCACCCGTCGGTGTTGCCCCGAGTGAGTGGCAGGGGAGAAGTTTCGACGAGGCCAGCCCGCGCCTCTTCGCGCGCGTCGAGCGCCAGACGGTGTCTCCGGTCCCGCACACGCGCCTCATCGTCTTCACCATCCGCACCTACTTCGTGGACGTGCGAACCTTGTCGCGCGAGGACCGCGACCTGATGTCCCTGGCGCTGGACTCCATGGACGAAGAAATTCTGCGCTACAAAGGCCTCTTCCACGATCGCCCGCTCATTCAGCGCTGGCTCAAAAGCTTCTAGGAGTCCCCGTGATCACTCCCATTTTTCTGCTCGTCATCTCGAACGTGTTCATGACCTTCGCGTGGTACGGCCACCTCAAGGGGAACATGACGGCGAAGCCGCTGTGGATCGTGATCCTCATCAGCTGGGGCATCGCCTTCTTCGAGTACATCTTCCAGGTGCCCGCGAACCGCCTCGGGCACGCGCACTTCTCGCTCCCGCAGCTCAAAGTCATGCAAGAGGTCATCACCATGACCGTCTTCGCCGTCTTCGCCATCCTCTACATGAAGACGCCGCTCACTAAGAACTTCCTTTACGCCGGCCTCTGCCTGGTGGGTGCGGTGTTCTTCATCTTCCGCGACCTGAAGTAAAAAAAAGAGGGCCCCGTAGGGCCCTCAAAACATCGCTACCGAGTTCTCTTAGAAATTCACCCGAAGCTGGGTGTAGATCGAGCTGACTTTTCGTTCTTCGATGCCGAGCTTGTCGGAGTCATTGACCTTGTACTGGAAAGTACCAACGCGCAGGCGCATGTTGTCGTAGACCGGCATGCCCCAGAACACGTGATAGCCGGTGTTGCTGGCAGCTTTGTAGAAGTCCGCCATGTTCAAGTAGGCCCAGTCGTCCGTGTAGTGGGCCTTGTTGGTTGCCACGTACTCTGCGCCGACGACGTGGGTGTTCTCGAACTTGTAGTTCACGTTGAAGAGGTAGCCCTCGCCGCCGGTTTGGCCATTCGCTTTGCCTTGGAAGTCTGAGCCAAGGTAGTTCGCCGAGGCGTTAAGCCCTGTGCCCGCGATGCCCTCGAGCGCGACAGTTAGGTTCCAAAGGATCCCGCGGTACATGTCGTTGAAGGCCTGCCACCAGAAGTCCTCGAAGTGGTAGAAGAAGCCATACATTTGCATGCCCTTGGCAAACTTCAAATCCTTGATCTCGTACTCCTGCAGAACGGCGTAGAAGAGTGGGTCAGACTTGAGCTCTTTGCCGTCGGGCTGCGCTTGGCTCATGCGATCACGGTGATTGGCGAACTGCAGTGGGCTGTAGATCAGCTTCGTCTTCATGCTGTGATTCTTGGGCAAGAACTTCGTCCAGTTCACGGTCATGGCGACGCCGTCGAAGATCGCGTTCAGAGCGAAGCGCGGGTAGGTTCCCGTGCGCTCGACGCCGTCGAGTTGGTTCTGCACCGGGCCGTTACTGGTGGGCATGCGGCCAAGGGCGAAGGAGAACATCGAGCCGGGGACTGCATAGGTGATGAAGGCGCGGTCGAAGCGCGCTACAGAACCGCGGTAGGCGCTAGAACCTTGGAAAGAGTCGGACCAGTAGTCGCCACCTGTGACGTCACCGTTGGTGCCACCAGCTGGATCAGTTGTATCAGTCTCAACGCCACCTTCACCAGCACGGCCATCGATCTGCCACAACTTGCTCATGGCGAGGGTAGAGTAGAAGGAGATGCGGTCGTTGACCTTGTAGTCTACGTTCAGGCCAACGTAGGTGCCGTTCAAGGAGACGGCGTCGTCGCGACGGTTTTCGCGGTCCGTGTAGACGTTCTCAAAAGTGTGGATGAAGGTCCCGGAGATGTTGAAGTTCTGCGAGAAGCTGCGCATCTCGAGTTCGTCGACGCGGGCGCGCAGATCCGCTAGGGCCTTCGCGTCCTGTGCAAAAGCAGGTGCCGCCAGCGCGAGAAGGGGAAGAGCAAAGAGTGTTTTCTTCATGGTGATGCCTCGTTAGTTAATGACTTGACCGTCGGTGCTGCACTTCACTTTGCAGTCCGGGGCGACTTCGACGGGGTTCTGCGGGCAAGTTTTCCACTTGATCACGTTGCCGGTGCGCCCACCGGTGGCGAGGGTCTCGGCGTCCGCCGCCGACTTACCACAGTCCTGTTGAACTTTTTTGATGAAATCGTCCCGTACGTCGGCCAGCGCTGGAAGCGCGGACAGAGTGAGGGCAGCTATGAGCCACTTCATGAAACCTCCGTGTTAATGACTTTAAATATCCTACGGGCGAAGGACGCGGGCCTCAAGGCAGGTAACCTCAAGATTTCCGTTATTTGTGCTTAATATTTAGCCGCGAAGCTTGTCGGGTATTAGCGTAATTTGTTCACACTGCTCCGGACGAAGCCTAGGGCCTTGGGCTAGAACCTCGCCATGACTGAGAATGAAAACCGTCCCCAGCGCCCGCTCTCCGACTGGCTTCCGCTCACCGCGAAAGAGGCGAAGAAGCGCGGCTGGGACGAGCTCGATGTGATCCTTGTCACCGGCGACGCCTACGTCGATCACCCGGCCTTCGGCGCCGCCGTGATCGGCCGAATTCTTGAGTCCCTTGGTCTGAAGGTGGCGATCATCGCCCAGCCGAACTGGCAGGACGACCTGCGCGACTTCAAGAAGTTCGGCAGGCCCAGGTACTTCTTCGGCGTCACCAGCGGCAACATGGACTCGATGGTGAACAAGTACACCGCCGGCAAGCGCCTGCGCTCCGAAGACGCCTACACGCCCGGCGGCGCTACCAATCACCGGCCCGACTACGCCACCACGGTGTACGCCAAGATCCTCAAGGACCTCTACCCGGACGTGCCGGTGGTGCTCGGAGGCATCGAGGCCTCGCTGCGCCGGGTGACCCACTACGACTACTGGTCCGACCGGCTCATGCCGAACATCCTGTCGACCTCCGGCGCGGACCTGTTGATCTACGGCATGGGCGAGCAGCCCCTGCGCGACATCGCCAAGCTGGTCTCCAAAGGAATTCCGATCTCCGAACTTAAAAACGTTCCCCAGACCGCCTTCTTAGTTTCCGACCGCGGCGCGATCCCGCAGGTGAAGTGGGAGGACGTCGAGCTCACCAGTCACGAGGAGTGCCTGGCCGACAAGCTCGCCTACGCGCGCAACTTCATGCACGTCGAAGTCGAGAGCAACAAGCAGTTCGCCAACCGCCTGCTGCAGCAGGTGGGGGAGCAGGTGCTGGTGATCAACCCGCCCTACCAGACCATGACGGAGCAGGAGATCGACGCGTCGTTCGACCTGCCGTACACGCGGCTGCCGCACCCGAAGTACAAGGACCGGGGGCCCATCGCCGCCTTCGAGATGATCAAGTTCTCGCTCAACACCCACCGCGGCTGCTTCGGCGGCTGCTCCTTCTGCACCATCTCCGCGCACCAGGGCAAGATGATCGCCTCGCGCTCGAAGGCCTCGGTGCTGCGCGAGCTCGACGAGGTGGTGAATATGCCCGACTTCAAGGGCTACATCTCCGACATGGGAGGCCCCTCGGCGAACATGTACCAGATGAAGGGCATCGACCAGGCCCTCTGCGACAAGTGCGCCGCGCCCTCCTGCGTGTTCCCGCTGATCTGCAAGAACCTCGACACCGACCCCTCGCAGATGACGGAGCTCTACCGCGCCGTGGACGCGCACCCGAAGGTGAAGAAGGCCTTCGTCTCCTCGGGCCTGCGCTACGACCTCATGTTCGACCCGCGCTCGACGCACCCGGAGAAGGACGAGGAGTACGTCGAGCAGCTGGTCACCCACCACGTCTCGGGCCGGTTGAAGGTGGCGCCGGAGCACACCGAGGACCACGTGCTGAAGCTCATGCGCAAGCCGAGCTTCGAGTTCTTCAAGGTCTTCAAAGAGAAGTTCGAGACCATCTCGAAGAAGAAGGGCATCAAGCAGGAGATCATCCCGTACTTCATCTCCAGTCACCCGGGCTGCAAACCGGAGGACATGGCGCTGCTCGCGGCGAAGACCATGAAGCTCGGCTACAAGCTCGAGCAGGTGCAGGACTTCACGCCGACGCCGATGACCGTCGCGACGGAGATCTACTACTCCGGGTACCACCCCTACACGCTCAAGCCGGTGGAGACCGCCATCACCCTCGACGACAAGACCAAGCAGCGCACGTTCTTTTTCTGGTACAAGGCCGAGAACAAGAACTTCGTGCGCAACTTCCTCGCCAAGCACAAGATGAAGGACATCCAAAAAGAGCTCTTCGGCGCCTAGAGCGAATCGGTCGGGTAGATGCGGCTGCGCGTTTGACGATCCCAGCGAAGATTCGAAATCATAGGAGGAAGGAGTCTTCTATGATGGACCGTCGCTCGTTTCTCTCGACCAGTGCTGCCGCCGCCGCGCTGATCGGCCTGAACCCTTGGCAGGTGCTCGCGCTGAGCGACGCAGGTCGCTCCCGCCAGCTGAGCTTCCGCGCCAACCGCGGCACCGACGTCGAGGGCACCTGGGCCCTGCAGGACGTCGAGGGCGTGCTGCCGGCCGAGCTCCTCGGAGACTATTACAAAATCGGCCCGGGCACCAAGGAGTGCTTCGGCCGAGCGCTGGCGCACTACTTCGACGGCGACGCCTACGCCCTGCGCTTCAGCTTCCGGCCTACGGGCGTCGAGCTCAGCGCGCGCTTCGTCGACACCCGCGAGCGCCGCGAAGAGCAGAGCGCGGGCCGCATGCTCTACCACGAGTTCGGCACCGCGGCTCCCCGCGGCGCCAAGGGGCGAAAGAACCAGCCGAACATCAACTTCCTGCCGCACCAGGGTGGCATCCTGGCGCTCTCCGAGGGCGGCGCGCCGGTGCGGCTGACCCGGGAGCTCGCGACCTCCGGCGAGGAGCGCTTCGCCGGCACGTTGCCGAAGAACGTCTCCTTCAGCGCGCACCCGAAGGCCAGCGGCGACGGCAAAGAGACCTTCGCCTTCGGCATCCACCAGTCTATCTCGCGTGCCCTGAAGCTCTTCCGCGTCGACGGCGCGCGCCTGGTGGAGCTCTACTCGCTCAACCAAAAAGACGTGGCCATGATCCACGACATGGGCCTCTCGGCGTCCCACTGCCTCTTTCTCATTCCTCCGGCCATCTTCAAGCTGACGGACCTGGTGCTCGGCCGAGCGCCGCTCGCCAGCGCCCTCGAGTACGACGCCAAGAAACCGCTGCGGCTCCTGGTGCTCGACCGCCAGGGCAAAGCGGCGCCCTGGGAGCTCGCCCTCCCGGCGCACCTGGTGTTCCACCACGCCTGCGCGGTGGAGGAGGGCGACGAGCTCGTCATCCACGCCATGCTCGCCAAGGACGGAAGCCTGCTGGAGACGATCGCGAACTGGCAGGCGCCGGCGGCGACGGGCGTGGCGCTGCCGGGCCTCTTTGAGATCCGCGTGAACACGCGCGAGCGCCGGCTCGTTGGCCTGCGCGAACTGGTGGCCGCGGTGGACTTCCCGGTGATCAACCCGCGCACCCTCGGGGGCCGCACGCGCTTCGTCTACGCGGCGTCGATGGGCACCGGCGCGGACCCCTTCGCCTTCACCGGCGTGGTGAAGGTCGACCTGACGACGGGCCGCCAGCTGCGCTACCGCCTCAACCCCGCTCAGCAGTGCGGCGAGCCGCTCTTCGTTCCCGCTGCGGGAGCGACGGAGGAGGACCAGGGCCATCTCCTCGTGCAGGGCTACGACGAGCTACGCGACGAGAGCTTCCTCGACGTGCTCGACGCCACGGGCCTGCAGCGCCAGGCGCGCGTCTGGTGCGGCCAGTACTTCCCGCTGGGCTTCCACGGCACTTTCCTCAGAAGCTAGAAGCGGATGTTACAGAGCTCCTTGGCGATGCGCTCGGGGCGCGCGCCGATGATGAGCACGGCGCCCGTCTCGTCCTCCACCACGGGCCGCTCGATGACGTGGTAGTGCTTGCGGATCCAGTTGAGGCGCTCGGGTTCGGAGAGGCGCAGGAACATGCGCTCGGATTTCTTCCACAGAGTGCTGCGGCCAGCGTTGGGGTAGTCCTGGTTCAGAAACTCGGCCCACTTCAGGAGCTGCGCGTCCTCCGGCGGGAAGTCGCGCAGGTCGTAGAACTGGTGGGGCACTTCGAAGTCGGCGAAGATCTGCAGCAGCTTCTCCATCTCCGGCTCGTTGCGGATTCCCCAGACGTGTAAGACCTCGGCCATGGCTACTCCAGCATTCCTAGGAGCGGAGGAAACTTCGCCTGATGGGCGCCGCTCGCGCGCATCTGGGCCTCGTACTGCTGGCGCGTCCGGGGCCTGTGGCTCCAGTGCTCCTGCGGCGAGATGTGGTGTTCCTGGTGGTACCCCTCGTTGAACATGAGGGCGTTGTAGAGCGGGTGGTAGAAGCTCACGGCGTTGCCGAAGCGCGAGGCCGGGGCGGTGGCGTGGAAGTGCTCGAAGTAGTTCTCCACGTGGGCGAGGCACCAGCCCAAGAGCCAGTAGGCGAGGTAGTAGGTCCCGAAGAAGGCGGCGTCGATGCGCACGAGGAGGTACCAGAAGACGAAGAGGTGAAGGGCCTCGAAGGCGAAGAGCGCGCCCTCGCCGCGCCGGACGAGCTGCAGGAAGGCCTTCTGCGTGCCGTCGCGGAACACGGAGAGCAGCGAGTAGCGCAGCCAGTGCTCCTGCTTGCCGGCTTTGCCGTAGCGGTAGGTCGACGAGGGGTCTTCCAGCGAGTTGTTGTGCCGGTGGTGGGCGAGGTGGTGGTAGCGGTAGAGCACCGTGGGAAGCCCCATGCTCATGGAGTTGTGGGCGCCGAAGAGCACGTTGGCCCAGCGCCAGCGGAAGAAGGGCGTGTGCAGGAAGTTGTGCGTGACGACGATGGGGTTGAAGTACGCGAAGCCCAGCAGGAGGAGCAGCACGGAGAGGTTGGCGCCGAGGCCGAGGGAGCGCGCGTGGAAGGCCCACGCGACGAGCAGACCCGCCTGCAGGTAGGAGGCGAGCACCAGCACCAGGTCTCGCGCGTGGTGCTTCATCAGTAGAGCCAGGGGTAGCTCTGGAAGTCCGGGTCGCGCTTCTCGAGGAAGGCCCTGCGGCCTTCGACGGCTTCCTCGGTCCCGTAGGCCAGGCGCGTGGCTTCGCCGGCGAAGATCTGCTGGCCCACCAGGCCATCGTCGATGAGGTTGAAGCCGAACTTGAGCATCTTGATGGCCGTCGGTGACTTCGCGCAGATGGTGCGCGCCCACTCCAGCGCGACGTCTTCCAGCTCGGCGTGGGGCACGACCTTGTTGACCATGCCCATCTCGAAGGCCTCCTGGGCGCTGTAGTCGTGGCCCAGGAAGAAGATCTCGCGGGCGCGCTTCTGGCCCACCTGGCGGGCAAGGTAGGCCGAGCCGTAGCCCGAGTCGAAGCTCGCCACGTCCGGATCGGTCTGCTTGAAGATGGCGTGCTCCCGGGAGGCGATGGTCATGTCGCACACCACGTGCAGCGAGTGGCCTCCGCCGACGGCCCAGCCGGGCACCACGGCGATGACCACCTTGGGCATGAAGCGGATCATGCGCTGGACCTCGAGGATGTGCAGGCGGCCGTGGCCCGCGCGCGCGAACTTCGAGCTCGAGTACTCGTAGCCCTGCTTGCCGCGCACGCGCTGGTCGCCGCCGGCGCAGAAGGCCCAGCCGCCGTCTTTCGGCGAGGGGCCGTTACCGGTGAGCAGGATCACGCCGACGTCGTTCTGCTGGTGCGCCCACTCGAGGGCGGTGAGCAGCTCGTCGACGGTCTGCGGCCGAAAGGCGTTTCGGACCTCGGGCCGGTTGAAGGCGACGCGCACGGCCCCGGTGCTCTTCGCCCGGTGGAGCGTGATGTCCTCGAAGCCGAACTCGTCGACGGCGGTCCAGTCCTGCGGGCGGAAAATCGGAGAGATCATGCGCGTCCTAATCTTAGCGGCAGCCCATTCTGCGCGTGTCGAGATTATGCACGATCTTGCCCTGGCAGATCAAATCCTTCACACAGGAAAAAAGCTGGATGTCGGCGGCGCACTTGGTGTCGGCCGCGTCGAGGATGCTGCTGAAGTGCCAGATCTTGGTGTGCTCTTCGTAGTCCGGCGTAGTGCCGTGGACCACCGCCCACTCGTAGTGCAGCACGAGGTCCTGAGCGATGAGGGCCGCTTCCTGGACGCGGTCGACGTCGGCGGGACGCTGCTCGAGCACGGCCTGGACGTGGCCTTCGAAGTTGAGCGCCAGCAGCGCCTTGCTAGAGAGGAGAGCGAAGCTCGTGAGAATGGGATTCGTCATAGGGGACTCCGGTTTAAGAGGTGAGAAAAAAACGTGAAGAGTGACTGCATGTTCTTTTGTGTGTCCTGGGTGAGGAGGATCGTGTCCAGACCATCCAGGCCCTCGGCGCGAAGCCCCTGCGCCGCCAGCATGCGCCGGATGAGGGCCTTGGTGGAGCGGCCGTTGGCGTCCGGGAATGGGTGGATCCCGATGAGCCCGAGCCAAAGCACCGAAAGTGCCTGGGCCCGCTCCTCGGTCGTCGCGGCGGAGCTCCAGAGCTCTTCGACCTGCGAAAGCAGGCCCAGGGTCGAGGCCTCCACCAGCTCCCAGGGAGCGAAGCGGATCTTCTGTCCTGTGCGGGCCAGCGCAACGACGTTGTGCGTGCGCCAGTCCGCAGCCGCGTCCCCGGTGATCCGGCGGTGCTCGCTCAAGAGCGTGTTCACAAGCATTTTCATGGGCCGCAATTTAGCCCCACCGGAGTGACCTCGGGGGAAATTTTCGATCCCCTTGGCAAAGTTTACAGATTCGATTCCCCCCTCGCCAAAGTCCTGCTTCGTGGATAGGCTTTAAGAGTCTGTTTTCTAAGGAGTCACTCGGATGAAAGTTTTCACGATTCTCGCCCTGTTCCTCGTCTTCGCGGGGGCCCAGGCCGGCACCAAGGTCGAACTCAAAACTACCCACGGGACCATTCAGCTCGAGCTCGAGGACGAGAGGGCTCCGCAGACGGTGAAGAACTTCCTTGGCTACGTGAAGGACAAGTTCTACGACGGACTGATCTTCCACCGGGTGATCGACGGCTTCATGATTCAGGGCGGAGGCTTCGATGAAAAAATGGCCCAGAAAAAAACTAAGGCGCCGATCAAGAACGAAGCTTCCAAGGAACTCCTGAACACCGTCGGAACGATCGCCATGGCCCGCACCAACGACCCGCACTCCGCGACGGCGCAGTTCTTCATCAACGTCGGCAATAACGAGTTCCTGAACTTCAAGTCGGCCACGGAAGAGGGCCATGGCTACGCGGTCTTCGGTAAAGTGACAGGCGGAATGCACGTCGTTGAGCGGATCGCAAAGGTTCGCACCGGAAACCGCGCGGGCCACCAAAACGTGCCGATGGATGTCGTGAAGATCGAGAGCGCGAAGATTTTGAAGTAGAAATTTCTCCCAGCGGAGTGGCCCCGCCGGGAGGTCTCTTGGCTAGGGCCGATCCAAGCGAGAGCCGCGGCAGTCAGGGATCTTGCGCGTGCGACGGTTGCGCTGGTACTCGTGGCAGGTCCAGTCGTCGTAGGCGCCGCTGCCGCGCAGGCAGTCTTCGGCTTCCCAGCTGAACTCGAGGCTTCCCGTCTCGAGCAGCTTGCCCTGCACGCCGACGATCTGCGAGATCTCCGCCAGCGCTTTCTTTTCGTCACCGACGTAGCAGAGGTGCTCGTATTCGATTTCGGAGAGTCCGATGGAGCGCAGGATGTGACCTTCCGAGACTTCGGAGTTTAAGGTGAAGAATCGCCGCCAGGGAAGGAACTGGAGGACGTAGGCCAGCTCGAGCTCCGTGCCACAGTTCACGGTGCCTTTGTGAAAGGCGCTCTCGAACTGACCATCCCAGATGTCTCCGCGGATGATGAAGTTCGGCTGGCCATTGATGGCACCACCGAGGGCCGCGCCGGCGTTCACACGGAACTCGGCCACCGTCTGACCGAAGCTCACGCGATTGGTGAAGGCCGGCGAGAGGAGGAGTTTTTTTGTCCACGGCTTGCGCCAGATGCTGTTCTTCTCTTCGACCGTAACGTCACAGTTGTACACCGGCAAGGCCAGGGCATAGGTCGTGAACATCAAGAAAAAGAGAGCTACTGTGCAGCGCATTTGAACTCCTGGTGAATGACTAATGGCCGAAGATTTAACAGGTGTGACGCCATTGTGCCAGCTTACTTTTCCTTAAGCGATGCAGCAGGAAGTGCTGCATCGCTTAAGGAAAAGTAAGCTGGCACCCCTAGAAGCGAAAGAGCAGGTCTTGGAAGGGAGTGGTTTGTTCATTGAAGTGAACTTTGCTTTCAAGAATGCGAGTAGATAGGAAGCTAAAATGAGGCCTTAGGAGTTTTAGGTACTGTTCGCGCGTGCGGACCTTGGCCCAGGGATCGACGAAATCGAGCTCGCATTTCTGCCGCTGGTACTCTACGTCGGTGGGAACCGTGAGATACAAAAAACGGCTGCGACGGGCGAGCACTGGCAGCACCTCTTTTAGTTCCTTCTCCGACAGATACTGCAAGACAGAATTACAAAGCGCGAGGTCGTAGATGCGCTCTTTTTTTTCGTCGCGCGCCCAGTCGAGAAGATCCTGCTGCCACAATCTAGCGCCCGGAAGTCTGAGTTTCTTGAATGCATACTCCGAGGGCTCGATGCCGTGAACGAGCCGGGGCTTGAAGGTGCGCCGCATTTCGCGCAGTAAGTGACCCAGGCCAAAGCCGAGGTCAATGAGCGAGCGGACTTCGACTCCCTCGAGGTTAAAGAAGGCGCTTACGTAGCGCGAGTGATCACGCACGTTTCCGATGCCATCGATGGTCGCTGGTTCTGCGTATTGTTCGCGCCAGTAGCGCTGGTCAAATCCCTTCATCCACGCCAGTCTATCCTTATAAATTAATTTTTAGAGGCCCCTATGATTTTTGCAAGTATTGATGCTGCATTCCGCGTCGAGCTCTCCGACAAACGCCACATCGTGTGCGCCGACCTCGCCAAGGACCTCGGCGGCAGCGATCAAGGCCCTAATCCTCACGAACTCCTCGAGATGGCTTTGGCCGCTTGCACTCTGCAGACGATGAAGCTGGTGGCCAAGCGCAAAGGCTGGGAGCTCGGCAGCACTACCGTTAGCGTGACGACGCTGGAAGAAGGCGCCCAAAACCGCATCGGCCGCGTGATCAAATTCGATCAGCATTTGAACTCTGAGCAGAGGACCAAGCTAACGGAGATCGCCAATAAGTGCCCCATTCATAAGTTGCTGCACGCAGACGTGAGTGTCGAAACCGAGGTGGTGGAATGAGCGCTCTTGTGATCCCACCGAGACCGCGGGATCTCGGCGACGGTATGGTGGTCCGGCGTGCTCTGCCCTTTGCCAAAAAACGGATGGTGGGCCCTTTTATTTTCTGGGACCACATGGGCCCGCTGGCCATCGATGAAAAACGAGAAATGTTGGTGAGGCCTCATCCGCACATCGGACTTGCCACGCTGACCTATCTTCTGACCGGAGAGATCTGGCACCGGGATTCTCTCGGTAACGAACTGCCGATCAGGCCCGGCGAGGTCAACTGGATGACGGCCGGTTCGGGCATCGTGCACTCCGAGCGCGCCAGCGTGGCGCTGGGACAAGGCGGGAAGACGCTCGAGGGGATTCAGCTGTGGCTGGCGCTCCCCCGGGAAGAGGAGGAACGCCCCGCGAGCTTCGTGCACATTCCGGAAGTCCCCTCGCTCACCCTCCAAGGGTTGCATTGGAAAGTGATCGCTGGTGAATTTCAGGGCGTCCGCTCACCAGTTCCGGTGTACTCGGAGCTCTTTTACCTCGAGGCGAAGGCCCCCCGAGGCCATCAGCTGGATCTGAAGTTTGCGCCGCACCACGAGAGCGCTCTGTACATTGCTCGCGGCAGTGTTGAGCACGCGGGTGAGAGCTACGGAGAAGGGTACCTGCTGGTCTTCTCTCCCGGAGAGCGGATGGCACTGACGGTGACGAGCGACGCACAGCTTTTCGTCTTCGGTGGGGCCCCCTTCCCTGAGGGCCGACTGATCTGGTGGAATTTTGTCGCCAGCTCACAGGAAAAAATTGATCAGGCGAAGGCGCGCTGGGGCTCGCAGCAGATGGGCAAAGTGGCCAAAGAAGACGACTGGATCCCCTTACCGGCAAACTAGGAGAGCGCATGCTGCTGAGTTGGATTTTTTGTTTGAGTCTTTCGTGGGCGCTTCCGGAGGCCGAACTGCTGGCCCGTTTGCCGGAAGTGCGAGAACACTTTGCGAGTGGTGAGTTTAAAGGATTCACCAGTCGTCACGGCGAGCGTCTCGAATACTATCAGCTGCGACATCCGCAGGCGCAGCGGGTGATCATCCTCTTACCAGGCCGCAGCGAGCCGATCCAAAAGTACGCCGAGCTCGCGTTCGACCTCCGGGGATTGATGGCCCACATCTACGTTCTCTCTCATCGCGGCCAAGGTGGCTCTCAGCGCTTGCTCAAAGATCCGCAGAAGGGCCACGTGCGGGACTTCCGCCACTACGTCGATGATTTTTCCGACTGGCTTGACCAGGTCGTCGTGCCCGCGACGGGGGAACTGGAGCGCGTGCTGGTCGCGCACTCCATGGGCGCCGGCGTGGCGACCTTTTTCATGGCAGAGAGGCCTTCGTTCTTTCGTCGTGCTGTCTTGAGTGCGCCGATGTTCGAGATCGAAACCGCGCCCTACTCTGAGCGCACGGCCCGCTACCTTTCACGGGCCCTCGTGAGCATCGGGCGCGGCGCCCACTACGCTCCGGGCCGCGGCCCCTACGACGCGGCGGCCGATACCTTCGACGCCAACGAAGTCACGCATTCACCGGTGCGCTTCGAACTCATGAAGAGCATTTGGCTTGAGCGCCCCGATCTCATCGTCGCCGGGGCAACGTCCCGGTGGGTGCACACCTGGCTCGAGGGCCTGCGCTCCATCGTCGCGAAAGCTCCGCTGATCGAAACCCCCGTGCTCATGTTCCAGGCCGGGCAGGACACCTACGTGCGCCCCGGTCGCCAGAATAGTTTTTGCGAGCGGCACCGCGCCTGCACCTCGATGGAGTTCGCCGACGCGTATCATGAAATCTTGATGGAGCGAGACGAGGAGCGTGAGGTCGCGCTGCGGGCCCTCACGCATTTTGTGACGCGCTAATTATTTTCTAAGCAGGTCCCGGATCTCGGTGAGGAGCACGATGTCTGCTGCCGGTGCACTCGGAGCCGCGGGAGCTGCTTCCTCTTTCTTCTTCAGGGCGTTCATCATCTTGACGACGGAGAAGATCGCAAGCGCCACGATGATAAAATCGAACACACTCTGGAGGAAGATTCCGTAGTCGATGCTGACCGCCGCGACGTCACCCTGCGCTTCTTTCAGGATAAGTTTGAGATGATCGAATTTCACTCCGCCAACCATCAGTCCGATGGCCGGCGTGACGATGTTGGCCACCAGGCTCGAAACGATTTTCCCAAAGGCCGCGCCGATGACAACACCGACCGCCATGTCGACCACGTTACCGCGCATGGCGAAGCTCTTAAATTCCTGCATAAAACTCATGGGAGACTCCTGGGCTAAAGTTTGCCATGATTGTCGTATGCCCAAGAAAGCTCTGTCCACCGGCTGGTGGGTCTACATCCTAGAAACCCAGCGAGGGACGCTCTACACGGGAGTCACCACGCACCTCCTGCGGCGCTGGCGCCAGCACCGCGGGGAAATCAGTGGCGGGGCGAAGTTCACTCGCGCGCAGGTGCCGCTGCAGGTGGTGTGGACGCTGTGGGTGCGAGGCCGCTCTGCGGCGCTCAAGAAGGAAGCCGAGCTTAAGCGGCTTTCAAGGACTCAGAAGCTGAGGTTGATAGCCGGTGCTCCGGAATGAGATGGAGGCGAGCGAGCTGATCCTCTAGGGCGGCCAGACGAAAGCGCAGGACGTTGGCCTGTCTCTCGAGAGGCCCGTGCTCGTGGGTCGCTCCTTTCGATTTCAGCTCGGCGATCTCGGCGGCGATGGCGTTGACGATCTCCTCGAGGCCACGCACGTCGGCGCGCAGTTCTTTGAGCTCCGCTTCGGTGTTCGGCGACTGGTGGGGTGTGGCAAGGTGTCGGTGGAGGAGCTCCCGTGCGAGGTTTACCTGTGCCTTGGCGCGTTTGAGGCGACGACCGAGGAGCCACACTCCGGCCCCTGCGAGAGCGCTCAGAAGTAGGCTAGCGACGCAGAGGATGATCGAAGCGAAGGCCATAACGGCTCCTTTGGCAGTAAATGTTAAGCTGAGATTAATCATACTCCTCTTGAATTTGTGGAGTGAGTGCGGATTTCGACGGGCGCTCGACACAGACAAAAGGTCCATGAAACTCGCGCCTTGAGAGCTCTTGCGGGATAGTCCGAAGGACGTCTTTTCAGGGAAGAAATCAATCCCCCGTCAAAGATTTCTGGCTCAGTTACGGAAAACCAAGGGGATGGAGTTGACGATATCCTCCACCAGAATTTCTTCGAGTTGTGCGTTCAGTTCTCTGTCTTGGCAGATCGCGGTTGCTTCATACGAATGGTCGGTGGCGTTGTGTTGGATGTTGTAGGAGCCGACCGAAGCCACCAGTCGGTCGAAGTACATGATCTTCGAGTGCTGAAAGCTCATGTGCTTCCAGACGTGCACGTTCTCGAAGGGCATCCAGTCCTTGAGCAGATTCCTGTAGTGCGGCTTCCCGTAGAAGCGGTTCGAGAGGTGGAGCTTGAAGAGGTCGAAGTTCGCGCGCAGGTACTCTTCGTTTTCCATGCGCTCGCGGATGACCTCGTTGAGGATCGCCACGTTCTCGTTGCCGGCCATGTCGATGTTGGTGGTCAGGATGTCGACGGGGATCCCGCGCTTGGCGATGTCCTGCAGCGCGGTCCAGAGCTGGTTGTACATGACGAAGCTGTCGGCGACCTCGATGATCGGGAGCGTGAGGCGCGAGAGTCGAGTCACTTTCGTGTCGGCCATGATGGCGTTGGTGAAGCTGAGTGAAGTTTGCACCTTTCCGAGGAGCGCCAAGTAGGCGCGGCCGATGGTGTGACCATCCTCGAAAGGTGACTGCCGGATATAGCGGCAGACCCCTGAAAGGCGAAGCGTGGCGTCGCCGAGCTTTTCATCGTAAATTTTTTCTCCGCGCACTCCGCTTGCCCGCTCGGCCTCGAGGCGCGTCTTGAGTTCGGCGTCCAGCGCACTCAGGTCACTGTGGCGCGCGCGGCGGAAGTGCTGCCAGTCGGCGATGAAGGCCCGGGCCATGTCCGTCACCATCGGGCCTTCGACGGCGAGGTCCACGTCGCGGTTCATGAAGTTCGTGCCGGTGGAGATGTTATCGGCGTCGATCATGTTGTGGCCACCGGCGATCGCTTTCGTCTCGTCCACCACGAGGGACTTCGTGTGGTAGATCGTGCGGCCCTGGTACTTCCAGAAGTCGTTGCCCTCGATCACTTCGACGCCGGCGCTGCGGAGCTGCTGGAGGCACGCGCGGTGCTTGAGGTACTTCGAGATGGTGTAGTCCACCAGCACGTGGACCTGGACGCCTTCGCGGTGGCGCTGGATCAGCTGGTCCACCAGGTGTTGCGTGCTCGCGTCGCACACGAAAACCAGCGAGCTCATCAGGATGCGCGTCTTGGCCCCGGCGATGAGGGCGAGCTTCGCGGCGTAGGCGTCGCGGTCCTCGAGGGCCTTGAGCCGGTTTCCGAAACTGAGCTCGGACCTACTCGTCTGATCAATCTCCCGCTGGAGGCGGGCGCTGAAGTAGGGTGAGTGGCGCGCCTCTGGCCGCGGTGAAAATCTCTCGGAGTAGAAGGTGAGGGGCCTCTTGAGGGCACGGATCGGTGGGTGATTGAGCCGGCCCCACTCGCGCATGGTCGGGACATCGTGTCGGTGGATAAAGTGGTTGTGATCGAAGGGAAGCTGGGCGAAGGCGCGGCGCTTTGCCTCGGCGAAGCTCTCCCCGCCGAAGTGCGCGACGTACTTTTCCTCGTCGAGTGTGAAGAGGTCTTGCAGCGCTTCCCAGTCGCGCAAGAACCAAGAGCGGATCTGGTATTCGCCTTTGCGAGTGATTTTGTACTGAGCGTTTTCCGGAGTGCGCTGGGCCTGGAAGATGAGGTAAGGGCGCGTTGATTTCTGCGCCTGAACATCCGTTAGGTCATAGCGGAAAGCGCCGCGCTCGACCACAAAATGGGTCGGTTTCGACCATGCAGCTTGCGCAGCGAGAATGAGGGCAAAAACGAATTTCATGTCCCTATTCTAGGGGGCGATCGCTGCTGATTCTGGAGCTATGAAAAAAAGAAATGGTGCCAGCTTACTTTTCCTTAAGCAGAGCGGCGCTTAACGCCGCTCTGCTTAAGGAAAAGTAAGCTGGCACCCATCCTAGCGGAAACTTTGAATGTAGGCCCACAGGGCAGGGAGGTTTTTCTCCAAGTCTGGGAACTTACGCATGGCCTTGGTCTTGCGCAGGGGCGCGTAGCCCGGAGGGAGAGCCTCGGGGTAGCGGCCGGTCACGACCTTAACCTTGAACACTTCCCAGGGGGTGCTGGCCTGGGATGGACCGATCGAGCCATTCTCGCGGGGGTCCTTGTTGTGGCACTGGAGGCAATTGGCACTGTAGATGGTTTTGCCTTCGGCGACCAGCTGCGGGGTCACGGCAGGGGCTTCTTCGGGAACGAACACGGCCGCTGCTTTCGGAGCGTCGCCGGCGCCCTGGGCCTCGCGGGCCTCGACGGTTGTCGGGGCCGGCACCGGGGAGTTTTTATGGGTGGAGAAGTCGGCGGATTTCTCCACCGAGCACGACACCACCAGGAGAAGCGAGAAGAGAGTGAGCTGTTTCATTAGACCAAAACCTCCAACAGCCCGTAGAGAACCACAAGCAGGCCAACGCCACAATGGATCACACCTTTGACAGTCGCCATCGGGCCGATCTTGCCTTTGATGGCATTGAGTTCGAGGGCCACGATGATGGCGCTGATCACGCCCATGGCGATCAGCGGATTGGTCTCGCCGATGCCGATGTTGAGGTGGCGCGAGGCTCCCATGAAGAAGAGCAGTGGAATAGAGAACATGGTGTTGGTGCGCGAAGCGAGCAGCGCCTGCGGAGCCACTTTCGCCGCCTCGGGGTTCGGCTGGCCGCCCTTGAGCACGCTCTCGGCGTTGGCGATCATGATCTTCTGCTTGGGCCAGATGATGAGCCAGACGTTGAGGAACATGAAGGTCCCCATCAGAGCGCCGGGCCAGATGTAGAGGCCGTAAGGAGTGAGGAAGAAGTCACCCTTGAGCTCTGCGCCCTGGATCGCCAGCATGGCGACGCCCGAGAGGAAAGTGAACATGGCACCCCAGCGGAACCACCACAGCGCCTTAGGAACGAGCTTCGAGAAAGCGACGTTCTTCACGGGAGCTTCGATCTCGTTGAAGAAGGCGCCTTGGACGAAGTTGAAGTAGTAAAGGTGACCGATCCATGCGACGCCGGCGAAGAAGTGGATAAAACGAAGGAGCATGACCAGCCCTTCTTGGGTAAACATAGCAATTTCCATGAGCAAAACTCCTGGTTAGAGGGAATAATTGATTGAAATCAGATTATAGGGAGTTTCTTAAAGAGCGACAATGACAGAAGCTATGGCGCTGCGCAAGATGATGTCATTTCTAGCGATAAATCCCAGAGCTTTTGTTGGCGGGCCTTCATTTCTACAAAAGGCCGTTCTTTCTGTCGTAGCTCGGTGATGAGCCCGCGGCGTAAGTTTTCAAAACTTTCTCGCTGGTTTTTCCGGAAGGCCTGGCACAGGGCCTTGAGGGGCCAGGCAGAGTACTCCGCATCCAGCTCGGGCCGTGGAAGCTCTGGGCCGAAGGCGGCCAGGGCCAGGTCGGGAATCTGCTGCGTGTAGCGCAGCAGCGAGAGGTGGGCCTCTTGGAAGAGCTCCGGCATGTCCTGTGCCCAGCGCGCGTAGACCTGAATCGCCTCGTCGCCTTCGGCCATCCAGCGGGTGATGGCACTCATCGCCCGGCCCGAGGTCGCGTGCTCACGGACGAGGAGCTGGGCGTCCTCAGTGGCGTCGCTTGCGCCGGGGTGATCTTGCGACGCGAGAAGCACCGGGGCCAGATTGTAGATCGCCCCACCGGCCGCGTAGTAGGGGTGGCCAAAACCGCCCTGAGGGTTGCGCGCAAAGAAAGGCCCCATCACACTGGAGTACACTGAGCGAAGTTGGGCGCGAGGAAGAGTGACGTCCACGCCTTCGGATTTTAAACGAAGAGCGGCCCAGGCTTCGGCGAAGGATTCCGCCAGGTGGATCGTGTGCGGGTCTTCGTACTCGAAGCTCTGTGGCAAATGCACCTGGTCCAAGCAATGGGCGAGTTCGTGGTAGAGGGAAAAACGCGCGAGCTCTTCGAAGCTCAGGCGCGAGTGGAGGTGCTGGTAGCCGTGGGAATGTGCGGGATGTTCGAGCTGCAGGATACGATGGTGCTCGAGGCTCTGGTTCGAAGCCTCCGACGCCGGGAAGACGCCGCAGACTTTGTAGCTCACCGGAAAACGAGACGCGAGGACGGGCAGAGCGAAGGCGCCTTCTTTCAGCACAGTGAGGTAGGGCTCGAAGTGAGAGGCCTCGCCGGCCGTGAGGGTGACGCCAGTCACTTCGGCGACGTAGTCGGCGATGATCTGGTTGCGCCGGTCTTCTAGGCCTTTCTCCAGTGCGCCAGCTCGGGCAAAGCGCCACTGCAGTTCGTCCTTGTCGAAGATCACGATGGGGTAAGGGCGGGAGCGGCCGAATTCGTTTTGTAACTTTAGAAGGTTGTTCCTCAGTTCGAATCCGGCCGCCGCAAATGAAAAAAACGCAGAAAAAACGAGAAGGAAGGTTGCGATCCGGGGGTAGCCAGTCATGGCAGTGTTTCTATCGGCCGGATAAAAAAAGGGTGATCGCATGGAAAGTCTTATAGCATGATAAGACGGGAAGAGTTCACGGCCGTGAAGAAAGGACCCTATCCCAAGGCCTTCACGGCGAGGGATAGGGTTGAAGTTACGGAATTTTAAGAGCGAAACCAGCCCATGAAGTCCCAGCCCTTTTTCTTATCTTCACTCGTGCCCGCGGCGCGGTTTCCGATGCTATCGTCTTGCTCGACGTAGCTGTTGGTTGGACTAGGTCTGGTGTTCATGTTGTTGTTCGGGGTGCCACGATTTTCGTTCGGGCGATCCTTGTTGTAGCGGCGCTGCTGCCCCTTTCCGGCACCTCCATGCGGACTGCGACCACCGCTGAAGCGTTGTCCGGCACCGTTGTGCTGCGGACGACGCTGACGCGGCTGAGCGCGATCGATGCGCGAGAGCTGCTCCTCGAGCGAGGGCTGGGCGCCCGCGTGCGATTCGTCGGCGTGGCGCGCCTGGCGCTCCTGCCGCTCGTGGCGCTGAGGCCGTGCTGCGCGCTGCTCGTGGCGCTGCTCGTGGCGTGCGCCCTGGTGGCCGCCGCGCTGACCGTGTTGGCCGTGCTGGCGCGGGCCGCGGTTCTGCTGGGGCTTCTCGGGCTTGGGCGTGTTGGCCACGCGCGGAGTCTTGGCGTAGAGCTCGGGGTTGATCAGCTTGAGGATGTCGCGCCACTCTTCGCGGCACTCGTCGGTGATGAAGGCGATGGCCTTGCCGCTGGCGCCGGCGCGGCCGGTGCGGCCGATGCGGTGGATGTACTCCTCGGGCACGTTCGGCAGGTCGTAGTTGATCACCAGGCCGACGTCGGGGACGTCGATGCCGCGGGCGGCGATGTCGGTGGCGACGAGCACGCGGATGTCACCGTCCTTGAAGGCCTTGAGCGTGGTCTGGCGCTGCGACTGCGAGCGATCGCCGTGGATGCGGCCCGCGCTGATGTTGAGTTTCTCGAGGTTGCGCGCCAGTTTCTCGGTGCGGTACTTGGTGCGCATGAAGACGATGAGGTTGCCGGTTTCCTTGCCGATGATGTCGAGGAGCTGGTCGAACTTCTGGTCTTCGGTCATCTCGCGAGTTTCCTGCGCGATCGACTCGATGGGCACCGAGTGGCCCGGGCCGACTTCGACGCGCACCGGAGAGTTAAGGTACTTCTTCGAGATCTCCTCGATCTCCTTGGGGAAGGTGGCCGAGAAGAGCAAGGTCTGGCGCTCGCGCGGCAAGCCGCGCAGAACTTCATTGAGTTGCGGGGCGAAGCCCATGTCGAGCATGCGGTCCGCCTCATCGAGTACAAGGAACTTCACGTTGGACAGCTTCGCGTGGCCCTCGCGCATGTGGTCCACCAGGCGGCCCGGCGTGGCGACGATGAAGCGCGGCTTCTTCCTGAGGCCATCGATCTGTGGCTGCATGCCGACGCCGCCGATGACGAGCACGGGGTGCCAGCGGCCGGTCATCTTTGCGGTGAGGTGCTTGAGCACTTCGGTGACCTGGATGGCGATCTCGCGGGTGGGGGCCAGGATGAGGGCGGCTTCGTCGTTGTCGCCGTTTTTATCCATCAGCGTCACGATGGGGAGACAGAAGGAGAGGGTCTTACCGGTACCGGTCTGGGCGAGGCCAATGACGTCAGAGCCAGCGAGGGCGCGAGGAATGGCCTCGGCCTGGATCGGGGTTGGGGTACTGATGTTGGAAACAGAGAGTGCCTTTTTAACGGGAATAGGTAATTCGAGAGAATCAAACGAGGTCAGAGCGTCCATGGGACTCCTAAGAAAATGGTGCTGCGAGGGGATTGACCGAACTGATAAGCGACAGAATGACTTCTGTCGCCTCGCAATATCAGCGGGTATAACTCACTATACGATCAAAGAGGCCAGGTCCCAAGCCTTATTTACCAAGGCGCGTAAACCATCCGATGATTCGCTGAAGAATCGGTGCCTTGGCCATGGCCGTGGGAGCGGCGTTTTGTGCCGGTGTGCTCTCTGAGCGACGTGGTCGACGCTCTTTAGAAAAGCGCTCACGGCGTTCGAAGTAGTTTTTACGGGCCTCGTCGTTGCGCCAGGGCTGACCATCAGGGCCGAGTTCTTGGGTTGCTTGGAAGCGCGGGGCCTTGGGAGCACCTTCGGCGCGCGGCGGACGGTCTTCGCGGGGACGGCGCTCACGCGGAGCACGGTCTTCTCGCGGTGGGCGATCTTCTCGTGGACGGCGCTCGCGCGGAGCACGGTCATCGCGCGCTGGGCGGTCTTCGCGCGCTGCCCGCTCTACGCGCGGACCTCGGTCATCGCGCGGCGGACGGTCGTCACGGCGAGGACGTTCGGGACGTTCGGTGCGCTCTTCCAACGGAATCGGAGCACCGAGGAGTTTTTCGATGGCGGCCAGCTGCTTCTCGTCGCGCTCTCCACAGAAACTCGTGGCGTGGCCACTCTTGCCTTTGCGACCGGTGCGGCCGATGCGATGGATGTAGTCTTCGGCCTCTTTCGGGAGGTCGAAGTTCACCACGTGGGCGACGTCCTCGACGTCGATGCCGCGACCGGCGACATCGGTAGCGATGAGCACACGGTAGGTGCCGTTCTTGAAGTTGGCGATGGCCTCTTCACGGTGTTCCTGTGTGCAGTCGGAGTGGATGTAGGTCACTTCGTAGATGCGCTTCGAGTGGAGCGCGCGCCAGATGTTGGAGACCTTCTCCTTCGAGTTGGCGAAGACGAAGATGGTGCCGGGCTCCTGGCGCATCACGCGCATGAGCGCACCGAGCTTCGAGTGTTCGGGAAGCTTGACGAGGCGCTGCTCGATCTTGGGCTTCGAGCCTTCTTTGACTTCGATGGTGACCTGGACGGGGTCGTTGAGGATCTTGCGCGCGAGCTTTTCGACGGCCGGAGCAAAGGTCGCCGAGAGCAGCATGGTCTGGCGCTCCTTGGGGAGCACGTCGGTGATCTTGTTGAGCTGGTCGGAGAAGCCCATGTCGAGCATGCGGTCGGCTTCGTCGAGGATCAGGCACTGGATGAAGTCGAGCCAGACGTGGCCGCGCTCGAGGTGGTCGCAGAGTCGTCCCGGCGTCGCGACGATCACGTGCGGAGAGGTGGCGAGCATTTCCTTTTCGACCTGAATACTTGCGCCACCGATGCACACAGCAACGCGGAAGCCGAGGGGGGCGCCGAAGAGCTCGAACACGGCGCCGGTCTGCTGAGCGATCTCACGGGTCGGCGCGAGGGCCAGGATGTAAGTACCGTCGCGGCCCATAAAGCGCTGCAGCGTCGGAAGCACGAAGCTGGCCGTCTTGCCGGAGCCGGTCTGCGAGGAAACCAGCACGTCGCGGCCCTGAAGGCCCGCGGGGATGGTCTGCGCCTGCACCGGGCTGGGCACGCGGTAGCCGGCCTTGTCGATGAGGTTGAGGAGGTCTTGAGAGAGGCCCAATTCGCTCCAGGCCGGGAGCTGCTGTTCTGAGATGTTTTCCATAGGCGGGTAAATTAGCATGGCCGTTTGCAGATGTCGAAGCCTCAAACATAGGCCATAATCGGCCATGGGCACACTTCTGACTTTACAAAATCTTAGTCTCTCGCATCCGCACAAAGTTATTTTTAAAGACGTTACCTTCACCCTCAACGAGGGGGATCGCATCGGGGTCCTGGGCCTCAACGGCCACGGCAAATCCTCCCTCTTTAAAGTGCTCATGGGCCAGGTGACACCCGACACCACCGTGCCGCCCTTCATCTACGACCGTAACCGTGACCTCACCATTTTCCTGGTGCCGCAGGAACTCTTGCCCGCCGGGGAGCTGAGCCTTGAGGAGTACTTCTACGAGTACTACCCGCAGTGGCGCAGCAAGCACCAGCGCCTGCAGGTGATCGGCGAGTCCTTCGCCACCGGGGAGGGAGACATCGACGCTCTGCTGGGCGAGCAGGACCGCTTGTACCAGGAGCTCCACCGCGACGGCGAAGACCGCGTCCACCAGGACTACCTCAACCGGCTGCGGGCCTTTGGCCTGGAGGATAACCAGCGGCCCGTGAAGGGGCTCTCCGGCGGCGAACAGCGCAAGCTCGCCCTGGCGCTGGGCCTGTCGGCTCCGCACCAGGTCGTCCTGTGGGACGAGCCCACCAACCACCTCGACCTCGAGACCATTAAAATCTTCGAGGAGGAGCTGCAGGCCTGCCGCAAGACCTTCCTCGTCATCTCCCACGACCGCGCGCTCCTGAACAACGTCGTGGAGCGCATCGTGCACATCCAGGGCGGCAAGCTCAAGAGCTTCCAGGGCACCTACGCCGACTACCTCGTGCACCTCAGCGAGGAAGACGCCCGGCGCGCCAAGGAGCTCGACAGGCTGGAGAATAACAACCGCCGAGAGACGGCGTGGATCCGCCGCGGTGTGAAAGCGCGCCGGACGAAGTCCAAGAAGCGCATCGAGGACTACGATTCGCTACAGGCCAACATCCGCGACCTCAAGAGCCAGGCGCACAAGAGCGTCTCGCTCAACCTGCAGAGCTCGGGCCGCCGCTCGAAGACGCTGGTCGAGGGCCAGGGCGTCACCGTGCGCTTCGGCGAGCGCGAGCTCTACCGCGGCATCGACTTCACCCTCGCCAAGGGCGACAAGATCGCCCTCATGGGCGCCAACGGCGTCGGCAAGAGTACCCTCATCAAGCTCATCCTCGAGCAGCTCAGGCCCTCCGAAGGGGTGCTGAAGTTCGCGCCGAACCTCGACATCGGCCACTTCTCGCAGAAGCGCGAGACCCTGCCGGAGCACAGCACACCCTGGGAGCTCATCGGCGAGGGCATCGACTTCGTCATCTCGAACACCGGCGACAAGCGCCACGTGGCGAGCTACCTCGAGAGCTTCCTCTTCCGCTCGGAAGAACTCAAGCGCCCGATCCACACCTTCTCGGGCGGCGAGAAGAACCGCCTGCAGCTGGCGCAGTTCATGAAGCACGCCCGCGACGTGTGGGTCTTCGACGAGCCCACCAACGACCTGGACCTCGAGACCATCGGGATCCTGGAAGAAGAGCTCAAGTCCTACCAGGGCGCCCTCATCATCGTGGCCCACGACCGGGCCTTCATCGAGAACGTCACCGAGAAGTGCTGGCTGATCCACGACCAGAAGCTGGAGATCTTCGAGGGTGGTTGGCCCCAGGCCGAGGCCTACCTCGAGGCCCTCGAGCTGGAGAAACAGCTGGCCAAGCTCGCGCCCCCGGCGCGGCCAGTGGAAAGCGGGAAAAACGCCGGCGCGAAACTCAGCAATAAAGAGCGCGCGCGCCTGGAGAAGATCACACCGGAACTCGAGCGTCAGGAAAAGCTGGTGAACGACTTGAGTGCGCGCGTCGCCGGCATCGACTACGCGTCGAGAGAAGCGGCGAGTGAGGCGGAGAAGCTAAATGCGGAATTGAGCGTGGCCCAGCAGAAACTCGACGAGCTCTTCGAAGAGTGGGCGCTCCTCGACGAAAAGGCCCGCTCGTAGGCGGGCCCTCGGAAGTCTTTTTCGAGTCTTACTCTTCTTCACCGTGGATGGTGACGTCCTGGATCTTCTCGATGATCAACTGCGGATTGGCCTGCAGGGGATCGATCATATTGTAGAAGCCTTCGACGGTTACCGTGATGGCTTCGTTGACGAACTTGTTACGGTAATTGCGCACCATGAGCGGGTGCTTGTTCCACACGCGCTCGAACTCCTTGCGAAGGGCAGCGAAGAGATCGGGGTCGGTGAAGCTCAAGACAGTGTGGGGGAGCATCACGCCGTCGCCCATGTCCACGTCGATGGCGTAGACGTCGAACATCACCATCGGGCTCTTGGGGAACATGACGAGTTTACCGGTCATGATTTCGTAGCGACCGTGGTTTTCCACCACGCTATTGAGCACTTTGAGTGGCTCTTTGATCTTAGGATTGAGGTTGAGGTGAATGGGACGGATCGGCTCTTCTTGGATCACGTACTGAATCTCGATTTTATCACCGCGGAAGAGGTCCTTCGTGAGGTGGAGGAACTGGCGATCGACCATGACCGGAACGACGAGGTCTTTGTACTCTACCACGAGGACGCGGCCTTCGGCGTAGATGGCGTGGACCTTGCCAATGAACTTGTCCATCGTTTGAAAGACTGCTGGGATCGCCTGGTAGCTGTACTCCTCGCTGGGAGTTGAGCCGGCGGAGCGGCTGATGAGCTGCATGCTCTGGGCGCGGATGTGGCGCTGAGGTGTTTCGACATTTTCGAAGCGGCCCTTCACCAGGATCACATCATGGCGACGCAGCGTTTTCACGAACTCCCGCGTCTGGGCGTTCGCGCCCAGGAGTGAAAGGTGGACGGATTGGAAAAAGTTGGTCGGGTTGCGGAAGCTCACTACGAACATCGAGCTCATGGGAACGGCGCCGTGGACTTCCATCAGAACGCCCTGGTTGCTCAGGCAGACTTCCAGCGAGTTATAGTCGATGGTCACGCCGCGGGCCGCGATGGCACAGCGCTGGTCAGTGGGGTCGACGGTGGCCGAAGCCAGGTTCAAAAGACCAATGAGAAGAGCGAAAAAGGCAAAGCATTGTTTTTTCATTTGAAGCTCCCGATTACTAAATTGGCGGCAGTGTAGTTCTCTCGCCTCTGCTCCGGCAAGTTAGACTGTCAAATTGACTCACCGTGAGGACTAGGCACATGCCCTCCTATTGGGTATATAAGGGCCTTAATTCACGGAGACTTCTATGCTCGCTACCCACGGTATCCGCGTCCAGTTCGGCGGCCGGACATTATTCGATGACGTCAACCTCAAGTTCACCAAGGGCCATTGCTACGGCATCATCGGCGCGAACGGGGCAGGGAAGTCGACCTTCCTCAAGGTCCTTTCGGGTGAGCTTTCGCCGACGGGGGGGAGCATCGAGATTTCTCCGGGGGAGCGGCTAGCGGTCCTGAAGCAGAACCACTTCGCCTTCGAAGACGAAGAGGCGCTTCGCACGGTCGTGCTGGGCCACCGGGAACTGGTGTCCATCATGGAGGAGAAGGATCGGCTCTACGCCAAGGAAGACTTCTCCGACGCCGACGGCGAGCGCACCGCCGAACTCGAATCGCGCTTCGCCGAACTCAACGGCTGGGAAGCGGAGGCGCAGGCCGGCGCGCTGCTCGCGGGCCTGGGCATCGGAACCGAACTCCACACCAAGAAAATGCGTGACCTCGCCGGCGGCGAGAAGGTGAAAGTGCTGCTGGCGCAGGCGCTCTTCGGGAAGCCGGAGATCCTGCTGCTCGACGAGCCCACCAACGACCTGGATCTGAAGGCCGTGCAGTGGTTGGAGAAGTTCATTCAAGAACAAGAAGAC
>DAIPJL010000173.1:0-6682 GCA_036770305.1 Bacteriovoracaceae bacterium | reverse complement strand
GAGCAGGGCCATGCCGAGGAAGGCCCCGAGAGCGGGCCAGGGAAGCAGCCGGGCGCCGAGGGAGAAGAGCTGGCCCTGCATGGCGATGGCGAGCATCGGCGTGAGTTTTTTTCCCGCCGGTGAAAGGGACTTTAGCAAAGCCGCGCATGTGCTCATCAGAGAAAGGTCGCGCGGCAGGGCCCCGAGGAAACTGGCCCTCGCCAGCAGCGCTCCTTGTAGCAACGAGAGCGTGTGGCCTGCGAGTGGGATCTTGAAACCGTGCAACAGCGAGCCCAGGCCTATCTCGAGACCGGCCATGAGCGCTGCGTTTTTGCCAATCTCAGGTCCTTTCATGCACAATCGAGTTTAGAAAAAAAGAGGGACTATGACAAAGACAGAACTCATCCGACAGCTTCCCAAGGCCGAACTGCATATTCACATCGAGGGAAGTTTTGAACCGGAGTTGATGTTCGCCATCGCTCAGCGAAACGGCGTTAGGCTGCCCTACCAGACGGTGGAGGAAGTTCGCGCGGCTTACCAGTTTCACAATCTCCAGTCTTTCCTCGACATCTACTACGCGGGAGCGAGTGTGCTCGTCCACGAGCAAGACTTTTATGACCTCACCATGGCCTACCTCGAGCGGTGTGCGCAGGATCGCGTAGTCCACACCGAGATCTTCTTCGACCCCCAGACGCACACCGCCCGGGGCGTGAGCTTCGCGACGGTCTACCACGGGCTCAAGAAGGCCCTCGACGCGGGGGAGAAGAAGTGGGGCATCACCCATCGCATGATCCTGTGTTTCTTGCGCCACCTCAGTGAGGACGACGCCTTCAAGACCCTGGAAGAGGCACTGCCCTTCCGTGACGGGATTATTGCCGTGGGCCTGGATTCCTCCGAGCTGGGGCACCCGCCGGAGAAGTTCGCGCGGGTCTTCGCCCAAGCGCGGGAGCTCGGCTTCCTCTCGGTCGCTCACGCCGGCGAAGAAGGGCCGCCGGCCTACGTGTGGGAGGCGCTGGATGTGCTGAAGGTGAAGCGCATCGACCACGGGGTGCGCTCGCTGGAAGACGAGGCCCTCATGCAGCGGCTCATCCAGGAGCGCATGCCCTTCACGGTCTGTCCGCTTTCGAACATTAAACTCCGTGTCTTCCAGCGGATGGAAGACCACAACCTCAAGCGCCTCCTCGAGCGCGGGGCGCTGGTGACCATCAACTCCGATGACCCGGCCTACTTCGGCGGTTACATGAACGAGAACTGGCTCGCCTGCGAGCGTGCCCTCGACCTGAGTGTCGACCAGCTCAAAGTCCTTGCTAAGAACTCCTTCGAGGCGGCGTTCTTACCCGAGAGCGATAAGCTGCGTTGGTATCGCGAGATCGACGCGCTCTAGCTAAGAAACTCCCGCACGAAGGGGTGTTCACTGGCCCGCAGCTCACTGGGAGTGCCGAAGGCGACGAGCTGGCCTCTATCGAGCAGCGCGATCTTGTCGGCCATCTCGAAGGCCTCGCTCTGGTCATGGGTGACGTAGACGCAGCTCATGCGCAGCTTCTGCTGAAGCGCACGGATGTCCCGGCGCATTTTCTCGCGCAGTTTCGCGTCGAGGTTCGAGAGCGGCTCGTCCATCAGTAGCACCTTCGGCCTTGCCACCAGGCCGCGCGCCAGCGCCACGCGCTGCTGCTGGCCTCCGGAGAGCGCCTCGGGCCGGCGTCCTTCGAAGCCTGTGAGCTCGACCAGGTCGAGGGCCTCGGCCACCTGCTGGTCGATCGCAGCCGCCGGGAGGCCCTGGATGCGCAGCGGGTAGGCGACGTTTTCGAAGACGTTCATGTGTGGCCAGACGGCGTAGCTCTGGAAGACCATCCCCAGCCGGCGCCGGTGCGCCGGCACCAGACCCTTGGGAGTCGCGTCGTCGACGATCGCATCGTCGATCAAGAGCGCTCCCTCAGACAGCTGCTCGAGGCCCGCGAGCAAGCGCAGACAAGTCGTTTTGCCCGACCCTGAGGGCCCGAGGAGAGCGAGGAATTCTCCGTCTTTCAGGTGGAGGTTGATGTCGCGCAGGATGCGCGTCTGTCCGTAGAGTTTCCCGACGGCACGGAATTCGACCGAACTCATAGTCCGTATCTCCCTTGAGTGAGGCGCTTGATGAGGGCGTTCAGAGCGAGCACGAAAAGAACCAGCAGGAGCGACAGCAGGGCGGCGCTGCCGCCGGAAGGGTCGGCGTAGTCCTGTAGCTGGAAGATCAGCACGCCGAGGGTCTGCAGCCCGGGGCCCGCGAGGAGCACCGACATCGTGAGCTCGCTCAAGGCCAGCATGAAGACGGTGAGGAAGCTGGACACCAGGTGCGGCACCATCAGCGGTAGCCAAATGGTGCGCAGTGTGGCCCAGGGCCCTGCGCCACTCACTCGCGCGGCTTCGACGAGCACGTCATCGATCTGCGCTAGCCCGGCGCTACTGGTGCGCAGGCCAAAGCTCAAGAAGTGTGCCACGTAGGCGACGACGAGGATCCAGAGCGTGTTCCCTAGGGCGACCGGGAGCCCGAGCACGCCGTAGGAGAAGCTCAGGATGAGCGCGAAGGCGAAGACGGTCCCCGGCGTGGCGTAGGCCAAGGTGCTCGCGAGATCGATGAGCGCGCCGCCGGTGAGTTTCGCCTTCACCTTCGCGTAGGAGAGCACGCCGCCGTAGAGCGTGCTGATGCCCGCCGCGGTGAGCGACAGCAGCGCCGAGTTCTTGAGGGCCTCACCGAACTGCGGGGTCTCGAGCCACAGCCGGCGCGCGTGCACCAGGCTCCACTCACCCCAGCGGCCCGCCTGAGGCGAGAACGCGCTCAGTGCGAGGGCCGTGAGCGGTAGGACGAAGACGAGGGTGAAGAGCGCCGCCACGAGGAGCTGGGCGATGACCTGGTGATGCCCGAGCGGGAGCAGCGCCGCGCGGGGAGTCTTCCCGCTCAGCGAGGGAGGAGATTTCTTTTCCATCTGCCGCAGGAAAAGGATGGCGGCGAGCGCGAGGCCCAAGAGCAAGCTCGACAGGGCGCCGGCCAGGTAGAGGCCCGTGAACGAGCCCGCCTGCTGGAGGGCGTAGATCTTCGTCGTCGCGACGAAGATGCGCGCCGGAGCGCCGATCAACGCAGGCACGCCGAAGCTCGCGCAGCTGGCGAGGAACACGAGCATCATGCCGGAGGCCAGCGGCGCCTTGATGAGCGGAAGAGTGATGTGCAGGAAGACCCGCCACGGGGAGGCCCCGCTCACGCGAGCGGCCTCCTCGAGCGAAGGATCGAGGCGCTCCATGACGTTGAGGAGCGCGAGGAGAACGAAGGAATAGAAGAACGACGCCATCACCCACACGAGGCCCGTGAAACTATAGATGTTGAGCTGGCCGCGCAGGAAAGGGAGCGCTAGCAGGAGGCCCGTTTTCGGATTTGCTAGTTGGACCCAGGCGATGGCCCCGACGTAGGGCGGGATCACGTAGGGCATGAGCAGCCAGGTGCGCCAGCGTACCTTCCCCTTGAGGTCCGTGCGGGTGAGCAACCAGGCCAGCGGGAGCGCGAGGGCCGCCGAGAGGAGCGTCGTGGCGGACGCGAGGAGGAGGGTGTTGCGGATGCCACTCCAGGTCGACGCTTTGGCGAAAAGAATGGCGTAGAGGCCGATGCCCTCCGGCGAGCGCAGCACCTGGTACACGAGGTGGCCCAGCGGATAGAGAGTGATCAGCAGCAAGGGCGCCAGGAGGAAAGCGGCGAGCATTGACCTGGGAAGCCGTCTCACAGCATCAGCTCCAGGTACTGGTCTTTCACCTCGAGGCGTTCGCGGGACATGCGCTCGAGGAAATCCTTGTCAGGTCGCTGGAGCTTGAGCGTGGACAGGGGAGGCGCCCCAGCCGGCGCGGCGATCTCCGGAAGCACCGAGTACATGAAGTAGCGGGTCATCAGGCGCTGGCCTTTCTCGCTGATGAGCCAGGCCGCGACCTTGAGCGCGAGGCTGCGATCCGCCGGCTTCACCGGGAGCGCGAGAATATTAGTCTGCAGAGTGGCCCCGTCACTGGGAAAGACGGCGACGAGCCGATCGTCTTTCCCACTCAGCCGCAGGAGGTCTTCGAGCAGCACCCAGCCCGCGCTGCGCTCTCCGCTCTGCAGCCGGCGGATGACGGCCGAGTTTCCGCCCTGGGAGACCACGCCCTGGTCGCGGAGTCTCCGGAAGTAGTCCCAGCCGTACTTCTCCTTGAGCATCGCGACCGTGGTGAAATTCGTTCCCGAGGCCAGCGGAGAGCCCGTGGTGATGAGGTCCTTCCACTCGGGTCCTGTCAGCTCGAGGAAACTCTGCGGGCCCTGCTTCACGAGCGTGCGGTTGTAGACCAGAACCATCAGGGGGTGCGAGATGGCGACATAGCGATCCTCTCCGTTGCGCAGGTCCGGACCGACTTTCGACGTGACGTCCACGGGGAGCGGAGCGATGACCTTCGCGGCTGCGAGCTCCTCGTACCAGAAGCGGTCGGAGGAGATGAGTAGATCGGCGCGCACGCCCCCCGCTAGGATCTCCGCGTTGGTGCGCGCCGCGATCTCTTCGCTCCCCGCCTGGTACCAGTGCAGGCGCAGCTGCGGGAAGTCTTTCTTCAGCTCCGCCTCAAGGCCCGCCAGCGTGTCCTGGTACATCGAGGTGTAGACCACCAGGTCCCGGTGCGGATCCAAGGGGCGTGCGCAGCCCGTGAGAAGCACCAGCAGGAGGACGAGGGGGCGCATCAGGGCCTTTCTTCCACGGAGTGGGTTTCGTAGCCGCCGTCTTTGAGCGCCCGCCGGAGCTTCTCCACCGCGGTCTTCGATTCGACGAAGAGCCGGCCGGTGTCACTCTGGACCTCCACGCGCGCATCGGCGTCGCACTCTTGGATGACTTTCAAGAGGTGGCCCGCGCACTGGGAGCGGACGAGGCCGCTGATGTGGAAGACGTACATGGGAGCTCACAGGTTCCACTCCCGGATGAGGCGGAGTGCACCGGTACTGTACCATCGCTGCGCGAGATATTGAACACCCGTTCCGAGCTGGACTTTCATTTTCTCGTCCAGCGCGAGGTGGGCCTGGGGGAGAAACTGCAGGAACTCGCTGCTTCCGCCGCGCGTGACGAGGTTGAGCTCGGCGCCGAAGTCCACGCGCCGGAGCACGTCGTAAAACACCGAGAGGTTCGTGACCTCTTTCACCTGCTGCGCGGGGCCCTCGATCGCCAGACCGACGATCGCGAAGGCGCTCCAGCGGCGGGGGAAGCGCTTGCCCATCAGGTAGGTGAGCTTGCCCTCGGTGTGATGGTGCTCGAGGTTGCGCTCCAGGATGAGCTGCAGGCCGTCGACGAAGCTCCGCTGGCTGCGGTCGAAGCCGTGCTGGAGCGCGAGCTTGAGCGCCTCGACCTTCCCGTGCGACGAGGGGAGCTCGAGCTCGACGCCCCAGTTGTCGGCCGGGACCCACTCGATCTCCGGGGCCGCGTGCAGCGAACGCAGCTCGTTGCTGGCCTGCTGGTAGAAGAGGGTGTTGGCCTCGAACTCTCCCTTCTTGGAGTGGAGCCCTCGGACGAGATCGTAGAACATCGGCTCCGGCACCTGTGTCGCCTCGTGGTAGCCGTAGTAGTCGACGGCGGCGAAGTTCATTTGGCACCAGATAAAAATGAAGAATGAAAGCAAAAGTTTCATGGAATCCTCCCTGTAGTGAAAGCCGAAGCGAGCGCGCGACGCTAGCTCTGGGAGGTCGGCGGGCGTTCGGGCCGTGCGGGACTGCGCCGGAGCGGGAGGGCCGTGTCGACGGGGAGGACGCGGCACACGAAGTAGACGATGGTGAGTCCGGCCGGCGCCGTCGGATACGCCAGCTGGAGATCGACCGAGGAGTGGTTGTCACTGGTCTCGTCGTCGACCTCGAGGTCCTGGTCGAGGTCCCAGTCGACGTGCTGAGAACTCACGAGGTGGAGGTTGAGGTGGTGCTCGATCTGCTGAGCGCGTCCACCGGCGCAGAGCACGAGGCAGAGTCCGAGGAGCAGGCCGAGGTGCTTCACGCGTCCCCACCGCGCTGAGATTTTTTGATCTCTCCGATGAGGGTCCGGTCACCCACGATCCACAGCAGGTCGCCCTCTTTGAGGGTTAGCGCCGAGTCGGGGCTCAGCAGGCGGCGGCCTTCGCGCTCGAGGCCCACGATGAGGCCCATGGCGTGGTCGCGCAGGCCCGAGTCGCGGATGGAGCGGCCCACGTAGGGCGAGTGCGAGGCGAGGGTTAAGAGCTCGAGGCCGAAGGTGCTCGGCACTGGTGCCTCCTCGGCATAGGCGTTGTCCTCGATCACCGCCTGCGCTCCGTGGAGCTGCTCATCAGAGCCGATGAGGAAGATCCGGTCGTAGGGGAGCAGGAGGTCCTGGCGGCCCGGCGCGAGGATGCGGCGCTGCCCGCGCTGGATCATGGCGATGGTGACGCCGAAGCGCTCCTTGAGCTGCGAGTCCGCCAGCGACTTCGCCACCAGCGACGAGTGAGGCGACAGAGTGAATTCGCTCAGGGTCGCCTGCCAGGGGGCGAGCTGCGGGGCGAGCGCCTGGCGCGCGAGCTCCTCGCGTTCCTTGTCGTTGAGGTTGGTGAGGAAGGTGGTTTCGATGGCCCGGTAGAGCGGCTCGGAGAAGCGGCTGAAGAAGATCGCCACCGTCGAGAGGGCCACGAGCATGATGCCGCTGGCCGCCTGGAGCGAGGCGAACTGGCCCATGAC
>DAIPJL010000172.1:0-6750 GCA_036770305.1 Bacteriovoracaceae bacterium | reverse complement strand
GTCGGATACACCGGCCCACAAAACTCGGTCCAACCTATCCTCGAAGGTCTCTCGCGCCTCGAGTACCGCGGCTACGACTCCGCGGGGCTGTGCCTCAAGCTCCAGGGCGAGCTCAAGATCCTTAAGCGTGAAGGCAAGCTCGACAATCTCCGCGAACTCGTGAACGAGCAGAAGCCGAGCTCGCACGTCGGCATCGGTCACACGCGCTGGGCCACTCACGGCGGCGTGAGCACGGACAACGCGCACCCGCACGGCAACGAGGACTTCGCGGTCGTCCACAACGGCATCATCGAGAACGCGGCTCAGCTCAAGAAGCAGCTCATCGCCGAAGGCTGGGCGTTCAAATCCCAAACGGACTCCGAAGTTTTCTTGGTCCTTCTGACGAAATTCGCGAAGACCGAAGGCAGCACGCTCCAGGCCGTCGCTCGCGCGTTCAAGACCATCGAAGGGAACTCGGCTTTCGTGATCATGGAGAAGGCCTCTGATCGGCTCTACTGCGTGAAGCGCTCGGCGCCGATGGTCTGCGGGATCAACCCGGCGACGCGCGAGGTGTTCTTCTCCTCCGACCCCTTCGCGCTGGTGGGCTTCGCACCGGATCTCTTCTTCCCGCAAGACAGCGTGATCGGTCTGGGCACCGTCAGCGGCGGCGAGGCGAAGATCGAGTTCTTCGAGCTCGACCTCGCGCCGTCGACGCGCTTCCGCGGCCAGGCGAACGCGATCACCATGGACGCGACCTCGAAGGGCCACTACGAGCACTTCATGCTCAAGGAGATCCACGAACAGCCGGCGCTCGTCGAGAAGCTCGCGGCGTGGGCGATCAAGGGCGCGGGCCTCGAGACCTACCGCGCGCTCAAGGGCCAGGCGCCGAGCTTCTTCCACATCACCGCCTGCGGCACCGCCTGGCACGCGGGCCTCGTGATCAAGAACTACTTCGAGCGCTTCAACGGCACTCGCTGCAACGTCGAGATCGCCAGCGAGTTCCGCTACCGCGAGCCACTGCTGAAAAAAGACGAAGTCGGCCTCTTCATTTCCCAGTCGGGTGA
The DNA here is from genome assembly GCA_036770305.1 of Bacteriovoracaceae bacterium. Classification (GTDB taxonomy): domain Bacteria; phylum Bdellovibrionota; class Bacteriovoracia; order Bacteriovoracales; family Bacteriovoracaceae; genus UBA6144. The sequence goes on along the minus strand of DAIPJL010000172.1, from coordinate 5,707 downwards.
AACGGCTGACACGCTGGCGTGCCAGGAACTCTGCCAGGCGAAGGGGCTGCAGACCTACTCCATCGTCAACACCGAGGGCTCGACCCTCTTTCGCCAGTGCGACCGCAATTTCCTCATCCACGCCGGCATGGAGATCGGCGTCGCGAGCACGAAGGCCTTCACGCTGCAGGTGCTGACCGGCTACCTCATGGCCCAGGGCTACGCCGGCACGCTCGAGTCTCCAGCGGTGTACCAGGAGATCAAGCTGCTCTCGGAGCGCATCGCGGAAGTCTGCGAACGTGCCGACGAGATCCGTGCCATCGCCGAGCAGCTCTACCACAAGAAAGGCTTCATCTTCACCGGCCGCGGGAGCTACTTCCCGATCGCCCTCGAGGGCGCGCTCAAGCTCAAAGAGATCGCCTACGTCCACGCCGAGGGCTACGCCGCCGGCGAACTGAAGCACGGCCCGATCGCGCTCATCGACGACGCCATGGTGAACATCGCCGTGCTGGGCCCCGAGCTCTTCGAGAAGGCGCTCTCGAACGTCGAAGAGGTGAAGGCGCGCCGGGGCCTCATCTTCGCGGTCGGCCCGCGCGGCCACGCCGAGCTCAAGGACGTCAGCGACATGCTCTTCGAGGTCGACTTCCGGGGCCTGCCGAACCTCGCGCCGATCATGGTCAACGTCGTCCTGCAGCTCCTCAGCTACCACATCGCCAAGCTCAAGGGGACGGACATCGATAAGCCGCGCAACCTCGCGAAGAGCGTGACGGTGGAATAGGATGAACCTCTCGCACCTCAACCCCGCGCAGCAAGAGGCGGTTCGCCAGACGGAGGGCCCAGTCATGATCCTCGCGGGCGCGGGGTCTGGAAAAACACGCACGCTCATCGCGCGCATCCAGTGGCTCCTCGAAGAGAAGCAGGTGAGCCCTTACCAGATCCTCGCGGTGACCTTCTCGAACAAGGCTGCGCGCGAGATGCGCGAGCGCCTCGCGCTCGTGACGAGCTTCGACATCGGGACGTTCCAGGTCACCACCTTCCACTCCTTCTGTGCGCGCCTCCTGCGCAGCGAGGCGACCTACCTCGGGCTCTCGAAGAACTTCACCATCTTCGACGACGGCGAGTCGAACTCCGTCGCCAAGACCGTGCTCTCGCGCAAAGGGATTAACCTCAAGGACATCTCGCCCGCCACGCTCTGCTACTTCGTCGACCGGGTGAAGAACCTCGGCTGGTTCCCCGGCGCTGGCATCGACGAGCAGGCGCAGCTCCTCGCCGATGACCCGCGCATGTGGGAGCTCTTCCTCGACTTCCAGGCCGAGCTGCACCGCTCGAACGCCGTCGACTTCGGGGGCCTCATCACCGGTGTGCTCCAGCTCTTCCATGCTTTCCCCGAGGTGCGCGAGAAGTACCAGCGCCGCTTCCGCTACCTGATGGTCGACGAGTACCAGGACACCAACCGCGCCCAGTTCCAGCTCGTCCTCCAGCTGGGCCTGCAGCACGGCAACGTCTGCGTCGTCGGCGACGAGGACCAGTCGATCTACTCGTGGCGCGGGGCTGACATCCGCAACATCCTCGACTTCGAGAAAGTGTTTCCGAACGCGACGGTCATCAAGCTCGAGCAGAACTACCGCTCCACCAAGAAAATCATCGACGCCGCCGCCCAGGTGATCGCCCACAACAGCGAACGCAAGGGCAAGGTGCTCTGGACCGAAAACCCCGAGGGGCCACCGATCTCCGTCGTCGAGTGCCGCGACGAGCGCGTCGAGGGGGAGTTCGTCGCCGGCGAGATCAAGCGCCTCACGCGCGAAGGCGTTCCGGGCAACGAGGTCGCCGTCATCTACCGCAACAACAGCCAGTCGCGCGCCCTCGAGGACGCGCTTCGCAAGGAGAAGATCCCCTACCACATCGTCGCCGGCATCAAGTTCTACGACCGCAAAGAGGTCAAGGACATGCTCTGCTACATGCGCGTGGTGGTGAACCCGAAGGACTCGCTCGCCCTCACGCGCATCATCAACACCCCCGCGCGCGGGGTCGGTGCCACCTCCCTGCGGAAGCTCGAAGACGAAGCCGTCCAGCAGGGCCTCTCGCTCTACGAACTCACGGAGCAGGTGATCGAGAACCCCGCCTCCTACCGCCACCTCGGCCTCTCGGCGAAGGTGTTCTCCAGCCTCTCGAGCCTGGTGGGCCTGATCCAGGAAGTGCGCGCCCTCGAAGGGACGCCGGAGCACCGGCCCTCGATCTCTTACGAGAAGCTCCTCCACGAGAGCGGCTACCTCGAGTTCCTCAAGGCCGATCGCACCCACGAGGGAGCGGCGCGCCTGGAGAACTTGGAAGAACTCGCCACCGCGCTCACCCAGCACGAAGAAGCGCAGGAGTCACCTTCGCTCACTAGTTTCCTGGAGACCATCACCCTCGACTCGGAGGTGAAAGAAGACCAGTCGGCGTCCGTGGCGCTCATGACGGCGCACGGTTCGAAGGGCCTGGAGTACGAGTACATTTTTGTCACCGGCGCGGAGGAGAACCTCTTCCCGTCCTACCGCAGCATCGAACAGGGCGGCAGCGCCATCGAGGAAGAGCGCCGACTCTTTTACGTCGCCATGACTCGCGCGATGAAGGGTCTCGCCATCAGCTTCGCTCAGGGCCGCATGCTCTGGGGGACGCTGAAGTTCAACGGCCCGAGCCAGTTCATCAACGAGATCCCGAAGACCCACATCGAGTGGCTCTTCAAGGGGACCCAGGCGCGCGGTGAAAAACAGGCGCACTTCGACGAGAGCTGGGACTCGGGGCCCGACTACGACGGCGACGTCTACCGCGTGGAGAGGACTTTCCAGCAGAAGCTCCCGAGCCGGGCGCTGCCGGCGTCGCAGTACCCCTCCGGCGTGCGCGTCCTGCACGCGCTCTACGGCGAGGGACTGGTGGTCGAGAGCGAGGGCCTCGGAGCCGACGAGAAGATTCTGATTAAATTTAAAGACGGCGTGAAGAAGCGGTTCATGGTGAAGTTCGCCCCGCTTCAGCGCGTGTAGGAGTCGGTGTGCGTAAGTTAGTTCCCTTCTTGGTTGTGACGTGGCTGCTGATCGGCGCCCTTTCGTTTTTCGTGTGGTGGAAGCTCACGCGCAACCTGACGCCGGAAACGATGACCAGCTACGCGAACCGAATCGCGCAGGAACTCGAGATCCCCTGGGAGCTGCGCTTCGGCAGCATCCACGCCGGCTACGGCGCCGACTTCCGCGTGATCGTCGAGAACCTCGTCGCCGTCGCCAAAGACAAGGGCGAGGTGCTGCGGGCGAAGCGCGTCGAGGTCCGCCTTCCTTGGACTATCCTGCTGAGCCGGAATCCGGTCCGGATCAACGTCACCCTTAGTGAGGTGAACGTCGGGGCCTGGACGCGCATCCTCGCGGAGGCCGAGCACTACCTCGAACAGCGGCGCATCGACGCGACACAAGAGGTCTCCGTGCCCTCGCACATCGCGGCCTCGGTGTTCAACCTGCGCTTCAACAACGTCGTCGGAACCTCGGAGGGCAAGGAGCGGCGGCTCTCGAAGCTCTACCTCCTCAACGTCGACCCGAAAAAACCGACGGCCTTCGAGGTGGCCTTCCCCTGGGACTACGAGTGGAAGGGGGCGCAGCTCTCCGGCGAGACGAAGATCCTCGGCGAGTACCGCTTCGCGAGCCAGAAGGTCGACCTGCACTACTACGTGAAGTCTCGGCTCCAGAGCCGCCGCGGGCAGCGCGTCCGCACCGGCGACGTGTCCCTGGAGGGCAAGGGCTTCTACCACCCGCGCATGGGGCTCTTCACGACGGTCTCGGCGAAAGAGGACTGGCTGGCGATGGTCGGCGACGTCGAGTGGTCGAAGCAGGCGCTGCGGATCAACGTCCCCAAGCTCGCGCTCTCCAAGGACCTCGTGCTGGACCTGCTGCCCTTCACGGGCCTCCAGGGAGCGACGACGCCTTACCAGAACAGTTCATTCGTGACGGAGCTGCGCTTCGAGAGCACGCCGGAGAAGAAAGACTTCAAGTTCAAGGGACACACCAAGTCCTCCGCGAAGCTCGTGCGGCCCGGGAAACCGGACCAGCCCTTCAAACTCGAGGTCGACTTCGGGGGGCCGGCGTCGACCCTGGTCCGGCTCGACGTCGGAGGCGAGAAGCTGATCGACCTCGTGGTCGGTCGCAAGGAAGCGCGGGTGTCCTGGAGCGAGGAACTCTTCCTGCAAGACCCGCAGACGCCGTGGCACTACCCGCACTCGGTGGTCTGGGACCTCCTCGACTATCTCCCCTGGGAGAAGCTCGACGTCACTCCGGGGAGTTCGCCGGCCTACCAGCTCGAGCGCCGCAAAGACGCCGTGCTGGTCCAGGGCCTGCGGCTGGACGAGCTCGAGCCCGCGCTGAACCTCAGCTACGTGCCACAGGTGCAGCAGGTCGGAGAGTGGATGACGAAGCTCGAGGACCAGAGCCTCGACGACCTGTTCACGCGCTTCGAAGCCGAGAATCCGTTCACGCCGGCGCACAAGTTCAGCGGCGCCGTGCACCGGTCCGGCGACGAATTCAAGTTCAAGCTCGCCTGGCGCGGCAGCGCGCTGGCGGTGCTGGCCCGCTCGAGCTGTCGGAGCCTGATCGCGGAGAGGCCCGAGATCGCCGGCCTCCTGCGCGAAGGCTCCGCGCACCAGCTCGAGCTCACGGCCCAGCAGTCGGTGCACACCGTGCGCACCTGGAAAATCGTCACCGGTGGTGACACGTGGAACTTAAGCGGCGGGTGGAGCAATTCCCCCGTGCGGTGTAACCTGAAGCTCGTGCGTAGCGTGGCGGGGAAGAAACCGCTTTCGTACCTCGTCGAGCTCAACTGAGGAGAAGGCATGGCGAGCGCGTCGAACCCCATCATCTGGCAAGCGGGACAGCTCCGGCTCCTAGACCAGCGACTCCTTCCCCAGCGCGAGGAGTACGTCGTGTGCCGCACGGTCGAAGAAACCTTCAGCGCGATCCGCGAGATGGTCGTGCGCGGAGCACCCTGCATCGGCTTCACCGCCATCTATGGCCTCGCGCTCTGGGCCCAGGCGCAGCCGCGCTTTTCCCCGGGGGCGTTCGCGCAGGCCTGTGCCTATCTGAGAGAGGCGCGGCCGACGGCGGTGAACCTGATGTTCGAGATCGACCGCCTGGCCAAGGCCGTCCGCGAGCGCTTCGCGGAGGGAGCCTCGGCCGCGGAGGTTGCGGCCTTCGTCGTCGCGGACGGGCACCGGCAGATGGAGCTCTCCGAGGAGAAAAACACCCGCATGGCGGAGACGGCGCTGACGGAGCTCGCGGCCCTCTACGGCACCGTGCCTCTCACGCTGATGACTCATTGTAACACGGGATTCCTCGCCTGCGGCACTCTTGGTACTGCCCTCGGCGTCATCTCCCATGCCCACCGCAAGGGCCGCATCGAGATGGTCTACGCCGACGAGACGCGGCCCTACATGCAGGGGACCCGGCTCACGGCCTTCGAACTGGCAAAAGAAAACGTTCCCCACCAGATCGTCGTCGAAGGCGCCGCGAGCTATCTGCTGAGCACCCGCAAGGTCCACGCGATCTTCGTCGGCGCCGACCGCATCGCCGCCAACGGCGACACCGCCAACAAGGTCGGCACCTCGACGCTCGCGATCGTCGCGCGCCACTACGGCGTCCCCTTCTACGTGGTCGCGCCCTTGAGTTCCTTCGACTACAGCATCTCCTCGGGCCGCGACATCGAGATCGAACTGCGC
>DAIPJL010000171.1:0-6754 GCA_036770305.1 Bacteriovoracaceae bacterium | reverse complement strand
AAGAGGGAGGTCACAAAAAGGAGCACGGGCCACATGGGACACCTCGGAGGTTAGAAACTTATTCTAGAGCGCTCCGCAGTTCGCTGGCAATCTGCTCGTTGGTGGTGGGGTAGTTCTCCGGTTCGAGCACCTGCGTGCGGATGCCCGCGGCGGTGAGCTGCGCCATGAGATCCTGCGCGTGCAACCCGCCGACGACGATCACCGGAGACTCAAGCCGGCGCTGCACGAGGTGTTTGAGGAAGAGAGCGTTTCTCTCGAGCACCAGTTCCTCGAAGCGGACGATGTTCTTGAGCGCGAGCTCGCGGGAGACGGCGAGAGGGTCCGCCACTTTTTGCTTAAGCACTTCCTCGAGGGCCCGGTGGTAGGCGTCGAACTTCGCGCCCGATCCCTGCGTCTTCAGGCGCAGGTAGAAGCCGAGGAAGCCCTTGGCGTCACTCACGCTGAGCTGGTGCTGACGGATCAGCTCCGCGCTGTCCCCGCAGAGTGTCGTGACCTGCGTCGGGTGGCGCAGCTTGAGCTTCAGGGGAACCGGGACGAGGATCTTGTAGAAATCGCTGTGCCTGGCGATCGCCCGGAGTTCCTCGAGCTTCCAGCCGTTCACCAGCTTGAAGCTTTCTTCCACGCTGCTCGCTTCGTCGCAGCCCTCGACGATGAGCGTGAGCCTGCCGCGCTCGGTGAGGAGGGTGTCGAGGTAGCGGTAGATCTCGAGTTGATTACTGGCCTGCGGGAGATTCTGCGCCTTTTCGAAGTCGCGCGTCGACTCATTCGCCGACAGGTGCCACTGCTTGATGATCGTCACCGTCGGCACTTCCGGAGCGCTCGCGCAGGAGCCCCCGAGGAAGATGAGAGAGCCGAGGGCGAGTGGCCGCAGCGCACTTCGCACCGGAGAAGGGTGTGTCGGGTGATCCGCGCGCCAGCCGAGGTAGGAGAGGCCTGCGATCGCCGCGAGGCAGAAGCCGACGAGCGGTACCGTCGTGAGACTCGCTTCGAGTGCGAAGACCGCACCGACGATCACCAGGGCCCAGAGACAGGCGCTGGCGCTCGCCCGGAGCTGCGAGCGGTCCAGGCGTCGCCAGCGGCGCGGCGAGAACAAGATGAAGTTGTTGCTAAAGGGGTTCACGCGATCGCTGACTCCTCGCACGCCGAAGCGCACCGGCTCGGTCTCGGGACAGTAGGTTCCGAAGAGATAGTCCCAGACGCTGAGGATGCCGGCAAAGTTTTTATCGCGGTAGCGGTCGTTTTGGCCGTGGTGCACGCGGTGATGCGACGGCGTCACGAGGACCCATTCGAGCACCGGGATCCGCCGCGGCAGAAAGCGCGTGTGCGTCCAGGTCTGCAGCGACGCCTGGAGCAGCGCGACTGCGGCGTAGTCCGAGAGCTCGAAACCGAGGAGCGCGGCCGGCAGGGGAACCCAGAAGGCGCCGAGCTTGTGGAGCCAGGGTAGACGCAGGCCCGTGGAGAAGTTGAAGTCTTCGCCCTGGTGGTGGACGCCGTGGATCGCCCACAGCCAAGGGAGCTTGTGGTTGAGGTAGTGCGAGAGGTAGAAAAGGAAATCCACCAGCACGAAGAGCACCACCCACTTCCCGGGCTCGGCGAGGTCATTCGCCGGCGCGAAGCGCGCGCACCAGAGGTAGAGGGCCAGCACCGGAAGCCGTAGGAAAATGTCCACCGTCACGTGGCCCGCGGCGCAGAGCAGGTTACTCAGCGTGCTCTCCCAGCGGTAGTAGCCCCGCCGCAGGCGCCAGGCGAAGAAGGCTTCTAGGCCAATCAGGCTCAGGCAGAAGAGTGCTCCGAACACCATGAGGTTCATCCCGTGCTGGTACCATCTGCGGCATCGGCTGGCCCGCCGGGGCCGTAAGAATTACCTAGTTGCACGAGCGCATCGGTGCCGACGAAATCCTCACATGACGCCTCGTCGCTCCGGCGCTATAGGTCTGGCAGATTCAAAGGAGTTTTCGATGAAAACATTATTGGTTTTTGCCCTGACCGTTATGTCTCTCAGTGCCCTCGCCCAGGACAAGTGCTACGGGCCGGCGCGCGCCGCTGCGATCAAGTACGCGATCGCCAACGACTACGTGGCCACCGCCGCCGAGTTCCGCTACCGCTTCGGCGACGAACTCAGCGAGATCTCCGTGCACCACGGGAGCTGGCACAAAGAGACTCATTCTTTCTCCGACGGGAGCATGGGGATCAGCGTCGAGGTCGACTACGCCCGGGGCCGCTGCTTCGTGAAGAAAGTCGACTGGTTCCAAGACGACCAGGACTGGGACTAGCCGTGCAGGACGAGCGGATGATCGCGCTCGAGACGAAGTTCGCCCACCAGGAGCACTTCGTCTACGAGCTCAACAAGATCGTCGCCGAGCAGCAGGAGCGGATCGCCGTGCTCGAACGCGAGGTCCTCGAACAGCGCAAGCTGCTCGAGGTGCTCGGCGGCGGCGGCGAAGCGCTCTCCTACGCCAACAGTAAGCCGCCGCACTACTAATCGAGGTGCGTGCGTACGAAGAAGCTCAGGGGTTGCACGACGAGGGTGTTGGCAAGACCCTTGAGATCTTTGCTCGAGCGGAGTCTTTCGAAGCAGTTCTGCAGGTCTCTGGAGAACGCCATCTCGCGTGAGCTGACGCCATAGAAGTCGAGCTTGCCCTTGTGGTCATGGCTGAAGACCAGGCAAAGTCGAGAGTTCCGCCCGTCGCCGGTGCGGATGAGCTCTTCTTGATAGCAGCTCTGAATTTTTGGAACGAAGGCCGCGAGCCGTTGCTGGATCTCATCTGGGCTACTCACTCGCCCGGGCCCGGGGCCTTGCCGGCTGCGTGCGGAGAGGTGTGCGAGAGATTCGGCAGAGCAGATCTCTTCCTTCACGAAGGCAGCGTCGGGTTTCGGCGTAGGAGTCTGAGCGCAGCCGAGCAGCAGGAAGACAAGAGGGGGCCGGAGAATTCTCATGGCACCAATCTTACAAGAAAATGAGTGAGGTGTTCAGAGATTAAAGCGCACCATCGCCTGAGCGGCGTTCTCGGTTACCCCGCGGACACCGAACTTGTTGCGCCAGTACTGGTACTCGACCCCTGCGAAGAAGCTTCCCGGCCGCCCCCAGAAGCTCCCGACGTCGAGCAGGAACTGCGGCGCCGTCAGCTGGTTTGAAGCGCGCTGACCCTCGCGGCCAGCGAAGTCGGCGAAGCCGCCGAAGAGAAACTTCGCCGAACGAAAGTGGAGGGGGGCAAGCCAGATGAGCGTGGCCTGCCAGGTCACCCCTTCCACATCGGCGGTGTCACGAGCGCACAGATTGACTTTAAAAAAAGTGAATCTGGGGAGCGCGAGATCGACGCCGGCGCCATAGAGGAAAGTGCGGTAGCCTTTTCCAAACTCGAACCCTGCGGTGAGACGTAGGTCTTTGATCGCACCGAATGAAAAGTCACGGCCGAAGATTTTTCCGAGGCTCAGGCTCGGCGCGTATTCCCCGTAGAGTGAAGTCTCCTCTTGGTCAGGATTGCTTACGTCGAAGAAGAAAAAATTGTCTCCGAACTCCCAGACGCTCACGTGTTCGAAGGTGAAGACGTGCCGCTCCCGGGGCCCCAGCTCGTAGCGGTTGCCCTTGAGGATTTGGAGATTCGTCATCGAGAAGGTCGGAGCCTGTGCGCGGCAGATGACGGGAGCTACGAGTAAGATTCCGAAGCTGAATAGAAGTACGGGGTACACTCATACCTTTTGGGAGATCGCGGCTCCTCTGATTCTATCAACGTTGGATGAACTGAATTGCTAAGTGTTTTTAATATCAGCGACGTAGAGCGCAGAGTAATTTTTAGTCCCCCGGCCTGCGGCGAACCTTAAGCTCAGCTAAAGTCCGCCTATGAGATTCCTTACATTACTTTTCCTTCTCCCCCTTGTCGCGGCTGCGGAGAGCGTCGACCTACGGGCCTTCCAGACCAGCGTCAAAGACCAGGGCGACCGCAACACCTGCGCCTACTTCGCCGTCACGGCGATGGTCGAGTCCTTCATCAAGACGCGCTTCGGGAAGGAGTTCGACATCTCCGAGGAGTTCCAGATCTACCACGGCAAGACGCACTTCAAGGAGTACGCCGACAAGGAGTTCGGGAGCACCTACGACATCGCCATCAACTTCCGCAACCAGGGCTTCTTCCTCACCGAGGAGGTCGTGCCCTACCAACCCTCGCTCTTCGCGCCGGGCCGCCAGTGCGCGGCCTTCGACCCCTTCGACACCTCCGCTCCGGCCATCTGCTTTTCGCAGGGCCCCTATCCCTGGCGCGAGCTGCCGCGCGTGCGCGTCGATGGCCTCGAGGTGAACTGGCTCTCCGGCATGTGGAGCATCGGCAAGACCCGCGCCGAACTCATCGTCGACGAGCTCCGCCAGGGCCGCCCGGTGGTCATCACGCTCAAGGTCTTCCCCGACACCTGGGAGGATGAGCTCGTCACCTACGACGACGCCATCAACGAGAAGTGCGAGACGGGCGTCTACGCCTGCGCCGGCCACGCCATCCTCCTCACGGGCTTCGACACCAAGACCAAGGAGTTCACCTTCAAGAACAGCTGGGGCGAAAGCTGGGGCGACGCCGGCTACGGCCGCGCGAGCTTCGACTACGTCAACCGCTTCTCCGACATGCCGATCACCTTCCGCTGGAGCCGCATCCTCGCGAACCTCCGCGAGTAGCTTCGACACGCCCGGCTGTGCGAAGTCCTTGCGCGCCTGGCCCGCAATGGTATGCTTGCCTCCGTACGCACGAAACGGACTCCTGGAGGTCTCAATGAAAAGCATCCCGAGTGAACCGATCGGCAGCATCCCGCGTCCCGTCGAGCTGGTGCAGGCCCTGGGCAAGGGGCTGCCCGCGGCCGAGCTCGAGCCGCTCTTCGACGCCGCCGTCATCGACACGATAAAGAGCTTCGAAGCGACGGGTTCCGAGGTCATCACCGACGGCGAGCAGCGCAAGCCGAGCTTCGTGACCTATCCGATCCACGGTCTCAAAAGTCTCGCTGCAGAGGGTGTGGTGATCCCTTTCGCCGACGGGCATACGCGCCAGCTCCCGAAGCTTACTGCGGGCCCCTTCGCCTATCAAACTTTCGCCGTCGAATACCTGCAGAAGGCCAGGCCGCATGCTCGCAAGACGCTCAAGCAGGCGCTGATCTCTCCCTCGGCGCTGAGCTTGCTCTACCCGCAGGAGGGCATCAGAGCGTACTCGCGGGAGGCGTTCATCGACGACCTCATCAACGAAGCCGAGAAAGACATTCGCCTGTGCCTCGACGCCGGCGCTCGCGTGCAGATCGATTTCACCGAAGGCCGGCTATCGCTCAAGCTCGACCCCTCGAAGGGCCTCCTCAAGAGCTTCATCGACCTCAACAACCGCGTCTTCGATCGCTTCAGCGCCGAGGAGCGCCAGCGCATCGGCGTCCATACGTGCCCTGGCGGCGACCACGACTCCACCCACAGCGCCGACGTCGACTACACGGCCTTCCTCCCGGAGCTCTTCCAGCTGAACGTGGGCAACTTCTACGTCCAGCTCTCCAGCGAAAAAGACCGCAGCAAGAGTCTGAAAACCATGAGACCATTCGCGAAAGGCAAGACGCGGATCTTCGTAGGTGTCACGGACCCGATCTCGGCGAAGATCGAGAGCGCCGTAGAGGTCCAGCAGCAGATCCTGGCTGCGCTCGATCATCTTCCGCTAGAAAACTTCGGCGCCACCGACGACTGCGGCTTCGCCCCCTTCTGCGATGACTTCTCTACCAGTCGCGAGACGGCCTTCGCCAAAATCCGTGCCCGCGTCGATGGCGGTAAACTCGTAGCAGATCGCTACCTATAAACTGGTACCAAAAGGCCCATCATGCCCTACATCAACGTCCAGATCACCGCCGGCGCTACCCGCGACCAGAAAGCGCGCCTCGTCAAAGACATGACCGACTCGCTGGTCAACGTCCTCGGCAAGAAACCCGAGCACATCCACATCGTCATCCAGGAGATCAAGGAAGAGGACTGGGGCTTCGAAGGCATGCTGACCGATGACTGGAAGAAGCTGAAGCGCTGAGGCCTCACGTCACCGCGGAGCCGGAGCCTTCACGAGAGGGATCGTGCAGAGCTTTTGCGCCTCAGCTCCGTGAGGCCAGTTTAAAGCCAAGTCAGTGCTATCAGCTTTCTGAATACAAATCGAAGTCGATGTGAGCGGGGTCAATCAATATGAGTAAAGATGAATGTGCCTGCGTGTTTGAAATTGATTCGAAGCCTAACTGGATTCGAAGGAAATGAAGTGGTTGCTGGTAAGAGATGGTGCGTCTGAGTATGCGACTTTCGAATTCCTTACTCAGTCTTTAGGGAATGCGTACTCCTCTTCGATGCGACAAATGTGTGTGCGATAGGATGAATACCACGAGGACTTTCCTTGCGCTTGCGCCCTGGAGTGCTCGCCATCAGCTTTCCAATTTTTTATCGATTCAATTGAAGTCCAGTATGAAATTGTAATTCCAAAACCATCAGCGTTTCTAAGGCTATCTGCCCTAACGAATCCTTCCATGTTCTTAACGGCATTCAACATTTTTTCTGACATAGCTTCGTATGACTTTTGATTTTCACATGTTCTCTGAGAAGTAAAAATGACTGCGTATTTGGGCTGTGTTATGAACATGACAAATTATAGTTCGAGACGAGGTTGTGATGTCTAATAGAAGAAAATAGGGAGTTTAGAATGGTGCGCCCGACAAGATTCGAACTTGTGACCCCCACCATGTCAAGGTGATACTCTAACCAACTGAGCTACGG